>NZ_JAGSOG010000050.1 GCF_018139695.1 Actinospica durhamensis | reverse complement strand
CGACCGGTCACCCCGACCACCTCCCGCGAGAATCAGACACCACCCTTCGGCAGCGTCCACCCGCTGACCGGCAACGTCACGCGAACGCCACCCTTCGCTCGGCGGTCCGAGGCGTAAGCCTCTTTAGTCGAGAGCGGGGAAACGCAGGAGAGGCGTCGACTGGGCCTGGGTGACACCTTCGACCACGTGCAGATTGACGTCGAGGTGACCGACTCCGTGATCTTGTTCAGTCTCCACCCCTACTCTGGGGAATCCGATTGGCACGAAGCATCCGTCGGCAAGGAAGAGTTCCTCGCCGTCTGGAGACAAGCCGCGGCACGTATCGAGACGATCCTTGCCATGGCGGCCCCGGAGGCCGGGAACCCCGTTGCGGGGTCATGAAGAAGGTAACGGGTGAGGCGGAGGCGGGAATCGAACCCGCGTGCGAGGCTTTGCAGGCCCCGTCCTAAGCCACTCGGACACTCCGCCGTGCGCGCATCAGCAGGTGGATACGCGTGGGCACGATGCGCAGGCTGCTTGTTTTCTCAGCAGCAGGGCGCAAGAGCGAGGGCTTCGGTACACAGAGCGCTGGCCTGCCGTCGCAGATCGACGTGCAGGCGCTCGGTGAAGCGCTCGTGGCGGGCCATGCCGTCACTCTGGCAGATCGTCGTTCCGAGTGTCAACGCGTGTCTTTAGAGTGAGACGGGCCGATCGGGACGGCGCACCAGGCCATCAGTTCGCGCACATGGCGCACCTGAACTCGCGCGGAACCAACAGCTATCTGCTCGTCGCCGGCCGCTCGCCGCCGCTGACGGCGCCATCACCTGGGGCATGTGCATCAATGTCGCCAGCACGCGCCTTGCTTGAGGAACGCTGTGGCGGGCGCCGTACAGGTCGAGTGTCCGTTTCTGCCCTCAGGCGTGCAACGACGGCACAGCTCCGGCGGCCGCGAATGCGGCACCGATGATGCCCGCGTTGTTCGCCATCTGTGCCGGAACCATGTGGGCGTGCATACGAAGCAGCGGAAGGAACTTGTCCGGGTGCTTCGACACGCCGCCGCCGAAGACGACGAGGTCGGGCGTGAAGAGCATCTCGACCATTTCGAGGTACTCCTGCAGGCGCTTGGCCCACTTGGCCCAGCTGAGGTTCTTGTCCTCCTTCACCTTCGCCGAGGCTCGGCGCTCCGCGTCCTTGCCGCGCACGCGCAGGTGGCCGAGTTCCGTGTTGGGCACCAGATGCCCGTCGGTGAACAGGGCGGAGCCGATGCCGGTGCCGAGGGTCAGCATCAGCACCACGCCGTTCTGCCCCAGCGCCGCACCGTGCGTGATCTCGGCCAGGCCCGCCGCGTCCGCGTCGTTGATCACGAAGGGCGCCTGCGCACCGGAGCCGAGGGCCGGGCCGAAGACCTCGGCCGCCGACAGGCCGACCCACTCCTTGCTCACGTTCGCCGCGGTGTGGATGATCCCGTTGGAGACCACGCCGGGGAAGGTCACGCCGATCGGCCCGGACCAGTCGAAGTGGCCGACGATCTGGCCGACCACCTCGGCCACGGCCTTGGGCCGCGCGGGCTGCGGCGTGGGCACCCGGAAGCGCTCCTCCTTCAGCGTGCCGGTCTTCAGGTCCACCGGCGCGCCCTTGATCCCGGTGCCGCCGATGTCGATGCCGAGGGCCACGCCACCGGAGTGGGCCAGGTGGCGTGCCGGAGATGTGTGGAGCGAGGGTACGGCCATGATTGCCAGGTTGCCACCGGAGGCCGGAACATGCGCGTTCGTTGGGCCACCCGCGTGAACACCCCCGCGTGAAAACCCCGGCGAGAACCGCGCCTCATCCGGCAGTGTGTCCACTTCGGCCGAAGTCATAGGCGTCGCCTCGCAGCGGCAGTGCCTCGAGGGGGTTGCCTCCGCCGAGTGTGAGGAGCCAGATGAGTGTCTGGGCGATGTCGTTGCCCACGGTGGGCATCTCGCCGACCAGTCCGAAGGTGTCCCAGCTCGTCAGGTAGCAGTGTCCGGCGCGGTCTGGGTGGAGATCGACTACGACGTGGAAGCCCGCGGCGGTGCAGCTGGCGTCCGTGGCGAGGACGTAGCAGCCGTTCGTCAGATCTTCCGGCGATTCGGCGTGTATCTGTGATGCGGTGGGTTCCCCGAGCAGGACGGGGCCGGCGTGGACCAGGCTGGTGTGTACGACCCAGCCGTGCTCGCTCTCGGTGTGGAGCCTGATTCGGCTGCATGCTGCGCGCAGCTCGCGCAGTTGGGCAGGCTCGACCAAGTCGGCCTGGGGTTGGAAGCCGGTGTGGGACCGCGCAGCGGTGACTTCGCAGCCTGGCGACGCGGAGATCGCTGCGATGACGTGGGTCATGAGGGTCATGTGGGTCACCGCGTCGGTCGGGCCTCCCGTGTTCATTTCGTGCAGAGTAGTGTTCGAATGATCGCTGCTCCACTCGTGCGCAGAGAGCTCAAGAACCCTTGCGGTCACGGTTCCTGGTGAGAGTGGCGACCGTGGTTTCGGCCTCGACCGGGTGTCCCGAGAGCCGTCCCGCCTCGCGGATCTGTTCGTCGGTCATGAGCTCGCCGAGCTGGTGGATTGCGTGCACCGCGTCCATGTTCGGCTTCGCGGTCAGCGGCAGGAGCCAGCGCAGCGCCTGGACGTTGTCGACGGGCGTGCCGATGCAGTCGCGGTACCAGGAGCCCGCCGCGTTCATCGCCCCGTCGTGGCCGCGCTCGGCGGCCCACACGAGCCAGGTCAGGGCCTCTTCATCGCGGTCGACCGCGGCGAGCTCGTCGGCGAGCCGCGCGCCGGCCGGGACGATCCCGCTGTCCGCGGCCTGTGTCAGTAGACGGATGCATTCGTCGTGGGTGGTGAACTTGACCTGGGCCGAGCGGGCGAGCACGCCGAGGTTGAACGCCGCGTAACCGTCGCCCTTCTCCGCGGCGGCCTGGTAGAGCTCGATGGCGCGCGCTTCGTTCGCTTTCTGGCCCATGCCGTTCTGGACCATGAACCCGTAGGTGCGGAGCCCGGCGGGATGCCCGGCCTTGGCGGCGGCCTTCGCGTAGCCGATCGCCGTCGGCAGCGCGTCCGCGGCGTAGTAGTCCATCAGGATCCCGGCGATGAGCGCCTGGGCGTCGATGTCGCCGGTATCCGCCAAGGACCTGATGTGCGGGGCCGCGACCCGGCTGACCGCGTTCGCGCCGTCGAGGCTGCCCAGCTTCGCGGCCTCGATCCACGCCGAGCCGGCGGCCACCCACGAACCCGCTTCGGCCGCATCCTGGCCCGCGACGAGGAACTCTTGTATTTGTGCGGAGCGCGCGTCGGGCGTGCCGGAGGTCAAGGGTGGCTCCTGGATGGTGTCGGACGAGTGTGGTCGCCCATTCAACCAGCGGATGTCCTTGTGTGCTGTCGGTGGATCACGTGGCGGGCAAAGAGCGGGTCCGGGCGGCCCGCGGGCCCCGCACGCTCGCGCGTGCGGGGCCCGCGGAAGTGTCGGCGCGGCATCATCCAGGGTTGTTGGTGAAGCCGCAGACTACTGTGACGGACCAGCCGTTGGAGTCCTGCGCGGCGGTGGTGACGTAGTGGTCGTAGACCCACCCGTAGTTCCACCCGCCGTTGAAGTAGGCCTCGACGTAGTCCCAGGTCTTGCTGTACAGGCCGTCGTAGGGGTCGGTGCTGCCGTTGTTGCGCTGGCAGAGCACCCCGACCGGCGCCCCGTTCGGGATCCCGCCGATCACGTTGTTGACGCCGTCGGTGTTCTGCACGGCCAGGTTTCCGGTGCTGCCGGAGACCGTGTACCATCCCGGCTCGCTGCAGCCGCCGTGCCCGTCCGGGCAGTTGCCGGTGGCCGCCGAGGCCGCGCCGGTGGAAAAGGTCGCGATGGCGCCGGCCGCGGCCAGAGTGACCGCGACTGCGGTGATCCTGCGCATGTGATTCGCTCCTTGGGTCGGGGAGACTTCTCGCTCCGGCTGACCGGTGCTTTTCTCCGTACCGACCACTGTTCTCCGCGCTGTCCTCACGGCGCTCTCACCGCTCTCTCACCCCGCCCGGCTCCGGCTTGCGCACGGCGGGGGCATGCGAGCACTGCCTGCAGTATTCTGATAACCGGGACTGCCGACGGCCGATCCTTGGGGGTCTCGGATTGCTGATCTATCGGATCCTCGGCGAACTGGCCGTGCACGGCGCGGCGACGCCCGTGGCGCTGTCCGGGCCGCGGGAGCAGCGATTCCTGGCCGCGCTGCTGCTCAATCCGGGCGCTGCCGTCTCCGACGGGCAGTTGGTCGACGCGGTGTGGGGCGAGGCTCCTCCGGCCGGTGCGGACAGCCAACTGCACAACGTCGCCTATCGGCTGCGCCGCTCGCTCGCGCCGGCCTCGGGGCCCGCGGCGGTCGCCCGCACCAGCGGCGGCTATCGGATCGCGGTGGGGGAGGACGAGCTGGACGCCGCCGTGTTCGCCTCGTTGACCGACGAAGCGCGGCGGGAGAAGGCCGCGGGCCGCGTCGCCCAAGCGGCGCAGACGCTCGATCAGGCGCTGCGCTTGTGGCGCGGCCCGGCGCTGGCCGGTTTGACCGGGCCGCCGTTCGAGTCGGCGGCCGTGCAGTGGAACGAGCGGCGGCTGATGGCGACCGCGCTGCGGGCGTCCTGCCTGATGCGCTGCGGGCAGCCGGATCTGGCCGCGGCCGAGCTCGCCGCGCCGGTCGAGGCCCAGCCGGAGCGCGAGGATCTCGTCAGCCTGCTGATGACGGCGCTGTATCGGACCGGCCGTCAGTCGCAGGCGCTGGCGCTGTTCGACCGCACGCGACGGTACCTGGCCGAGGAGATCGGCGTCAGCCCCGGCGAGGCCCTGCGCGAGGTGCATCGCCGGATCCTGACCGACACGCTGGAGCCGGAACCAAGGCCCGAGCCGGAGACGGAGCCGGCGCCTGAGCCGGACGTCGCGGCTGCCACCGGCTCCGACTCCGGTGCGGGTCCTGGCACGCCCGCGTCGTCGGCTTCGTCGTCTTCATCTGCTTCGTCGTCGTCCGCGGACGGCCCGGGCGCCGCGGGGCGCCCGCCGTTCCAGCTGCCGCCCGCCGCGGTCGGGCTGCGTGGCCGTCAGGTGGAGCTGGATCTGCTCAGCGACCTGGCCACCAGTGTGCCCGGCAGTGTCCTGCTGATCACCGGCCCGGCCGGCGTCGGCAAGAGCGCGCTGGCCTTCCACTGGGCCAGGCGTAACGCCGCGCTCTACCCCGACGGGGTGCTAATGGCCGACCTGCGCGGGTTCGACCCGGCCGGGCAGGCGGCCGATCCCGGCGAGCTGCTCGAGGCGATGCTGCGCTCGCTCGCCGTGGCCCAGGAGGCGATCCCGCGCGCGCAGGACGAGCGCACCGCGCTGCTGCGCACCAGTCTGACCGGCCGCCGCGTGCTGATCGTCCTGGACAACGCGGCCGGGCCCGGCCAGGTGCGGCCGCTGCTGGCCGGCGCCGACGGCTGCCAGACCCTGGTCACCAGCCGGGACGCGCTGTCCGGTCTCGTGGTGCGCGACGGTGCGCGGCGGCTGGCGCTCTCGCCGCTGCCTCGCGAGGCCGGTCTTGCGCTGCTGGCCGACGCGATCGGGCCGAGCCGGCTGGCCCGGGAGCCGTCGACGGCCGAGACGGTGCTGGCCGCCTGCGGCGGGCTGCCGCTGGCGTTGCGGATCGCCGCCGAGCGGCTGGCCCGGCTGCCCGGCCCGGCGCCGGCCGACCTGGCCGAGCGGCTGGCCCCGGGCACGGCGGTACTGGACTTCCTGTCCATCGACGGCGATCAGGCCTCGAGCATGCGCTCGATCCTGTCCTGGTCCTACGAGGCCCTTCCGGCCGCGGCGGCCCGGATGCTGCGTCTTGCCGCGCTGTGTGAACTGCCGGAGCTGGGCGTCCCGGCCGCGGCGGCGCTGAGCACGGCCCCGACCGCGCAGGTTCGGGCACTGCTGGACGAGCTCTGCGACGCGCATCTGGTGCAGTGCGTGGGCCCCGAACGGTACGGGATGCACGATCTGGTGCGTGCCTTCGCCCGGGACCGCGCGGAGGCCGAGGAGCCGCAGGAGGCCCGGGCGAAGGCGGTGGCCCGACTGGCCGGATGGTACGCCCATGCGGTGGCCGCGGCCGACAGCGTGCTGATGCCGCAGCGCCGTAACGTCGACCCGGGGCCGGTGCCGGACGCCGGGGAGCCGGCTCGCTTCGCCGAGCCGGCGGCGGCCATGGCCTGGTGCGAGGTGGAACGGGCCAACTTCGCACCTCTGCTGCGCACCGTCGTTCGCTACGACAGACCCGACGCGGCCTGGCGCCTGGCCGCGCTGCTCAACGGGTTCTATCTGCAGGCCAAGTACTGGACCGAGTGGGAGGCGGTGTGCCGGGCGGGCCTGTCCGCGGCGGCCGCGGACGGCGCCGGGACCGGGCAGGCCCTGCTGGCCAACAGTCTGGGCATGGTGTGCGGCGAGACGCACCGCCAGGACGACGCGCTGGAGTATTTCGCGCTGGCCGCCGGGCTGGCCCAGGCCGCCGGCGACCGGGAGCTGGAGGCCAAGGCCGCCGCGAACGTCGCGGTGATCCACCATCTGCGCGGCGAGTACGACAAGGCCGTGGAGCAGCTCGTCGACGTGCTCGCGATCCACCGGGCCCGGGGTTCCTCCTTCAGTGAGGCGCTGACCCTGCTGAACATGGGGGCGGCGCTGATGGAGCTGGGGCGGCACGATGAGGCGCTGGCGGATCTGCAGGGAGCCGTGGCCCTGATGCGCCCGCTGGACAACGTCTACGTCTTGGGCATGAGTCTGGACACATTGGGCAAGCTGCTGCAGGCGATGGGCCGGCCGAGCGACGCGCTCGAGCTGCACCGCGAGGCGCTGGGCATGTTCCGTGCGGCCGGCGACGGATTCAACGAGGCCGGCACGCTGCACCTGATCGGCACGGCACTGCTCAAGGCCGGCGAGCCGCAGGAGGCGCGCCAGGCGCTGGCCGCGGCGTTGGCCCTGTTCGAGCGCATCGGCGCGGGCGACGCCACCGAGGCGCGGCAGGTGCGCTCACTGCTGCAGCCGCCCACGCTCGGGTAACGGGCGGCGGGGCAGCGCACAGTCTGCGCACTGTCGGCAGAGGCCTGATCCCGAGCGCCGCGCCGACGCCGCGCTCGGGACCGGACCGCTCGCTCAGCTGGTCGCCTGCCAGTAGAACCCGTAGTGGGTGTTGGCCTGATTCGCCGTCGGGGCGCTGCCGGCGAACAGGCTGAAGCCCGTCGTGGACACGGACTCCACGGCGCACAGCAGGCCGGCCGTCGGGCCGTTGGCCGGGGTGATCATCACGGTGGGGGCGACGGCGAACGGCGTGCCGAACGTCACCTGCACCAGTCCGCCCGTCGTGGGCGCGGCGCCGGTGCCGAAGGTGACCAGGCCGGAGCGGTCGTTGGACCCGGTGGCCACGGGTGTGCCCGCCGGGCTGCCGGCTCCGGCCAGCGCCGTCGCCGCGGTCGTGGTCGCCGTGCCGTAGACCTTCATGTAGGCGGAGCCGCCGATGATGGTCGGGGTGGTGCTGCCGCCCAGATTGATCAGCGCCCCCTTGGAGGGGTGGACGATCGTGGTGTGCACGGTGGTCGCGTCCAGGCTGATGTCGTAGGCCGGGACGGCGGGGGCCACCGCGTGCGGGTAGTCGGATGCGGCCGTGGGCCCGCCGATGATCAGCGTGTCGGTGCAGACGCCGCCGACGACGGCGGTGCCCTTCACGGGGTCGGTGCCGCTGTAGCGCTCGATGGAGATGAGCGAGTTGGCGATCCCGTTGTACGAATCCCAGGCCATGCACATCTGGATGCGGGTCCGGGTGGCGGACTGCAGGTGGATCATGCCGCCGAGAGGATGCTCGAACGTGACGTTGTCCCAGGTGTTCGCCTCGTTGGTCGCGTTCGCCCCGGAAGCGGTCACCTCGTACCAGTACTGGGTGTCGTCCGCCACGACGGTGCCGTCCGGTTCCACGACGCCGTTCCAGCACACGTTGTCGCGCCACGTGGCGACGTTGATCCCGCCCGCCGCCGCGTTCAGGGCCCAGGCCGGGTTGGTCCGGGTCGCCCCGATGGCGAACTCGAGGTTGCGCTCGAAGACGCACTCGAGGAGCAGCTTCGCCCGGCGGTCCTCGCCGGTGGTCGCGTCGTAGTCGGCGAACCAGATCGAGTGGTTCGGCGAGTCCTGTCGCAACTGGCAGTCGTGCAGGTACAGCGCCTTCAGGTCGGCGCCCGTGATCAGGTGCGTCTGGGCCGGGGTGAAGGTCGGATCCGCGGTGTACGTGTCCAGAGACGCGTGCAGGGTCAGGTAACCGATCTCCATGCCGCTGATGAAGGAACCGTCCATCAGGAGCACCGGCGTGGAAGCGCTGTTGGTCAGGATCGCGGACGACGAGGAGTGTGCCCCCAGCAGGCGCACGCCGGAAGCGCCCTGCAGCGGCGTCAGGACGCGGTAGGTCCCCGGCGGGAAGTAGACCACGCCCCCGCCCGCGGTGGCCGCATCGGTCATCGCGGCCTGGATGGCCGCCGAGTCGTCCGCGCCGGAGTTCGTGGCTCCGTCCCCCTTGGCGCCGTACGTCGTCACGTCGTACCACCCGGCCGTCCCGGTGGCCGCCGCCGACGCCCTCTCGACCGACGCGATCGTCGCTGCCGCCGCGATCCCTCCCGCGCCGACCACGGACCTCAATACTGCTCTCCGCGAAGACTCCATCGTGTTGTGCTCCCCGTTGTCCACGTTAGTCCATCATGCTTCTTGCATCGACGGGCACGGTATCAGATTTCGTAGGAGAGCACTTATTAAATACACTGATATGTATTGGATGTCGAACTCCGGCTCAGGTGGTGCGGCCCTCGCGACTGTCAAGTCTGCTTGACAGCCCGAGGGCGGGCTGCGGCGCGGTGGCTGCCGGAATGTGTGATCGACCCTGATCGAGAACGGAACTCCACAGCTCACGGCTTGATTCATCCAAGCCGGGCGGCATTGTCCCATGAGTGGGTGATCATATCTCTGCCACGGGGGTTTCCGGTCCTCCGATTGCGGCCAAGACCATTAAGGATGGGGGAGTGCGTATCGGAGATCACTGTGAGACGATGCCGCTCATCGGCTCTGGGGTGGATCCGCTTTCGAAAACGCGGGAGGGCACGTGAGCACTGGTGTGGCGCTTGTGGTGGTATTGCATCCACCGAAGGTGATCGGGTTGGGGACCGACTTCGAGAATTACCTTCACGAGCTGACGGTGACGGCGTATCAGGTGGATTTCTCCAGTCCCGACACCCTCGCCGCGCCGCCGCATCAGGAAATCGGATCAGCGGTCTACAAGTCGGCCAATGATCCGACGAACACGATCTATCAGCTGACCGACGCGTTCGAGACGACGCTCTATTCGGTGGCGGCCGCGGTCATCGACGTCGACCCCTCGATCCTCGCCAAGTACACCGCTCCGCAGAGCCTGGTGAACGTCGTGCTGTCGGTGACGCGCAACGGCCGGCAGTTGCGCGAGGACGACCTCGACTACGACGTGCAGCTGTGGGGGACGCCGGGGACGCCCTACGCCGTGCCCCACACCGTCGCGGATGGCATCGCGGGCGCCTACCTGACCTTGGACGGGTCGCAGACGGGCGGCGTCGTCGGGCTCTACCTGCCCTTGGCCGATCCCGCGTTCGACGCCGGTTCCGGCGAAACCTACCTGGTGCCCTCCTCGGACGGCAGCCCGCCGGACTTCACCGACCTGGGCACCGCGGTGAACGCGATCCTGGCCGAGGATCCCACCGGCACCTCGAATCCGACCGACCTCACCGCGCCGCAGTGCCTGCACATCGCGCGCGAGCTGGTCGGCAATCGGTACGCCGACCCGCTGCCGACGCCGTCGAGCCAGGTGGCGACCCTCTACACCACCGGCAGCGACGACGACCGCCAGCACTTCGAGTCGGCGCTGCAGGCCTACTACGCGAAGCTCGAGGCCGAGGCGACCCGGCTCGCGGGCTACATCTACGCCTGGTCGGCCGCGTTGGCGTGCAAGGCGCTGACCGAGGCGGCGGCGCAGGCGGCACTGACGTTCCCGGTGCGGGTCACCTCGGCGCCGGGTGTGGGGCAGGCCGCGCAGGCCACCGTCATCGTGCACAACTGACCGGCATTTCCACGTGGGGGAGATCATTCCATGGCAGGGCTGACGCCTGGCTTCGTTGTTCCCGCAGAGTACTTCTACGCCCTCGGCGCCGCGATGCCCATGTCGATCGACGCGGCCACCCGGCTGACGATCGCGGGCGGCCAGTCGGAGTCGGCGCTCACCGCGCAGATGCAGCAGGCGCTCGACGCCGGCACGATCGCGTCGGCCGGCCTGATCACGCCGCTCCAGGCGGCCCGGCGCATCCTGGCGGTCACCGCGGTCAAGGGCACCGAGCCGCCGTGCCGGATCGGTCCGTCCGACGACGCGTCCACGCTCGTCACCGACTGGCTGGCCGGCACCGACCCGGACGACAAACTGTGGTCGAACCTGCTGACCACGGGCTCGGCCTCGGCCAAGGCCAAGCACCGCCGCGGGCAGTTGAAGCTCATCCTGTGCGCGCTGACCGGGTTCGACGACACCTCGGCCTCGACCGTGCTCAGCGACCTGGTCGCGGCCGTGCAGCAGCCGCTGGGCAGCCCGCCCGGCAGCACCGGGCTCGGGGTCTCCGACGCCGACGGCCTCGCCCAGGTCACGGCCGACGCGTGGACCGCGTTCCTCACCGCGCACCCGCAGTTCCTCGCGCCGTTCACCAACCCGCCCGGCGCGTACACGTCCACGACCGACCGGATCCGCGCGTTCCTGCGCAGCGTGCAGCACTTCTACACCACCGGCACCGCCACGCCCGCGGACCTGACCCTGGCGCCCGGCAGCGCGCCGATGCTCGACCGCTACGGCTTCGACCCGCTGCAGTCCTTCCTCGTCGAGTACTACGACGCGACCGGCGTCGCCTTCACCTTCGGCACCAGCGCCGCGGCCGACGCCTCCGCGCAGGCCGCGATCGCCGCCGTGTTCCCCACCGACGCGGCCGCGGCCGCCTGGCTCACGCTCGCCGTGGCGGCGATCAGCGACCTCGCCGCGGTGACCGCGGGCCTGGTTCCGGCGGCGTCGAAGAACGCGGCGAGCCTCGAGTTCTCGATCATCGAGGCCTTGTACGCACGCGGCTTCACCTCGAAGAGCGCCATCGCGGCGCTCGACCAGGCGGACTTCGGCGCGGCCGTCGCCGGGTCCGTCGCCTTCCAGTGGGCCGCCGCGATCTGGACCAACGCCGGCGGCGTCGCCGGCGGATCCGGCGGCCAGCCGGGCCCGTTCGTCCCGGTCAATCCGGACGGCACGCTGACCGACTGCATCCCGCCGGAGCAGCTCTCCCCGCTGGGCCCCGTCGCGTACCTCAGTGAGCTGTTGAGCGCCGGACCGGACTCGACCTGCGACGCGGTGCGCTCGCCCTCGGGCAACGACTTCGCCTCCGCCCTGCTCGACCGGCGCGGCGACCTCGGCGGCCTGCTCGCGACGGCGGCCAACCTCAGCACGCGGCTTCCGGTCGTGGACCTGGTCAACGAGTGCCTGGAGAACATGGCGAGCGCGGTGGCCACGAGCGCCGGCCCGGTCTGCGGCAAGGAGTACGAGACCGCGGGTGACGCGGTGGGCGACCATCGGCTCGCGCCCCCCGGCAGCGACGGCGAGCCCGGCGCGGCGCCGGGCGACCCGTACCGGCACGGCCCGGCCGCGCTCTTCGCCGCGCTGCCCGAGCATTCCTCCCCGGCGAGCCCGGTGGCCGCGCCCGGCGGTTACGCGGCCCTGGCCGCCGACTTCTCCAGCCCGCTGCTGCCGTACAGCCAGCCGCTGGACGTCTCCCGTTCCAGCCTGCGCGCGGCGGGATCGAGCCGGTTCGCGTTGCTGCGCCACTTCCGGGCTTCGATCACCGAGTTCGTCCTCGATGTCACCGATCCCGCCGGCTTCGACACCACCCTGTGGCGCCTTCCGGTCCGGCGCGACATCGCGATCGAGTACCTCGGCCTGGATCCGGCCGAGTACCAGCAGCTGTTCGCGACGCCGATCGCCACCGCGACTCCGGTCCCGGCGGGCGAACTCGCGGCCTGGACCCTGTACGGATTCGCGCAGAACGCCGACCAGGACGTCGACTGGACCTCGACCGCGCTCACGCTCAGCGAATTCCTCGCGCGGACCGGGCTGGACTACTGCGAGTTCGTCGAACTCTGGCGCTCGGGGTTCGTCCCGTTCCACCGCCTGCCGTCGGACGACGGGAACCGCCAGGGTGACGGCAAGGGCGACGGGGGCTCGCGGAGCACCGACTTCGGCGACTGCCCGCCGTGCGACCTGAGTCGGGAGCGGATCGTGTTCGGGCAGCCGGGCACGGACGGCTCGGACGGCTCGGACGTGCCGACCGTGGCGACGCAGCTGGTGCAGCTCGCCGTCTTCATCCGCCTGTGGCGCAAGCTGCGCACGCGGGGGTGCGAGGGCTACACCTTCACTCAGCTCGCTGATATCTGCACGGTGCTCGGTCTGTTCACGGGCGGCGGCGACTCAGTCGATGCAGGTTTCCCGGCCCAGCTCGCCGCGTTCCAGATGCTGCGCGACGACCTGTGCCTGCCGCTCGGCTTCGTCGAGGATCCCTCGGCGTCGGTCTCGGGGGCCGGACGTACGAGGCTGCTCGCGCTGTGGGCACCGGACCCGGCCGCGGTGCAGGACGCGTGGACCTGGGCACTGGCCCAGGTCATGTCGCGCCTGCAGGCGTACGCGGCGGAGCGCCACGCCTGCGAACGCCGGGCGCCCGAGTTCCTCAAGGTCCTGACGGACAACCTGGATCCGCTCTCCGTGCTGGCCGGCTTCGACCCGGCCACGCCGACGGACACGTGGCACGCCTCGCCGACGCGTACGCAGCGGATGGTCGAGGTGCTGGCCAAGGTGTACGCGTCGCCGTTCACGGTGGGCGACCTCGAGCTGTTGTTCTCGGGCACGCACGTGACCGGGGAGGACGCGTTCCCGCTGCAGACCGAAGGGGACGCGATCGACGATCCGCTGGAGCTGCCCGACGACGAGCACGAGCACTCGTTGTGGGTGTTGCGCAGGCGGCTGCTCGACGCGGAATCAGACCTCGATGAGGACGAGCTGCCGCGGTGGACGTGGCCGCGGATCCAGTCCTCCTTCAGCGAAGAGTTCGGATACGCACCGTCGAGTGGCACGGACCCTCTCACCGCGTTGGCCGAGCACGCGTTCCCGAACGTGCTCGAACGCGAAGGACAGTCCGTACCGCCGGTCGCCCGCCGCTATCGCAGCCCGCTGAGCGCGGCGGCCACGACACCCGGGATGTGGAACGGCGATCCGGACGGCGCGTTCCACTACGACGCCGCGACCGAGTACCTGTGGAGTGAACTGCCGCTCTCCGACGAGCGGGTGCTGCAGAGCCTGGCCCGGCTGCGGCAGCTCAAGGGCGGCGCGGCCGGCGCCAGCGAACTGCTCGCGGTGCAGGAGGTCTACTGGCAGGCCAGGCAGCAGCTCGCCGCGCTGGGCTTGCTCTTCCCCGACCTCGCCGAGGCCGACCGCCAGCTGCTCCAGCACGGCGACGAGGAGGCACGCTGGCACTACTTCCGGCGCGCGTTCGTGCTGGCCCGCCGACGCTGCCTGATCATCGCGGAGCACCTTGCCCGGCACGCCGACCCGGCCGCCCGGGCGGATGCGGACAGGGACGGCGATCACGACCGGCACGAGCACGACCGGCACGAGCACCGGCACGATCACGATCGGCACGAGCACCGGCACGATCACGATCGGCAGGAGCGGGCCTGGCTGGTGCTGCGTACCCTGCACGCCGACGAGAACTTCGCCGCCGGCTCGTGGGAGCAAGCCGACGGCTCGGCGCCGCCGCTTACCTGGGCGCAGCCGACCGGCGGCGCCTTCGCCGCGCTGCTCGGGCTGTGCGGCACCGGCCTGCTCACCGAGTACGCCGCGGCGGGCGCGGCGCCGCTCTGGCGTGAGACCTCGGGCGCGCTCGACGCGTTCGGCGCGGACCGGAGCCACTGGAACGCCCCGGTGCCGACGCTGCTGCCCGCGCTCGACACGCCGACCCCGGCCGGGGGAGAAGTCACCGTCCAGAACGGGATCGCGCGCTCCGACGAGCGTGACGTGCGGCTCGGCGGCGCGCAGGGCTTCACCGTCACCTGGACCGGAGTGCTGTTGATCGAGCGCCCCGGACGGCATCGCTTCGCCGCTGGTGCCCCAGCCCCGCGCGGGCACCGCCCCGACCTCGAACGGGCCGAGCGGTGCGCGTGGCGGATCCGGCTGAGCCGGGGGCAGCGTTCCTGGGTGCTGCTGAGCCACGGCTGGAGCGGGCCGGGGCCCGACACCGCGCCTGAGACGGAACTCGACCTCAAGCGCGGCGCGTACACGCTGACCATCGAGCTCGAGCGCCCGACTCCGGCCTACCATCAGCCGGACGACGTCCGCGGGCAGCACGCCGGGTTCGAGCTCGCATATGCCGGCCCGGACACGGACGGCGAGCTGATCCCGATCCCGCGCACCCGGCTGTACCTGGCCGAGAAGACGGCGAGCCTGGGGGACCGGATCGAGCTGGCCTCGCCCAGCGCCCAAGCCGCCCTCGTCGGGCGGTACCCGGGTTCCCTGCGCGACATCCGGCGCACGTATCAGCGTGCGTATCTGGCGCTTCGGCTCGTCAGCCGGTTCAGCCTCTCCGCCCGGCGGCACGAGGACGGGCAGTCGGAGCTCGGCTATCTGCTCGCCCATCCGGATCGGTTCGCCGGCACCGCGTTCCACCGCTCCAGCAGCGGCTTCGTGCAGTCAGCGGCCCACTTCGACCTCGATTTCCTCCCGGTGACCGACACGTACCTGCCGCCGACCGCGACCCAGGACCTCCGGGCCGCGCCGACGGTGCCCCGTCAGGCGGCGCTGTTCGACTGCTGGGAGCGGCTGTTCGACTACACCGGGCTGCGGCTGAAGGACCGTCATGCCCCGCGCCGGGGCGTGTGGCGGCTGTTCCAGACCGCCGACGAGGCGAATCCGGGCGACGTGCTGCAACTGGCCCCGCATCTGGACGTCGAGCTCGACCACAACGACCTCGTGCAGCAGTTCGACGGGCTCCAGGCGCTGCTGGGCAAGGGCGAACTGACCGCGCAGAACCTGACCGACGAGCGGTGGCCCATCCGCTGCCTGCACGCCGAGCGGTGGATCCGGCGGCTCGAGGCCGCGTGCGCGCACGCGCCGATCGCCGAAGCCCGCCCGGCGCTGTGGGCGGCCGAGGACCCCGGCGCGGGCACCCCGTCCGGGAACGACTCGCTCACGGCGTTCCTCCAGGACGCGATGCTCGAGAGCGGCGCGCCGCGGCGCTACCGCGATCTGCGCGACTTGGACGACGGCCTGCGCGAGCGGGCGCGGCGGGCGCTGCTCGCGTATCTGTGCGCGATGGACCGGGTGCCGCTGCCCGGACCCACGGCCACGTGGGCGGGGCGACCGCGGGATCTGAGCGATCTGCTGCTGCTCGACGTCGAGGCCGGCCTGGGCGAGCGGTCCAGCCGGATCGAGGACGCGGTCAGCGCCGTCCAGGCGTTCGTGCGCCGGGCCCGGCTGCACCTGGAGTACGGGGTGACGCTGCCCGCCGCCTTCCTGTCCCTGTGGGACGGGCGATTCGCGAGTTTCCGCTGCTGGCAGGCCTGCAAGCGGCGTGAGCTCTACCCGGAGAACTCGATCGAGTGGACCGAGCTGGAGCACGCGCGACGGGACGAGGGCTTCCGCTTCCTGGAGAGCGAGCTGCGTACTCGGGCGCTGACGATCCCTGTCCCCGCGGGCATCGAGCACTGGACCGCACCGGCCGTGCCGGCGCACGCCGGACTTACGGTCATCCAGGCACAGCAGCCCTCGACGCTGCATCTCCCGGTCGCCCCGCAGACGGCCGGGCCCGCGGACGCCGCCGTGCCGACCGAGGCCTTCGGGCTGCTCGGCCGACCCGAACGCGCCGCCCAGCCCTCGTGGCTGGCGTTGCTGACCACCGACTCGCCCCCGTCGCCGACCGGCGGGAACCAGATCGGCGGCCAACCACGCGCGGCGGCCGATACGCAGCCCACTGATGTGTCGTCTGCGCCCACGGCCTCGACGCCGCCGCCGAACGCGGTCCACGGTGACGAGCCGTCATCCGTCGTGGTGCCGCCGCCTCTGCCCGCGGCCCGCCTGCCGTACTGGATCGAGGCCGCGGTCGGTCTCGGCGTGCGCTTCCTGCGGGTGGCGGCCTCGGGCGAGCCCGTCGGCTCCAGCGTGCTCGTCGGGGAGGGCACCGGGCGGGACTGCTGCGCGGACTGCGGTGCGATCCACCCGCCGAACGTCGACGAGTACTACTTCTGGCTCGCGGACTCCCGCTTCTACGACCTGCCCGACCCGCAGGACGCCGACCGCTACGGGAGCACCGACGACGACTCCGACTGGGAGAATCCGGCGCAGTTCCCGAAGCTGCTGCAGTGGGACTCGCAGCCGATGGTGCACCTGCACTGGTGCCGCGTGCACAACGGCGAGTTCGGCGAACTGCGGCGCTCGAGCGAGGGTGTGGCGCTCGACGGCTCGCAGCCCCTCGACCCCGCGGGCCCGCCGACCCTGGAACTGCGCGGCCGGCGGGGCGACTCCCTGGTGTTCCGCGTCGACGACGGCTCGGGCGGCGCCGGCACGATCGCGCAGTCCTCGGGCGGATCCGGCTTCACCTGGCAGCCCCCGTACACCGGCTGGAACGCCGAGACCGGCTGGCGCTACGACCTCGCCGCCGACGACGCGGTCCTGCTGCCGCTCGTCGTGACCGCGCCGGACCCGGAGCTGCTCGCGCCGCCGATGCCCGGCACCGAGAGCTTCGGCGGCCTCGCCGCCTACCCCTTCTTCGCGTACTTCCGGCCCGGCGCGCCGCTGCTCCCGCTCTCGGCCTTCGCCCCGGCCCTCGCCGTCGCCGACACGCTGCGGGCGCACTGCCGCTACGAGGACGCGCTGAACTGGTACCGCACCTACTACGACCCCTTCGCCGGGGACAACACGTGGGATCCGGGCAACCCGCCGACTCCCGCGGTCGCGCGGCAACGGGCGAGCCTGCTCGCCCAGACCGAGACCCTGGTCGCCTGGGGTGACGCGCTGCTGGGGACGCACTGCGGCTGCGGCGGACAGAGCGAGGGGGCGCCGGAGTCCTACGCGATGGCGCGGACCGTCCTCGACGCGGCCCGCACCGTCCTCGGCCCGACTCCGCGGACGGTCGTGCAGGGCCCGCCGTCCGGCACCGCTCCCACCGTCTCCGGATTCAGCCCCCTGACGCCTCGGCTCAACCCGCGCCTGATGTCGGTGTACGAGCGCGTCCAGGACCGGCTGACCCTGATCCACGAGCGAGACGACCGGCGACGCCGCCGCTACGGCGAGCCGACGTCGTACTGGGGCGCGGATCCGGTCCGCGACGGCTGGCGGACCGCCGAGGGACACTGCTGCGACGAGGGCTGCTGCCCGCCGAACCCGTACCGCTTCGTGTTCCTTCTCGCCAAGGCGCTGGAGCTGGCCGGGCAGGTGCGTTCCTTCGGCTCGGCACTGCTCTCGGCCTACGAGAAGGGCGACGGCGAGCATCTCGCGGCGCTGCGGGCGAGCCACGAGCGCCAGATGCACCACCTCACCCTGGCGGTCCGTCAGGACCAGTGGCGCGACTCCGACTGGCAGGTCCAGGCGCTCAAGCAGGCCAAGCTCAGCGCGCACAACCAGCTCTCCTACTACACCGGCCTGGTCGACGGCGGGCTCAACTCGAACGAGAACCTCTCCGCCGACCTGACCGGCGTGGGCATCGGCCTGCAGGTCGCCGCGCAGGTCTTCGAGATGATCGCCCAGCTCGGCGGCGTCATCCCGGACGCGTACGTCGGGACCATGGACTTCGTCAAGATCCCGATGACCGGGTCCAGTTTCACCAACTTCTTCAACTCCGCGGGCAAGGCGCTCGGCTACCTCGCCCAGGACGTCCACGCCGGCGCCGGCCTCGCGCTGACCGAGGGCGGCTGGGACCGGCGGCTGGCCGAATGGCAGCACCAGGTGGACATCTACACCATCGAGATCGAGAAGCTGATGCGCGAGATCCTCGGCGCGGAACGCCGCTCCGACGCCGCGCTGCGCGAACTCAACAACCAGCAGCGGGCGGCGGAGGCGAGCACCGAGGTCGAACAGTTCCTGCGGGACAAGTTCACCAACCGCGCGCTCTACCTCTACCACCAGCGCGAGACGGCGGCTCTGCACCGCCGCGCCTACGAGTTGGCGCTCGAGACCGCGCGGCAGGCCGAGCGGGCGTTCAACCACGAGCGCGGGGAGAAGGCGCAGTCCTTCGTCGACGGCGAACTCTGGGACGACCTGCACGAGGGCCTGCTCGCCGGAGAGCGCCTGGAGTTCGCGCTGCGCCGGATGGAGAAGGCGTACCTCGACCGCAACCGGCGCGAATACGAGCTGACCAAGCACGTCTCGCTGCGCCGCGACTTCCCGCTGGCCCTGCTGCGGCTCAAGAACGAGGGCGTCTGCGAGATCGAGATCCCCGAGTGGATGTTCGACCTCGACTACCCCGGGCAGTACCTGCGCCGGCTCAAGAACGTGACGCTGACCATCCCCTGCGTCGTCGGGCCCTACACCGGGGTGCACTGCCGGCTGACCCTGCTCGGCGGCGTCACGCGCGTGGACCCGCGGCTGCTCGGCCCGGTCGCGCGCTGCTGCGGACGGCCGGTCCGGGAGTGTGCCTGCCCCGGCGAGATCCGGGACGGGGACGCGCAGGGGTACCGGGCGATCCCGGGCGACCCGCGGATCGTGCGCTCCTTCGCCGCGACCGACGCGATCGCCACCTCCAGCGCGCAGCACGACGGCGGGATGTTCGAACTCAACTTCCGCGACGAGCGCTACCTCCCGTTCGAGTTCGCCGGGGCGGTCAGCCGGTGGCGGATCGAACTGCCGCGGGAGAACAACCAGTTCGACTTCGACTCGATCTCCGACCTGGTGCTGCACCTGAACTACACCGCGCGCGAAGGCGGCGACGCCCTGCGCCGCGCGGCCGCGACCGAATCCGCCGGACGGCTGCCCGGAAACGGGATGCGGCTGTTCGACGTGCGCTATGACTTCCCCGACGCCTGGGCGGCGCTGCGGCCGGGCCGCGAACACCGGCCCGGCCATCCCAGGGTGCTGCGGCCGGAGCTGAGCAGCGCGCTCTTCCCGTTCGTGCAGGGCAGGCGCGTGCGTGAGGTCGGCAAGCTGCTGCTCTTCTTCGCCGCTCCGGACGCCGAGCCGGGCCGGCACCATCTCGTACGCTTCCGGCCGGTGGAGCAGGAGCAGGAGCAGGAGCAGGAGCAGGAGCGGGACGGGGACGGGCGCGGCGGGGACGGACGCGACTGGGACGGGCGCGACGGCCGGGACCTGGTCCAGGACGTCACGTGCGTCGCCACGGCGGCCTGGCCGGGGCTCTTCTGCGGCGTGGTCGACCTGGCCGAGACTCCGCTGCGCCCCTTGCCCGAAGAGCTCGCGCAGGCGCTGTTCACGTTCGAGTTCCCGGACTCCGTCGGCGAGATCTGCGGCGTCTACCTGCTGGCCGGATACGAGGCCGCCTGCCGGCCGCGGTGCGGGGACGAGCCGGCGCGCCCGTGCTCCTGCGGCTGCGGTCGGTGAGGCGGGGTGGAGCAGCAGGCGCCGGCCCAGCCGGAACCACCGCACAAGGACGCCGCGCCGCCGATCTCGCTGCCCAAGGGCGGCGGCGCCGTCCGCGGCATCGATGAGACCTTCGGCGTCAACCAGTCGCACGGCACCGCCTCGCTCACCGTCCCCCTCCCGGTCTCGGCGGGGCGCGACGGCTGGACCCCGCAGCACTCGCTGACCTACGACTCCGGCGGCGGCAACGGGCCCTTCGGCCTCGGCTGGACCCTGGACGTGCCGGCGATCACCCGGCGCACCGACAAGGGCCTGCCCCGGTACGACGACGCGAACGAGTCAGACATCTTCGTCCTCACCGGCGCGGACGACCTCGTGCCGGAGACGGACGCCACCGGATGCCGGATCTCGCGGCGCAGGATTGTGCACGGGATCGCGTACACGGTCTATCCGTACCGGCCGAGGATCGAGGGCCTGTACGCACGGATCGAGCGCTGGACGGACGGCGGCGGCCGCAGCCACTGGCGCACGATCAGCTCGGACGGGATCACGGCGCTGTTCGGCTACGACCCCGGCAGCACCGTCGAGAGCCACGAGGAGACCGCGCGGGAGGCCGGTGCGCCGAGCCGGATCTACTCCTATCTGCTCTGTCGCCGCTTCGACCTGCGCGGGCACCTGACCGTCTACGAACACCGCGCCGAGAGCGGCCAGGGCGTGGACACCGCCGCCGCGCACGAGGCCAAGCGCACCCCGGCCCAGCGCGCGGCGCAGCGGTACCTGCACGCCGTCCGCTACGGCAACATCGAGCCCTGGCACGCCGAGTGGTCGGAGCACGGCCCGGAACCCGCACTGCCCGGCGCGGACGGATTCCACTTCGCACTGGTCCTGGACTACGGCGAGTACGACGCCGCGGTGCCGTCCCCGGGCGACGAAGGCCCCCGCGCGGTGCGGCCAGACCCGTTCTCCACCTACCGCGCGGGCTTCGAGATCCGGACGTATCGCCGCTGCCTGCGTGCCCTGATGTTCCATCACTTCCCGGACGAGCCGACCTGCGGGCCGCACCGCCTCGTGCGCGCCCTCGAACTGCGCTACACCGACCAGATCGAGACACCGGACCCGGCCGCGCCCGTCTACACGACGATCGCCGAGGTCGTCGACGCCGGATACGGTGACGACCCTGGCGCCGCCGGCTCTGCGCACCCCCGCCGCCTGCTGCGCCGTGCCCTGCCGCCGTTGGAGTTCGAGTACAGCCGCGCCGTCGTCGACCCGACCATCAGGCAACTGCCTCGGGAGAGCACGCGCAACCTGCCGCAAGGGTTCGTCGACTCCGCCCTGGAATGGGTCGACCTGCACGCCGAAGGCCTGCCCGGCGCGCTCTACCGCGGCCGCGACGCCTGGTGGTACAAGCGGAACCTGAGCCCGCTCGAACCGGCCTCGGGCGCGCGCCTGGGCGAACTGGAACGGGTAGCGGGCCTTCCGGCCGGCACCGACGTGCGGCTGCTCGACCTGACCGGCGGAGGCCACCTCGACGCGGTCACCTTCGAGCGCGGATTCGCCGGCTACAGCGAGCGCGTCGGATCCGAGGGCTGGACGCCCTGGCAGTCCTTCGCCACGATGCCCACGGTTCCGGCACAGGGCCCGCGGCAGCGCATGCTCGACCTCACCGGCAACGGCACCCCGGACCTGCTGCTCGCCGAGGACGAGGTCTGGCTCGCCTACCCGTCGCTGGGCCGCGCGGGCTACGACAGCGCCCTGCCGAACCGCGCGCCCTGGGACGAGGGGACCGGCACGACGCTGGTCCTGTCCGACGAGGCCGAGAGCCTGCACCTGGCCGACATGACCGGCGACGGGCTGAGCGACCTGGTGCGCACCCGCAACGGCGAGGTCGCCTACTGGCCCAACCTCGGCTACGGCCGCTTCGGCCGCAAGGTCACCATGGACCGCGCGCCCCGGCTCGCCGCCGAGGGCGAGTTCGACCCGGCCCGGGTGCGCCTGGCAGACATCGACGGCACCGGAACCGCCGACCTGCTCTACCTCGGCGTCGACGGCGTGCTCGTCTGCTTTAACCAGTCCGGCAACGCGTGGTCGCGGCCGCGGCGCCTCGCGGTCTTCCCCGGAGCCTCGCGCGAGACCGCCGTCCAGGTCCTCGATCTGCGCGGCACCGGCACGAGCTGCCTGGTCTGGTCCTCCTCTTTGCCGGCGGAGGCCGGAGCCACGCTGCGCTACATCGACCTGATGAGCGCCGGCAAACCCCACCTGCTCGTTCGGGCCCGCAACAACGTCGGCGGCGAGACCCGGCTCACCTATGCGCCCTCGACCCGCTTCTGCCTGGCCGACCGGGAGCGCGGCGAGCCCTGGGTGACGACGCTGCCGTTCCCGGTGCAGGTGGTCGAGCGCGCGGAGGTCTTCGACTGGGTGACGCGCAGCCGCTTCGTCACCCGCTACGCCTACCACCACGGCTACTACGACGGACTGGAGCGCGAGTTCCGCGGCTTCGCCGTCGTCGACCGCTGGGACACCGAGGAACACCGCGGGGACACCGCCTTCCCGGAGGCGGAGAACTGGGACGCGGCCTCCTGGTCGCCGCCGACGCGCACCCGCAGCTGGTTCCACACCGGAGCCTTCGAACTCGGCGAGGACGTCTCCCGGACCCTGCGCGCCGGCTACTGGAGGGAGCCGCACGAGCCCGGGTGCGCGGACACGACACCGCGGCTGAGCCACCCCGTGCTCGACGACGGCTCGGCCCCGGGCGCCGGACCGCTCAGCCCGGCAGACCTGCGCGAGGCGGCGCGCTCGCTGAAGGGCTCAGTCCTGCGCACCGAGACCTATGCCGAGGACGGCTCGCCGCGCGCTTCGGTGCCTTACACGATCGAGGAGCACACGTACCAAGTCCGTTGTCTGCAGCGCATCGGCGGCCAGCGGCACGGCGTCTTCTTCTCCCGCAAGCGCGAGAGCGTGTCCGCGTTCTACGACCGGATCGCGCACGATCCGCGCGTCGAGCACGATGTCCTGCTCGAAGCCGACGACTTCGGGCAGCCGCTGCGAGCCGTGGCGATCACCTACGGCCGCCGTCGGAACCGGCCCGCACCGGAGCCCGCCCTGCCGCGGGAGATCCAGGCCCGGCTGGCGTACGACCAGTCCCGGCTGCATCTGCGCGCCACGCGGACGTCGTGGACGAATCCGGTGCTGGAGGCCGACGCCCACCTGCTGCCCCTCGTTGCGGAGGTCGTCACCTGGGAGATCACCGGAGCACGGCCCGCCGCGTCCGGCCCCGAGGGCGCGGGCCTTTTCACCCCCGCCGAACTCGACTCCCTGTGGGCCGCGGTGGACCGGCCCTCGGCGACCGTGCCCTATGAGCAGGCAGTGGCATCAGACGTCGATGGCGCCCTCGATCCCGACGCGCCCGATGCGGCGCCGCTCCGCCGCGAGGTCGCGCACCACCGCACCCACTACCGCCGCGACGACCTGACCGGGCTGCTCGAACTCGGCCGGGCGGAGCCGATGGGCCTGCCGGGCCAGGAGTTCCGGCTCGCCTTCACCCCGGGCCTGCTCGCCCGCGCGTACGGCAGCGCCAAGGCGGCTGCGGCCGGAGTCGCCGTCACCAGTGAGGACCTGATCGAGGGCGGATACGTCCGCCGCGACGGACACGACGGCTGGTGGATCCCGGGCGAGGAGAACCGCTACTCGGCCGGAGACGGCGATACGGCGGCGACGGAGCTGGCCCGGGCCAGAGCGCACTTCTACCGGGTACGGCGCGTGCTCGACCCCTTCGGTGTGCGGCGCGACGACTACGACCGCTACGACCTGGGCGCGGTGCGGGCCGTGGACCAGGTGGGCAACGTGCACAGCGCCGCGATCGACTACCGCACGCTGGCTCCCCGGGAGGTGACCGACCCCAACGGAAACCGCGCCCGGGTGCTCTTCGACGCGCTCGGCATGGTGACCGCGAGCGCCGTGCAGGGCAAGGAGGACGAGGATCTCGGGGACAACCTCGACGGCGTCGTCGCGGACCTCGACCCGGCGGCCGCGGCGCGCCATCTGGCCGACCCCTTGGCCGATCCGCTGGCGGTGTTGGGAAATGCCAGCAGCCGCATCGTCTACGACCTCGACGCCTTCCGGCGCACCCGCGACGACGCGCAGCCGAAGCCGGTCGTGGCCTGGACCATCGACCGCGAGACGCACCTGTCGGATCTCCGCGCGGGGGAGCGGACCCGCTGTCGGCACACGCTCGTCTACTCGGACGGCTCGGGCCACGAGGCGCAGCACAAGACGCAGGCCGAACCAGGACCCCTGGCCGAATCCGGGCCCCGGCTCGCCGAGCGCTGGGTCGGATCCGGCTGGACGGTGCGCGACAACAAGGGGCGGCCGGTCCGCACCTATCAGAAGTTCTTCTCCGCGACCCCGGGCTTCGAATTCGCGGTTCGGCGCGGCGTCAGCACGGTGCGTCTCTACGACCCGCCCGGGCGCACCGCGGCGATGCTCCACCCCGACGGTACCTGGACGAAGACGGTCAGCACGCCCTGGTCGCGCATCGCCTTCGACCAGGGGGACACCGCCTCATTCCCGGATCCGCGGGAAGACCCCGACGTCGGCGGGTATTTCACCCGGCTGCTCGGCGCCGGCCCATTCCGGTCCTGGGTTGCGCGCCGGGCCGACGGCGACTACGGCGAGACGGCCGCAGACCGCTCGGCCAACCAGGACGCCGCGGTCAAGACGACCGCCTACGCCGACACCCCGGCGGTCGAGCACCTCGACTCGGCCGGCCGGACCTGCCTGACCGTCACGGACCTCGGACCGGGCGGGCGCCACGGCGTCCGGCACGCCTACGACTGCCTGGGCGAAACCATCGCGGTGCTCGACCCGGCCGGGCGGCGGCTGCTGGAGTACCTGGAGCGCGAGGCACGTCCGGACGGCACGACCGCGTACGTACTCGGACGTGACCTGGCCGACCGCGAAATGCTCCACCACCACATGGATTCCGGCGGCCGGTGGATGCTCGTCGACATCGGCGCGCGCCCCATCCGGGGCTGGGACGAGCGGGGCTTCGCCACCCGGACGCGCTACGACGCGGCCCGCCGCCCGACCCATCGGTACGTCACCGCCCCGGGCGGCGGCGAGCGGCTGCAGCAGCGCACGGTCTACGGCGAGGGCATGCCCGCGGCGAACCTGTGCGGCGAGGTGTTCCGGCACTACGACGCCGGCGGCTTCACCGCCAACGACTCGTGCGACTTCAAGGGCAACCTCGTCGACCGGTCGCGGCGGCTCTCGGTCAGCTACCGCAGCGACGTGGACTGGGCTCCGATCACCGAGCTCGACCACACCGCGCCGGCCGAGCTCGCCGCGGCACTCGACGCCGCCACCGCCGGCCTGCTGGAGCCTGAGCTGTTCCAGGGCCGCGCGCTGCACGACGCGCTGAACCGGCCGGTGCTCGCCGTCGCGCCGCACGTCGACGGCGCCCCCCGCGACATCGTCATGGCCTGCTACAACGAAGCGGGCCTCGTCGGCCGGGTCGACCTCTGGGAACAGGCCACCGACACCCCGGACCACCTGCTCGACCCCGACACCGCCTCGACCCATCCGGTGCGCGCCATCGACTACGACGCGGAAGGCCAGCGTCTGCGCGTCGTCCACGGCAACGGCACGGTGACGACGAGGTCTTACAACCGCCGGACCCTCGCGCTGACGCGGCTGACGACGACCCGGCCGAGCGGCTACCCGGCCGATGCCCGTACCGTGCAGGACCTCGCCTACACGTACGATCCGCTCGGCAACGTCACCCGGCTGCGGGACGACGCGGACATCCACGACGTGGTCTTCTTCCGCAACCAGCGGGTCGACCCCACGGCGGACTACACGTACGACCCCGGATACCGCCTCGTGCGCGCGACCGGGCGCGAGCATTTGGGCCAGGCCGGCGTCGCGGCCCAGGTCACCGACAACGACCGCTCGCGCATCCGGCTGCCCAACCCCGGCGACGGCCGGGCGATGGCCAACTACGCCGAGACCTACGACTACGACCCCGTCGGCAACCTGCTGGCCATGGCACACCGTGTCGCGGGCACGGGCTGGACCCGGCGCTACCGGTACGCGGAGGCCTCCAGGATCGAACCCGGCGTCACCGGCGACCGGCTCTCGGCCACCAGCCTGCCGGGGGACCCGGCGCACGGCCCGTACTCGGCCCGCTACGGCTACGACGCGCACGGCAACACGACGTCGATGCCGCACCTGGCCGCGCTGGCCTGGGACGAGCAGAATCAGCTCACTGCCACAACGCGCACGGTCGTGCACGAAGGCACCGGCGAGACGACCTTCTACGTCTACGACTCCGGCGGCGTCCGGATCCGCAAGGTAGTGGAGGCGCCGTCCGGCCGCGGCGACGGCGGTACTGGAGGCGGCGGCACCGGAGACGGCGGTACGGGGACCGGCGGCACGGGATCCGGCGGGCGGCGGCTGCGTGAGCGCATCTATCTCGGCTCGGCCGAGTACTACCGCGAATACGACCTCGACGGCGAGAGCGTCACCCTCGAGCGTACGCAGCTGGCGGTGGCCGCCGACCGCCGGTCGGTGGCGCTGCTGGAGCGGCGCACGATCGGGACCGACCCGGCGCCGGCGCGTCAGCTGCGGTATCAGTACCCCAACCACCTGCCGACCGTGTGCCTGGAGCTCGACGAAGCGGCCGCAGTCCTGAGCTACGAGGAGTACTTCCCGTACGGCAGCACCTCGTATCAGGCCGTGGACGCGCAGACCGAGTTGCCGAAGCGGTATCGCTGGAGCGGCAAGGAACGCGACGAGGAGAACGGCTTCTCCTACCACTCCGCGCGCTACTACGCCCCCTGGCTCGGCCGCTGGACCAGCGCCGACCCGGAGCATCTGGCGGACGGCCCGAACGTCTACGCCTACGCGAGACAGAACCCGGTCACCGTGATCGACCCGACCGGCACGGTCGGCCTCGCCATCGGCGCCGGCGCCGTGGCCCTCGAGGCCGGCGGGCTCGAGCTGCTCGGGGGCGGCACCCTGGCCCTGACCGAGGGCGTCGGCGGCGGCAGCCTGCTGGCCGGCGGAACCGTGACCGAGGGGCTGCTCGGCAGCACGGCGGTGCGCTGGGGCGGCGCGCTGCTGCTGGGCGGACTGGGTATGGCCATCACCACCTACCGGCCCACCGCGCGGCCCGAGGTGCACCCGTACGCCGGGCCGTATCCGGTGCCCTCTCCCGCGCCTCCCGTGCCCATTCCGGTGCCGCCGCCCCCGGTGCCGGACCCCAAACCCGTGAACCCGGTCCCGGTGGCACCGCCGGTTCCGGTCGTGCCGCCGGTGCCCATCCCGGTGCCGCCGATCCCGATCCCGGTACCGCCGGTGCCGATCCCGGCGCCGCACGCGACGCCCAGGCCGCGGGCCGTTCCGCGCACCAGGTCGACCACCGACGTGCTGCCGCGCACCTGGGACATCCCCCGCACCCGGCAGCGCCGCAAGCGGGCTCTGCGCTACCTGACGTACACGAAGGTGAACCCGAAGAACGGCCGCACCTACGTGGGCTACACGAGCGGCTACGGCACGGTCGCCGAGCTGCTCAAGTGGCGCGACGCCTACCACCACATGAACCTGCTCGGCTACGGCAAGGCGCGCCTCGACAAGGTGGTCGACGCGACGCTGCCCTACGCCGAGTTCCGCCTCGACCCGTCCTACTGGGCGATCCGCGGCCGGGAACAGCAGATGATCGACAAGTTCGGAGGTGCGATCCGGGAGAAGGGCCTGGCACACACGAGGTCCGGCAACGACATCCGCGGCGTCGGCAAACGCAACCGCGAGGGCAAGCTCTACGACGCCGCGGCCACGGCCGCCTTCGGCCGCGTGGCGCCGTACACCGGCAAGTAGCGGCGAGCCGGCGGTGGCGCCCGGTCGCTACCAGTCCCTGGCCGCGATCAGCTCCTCGACGTCTGCGTCGTCGAATCCGTACGCCTTGGCGATCGCCGAGAAGTCCTCGGCGATCGCCTCGCGGGCCACCGTCTCGATCGCGCTGCCGGCCGCCGCGAGCTCGACTTGCAGTGCGTTGAGCTCGTCCGTCGCGTCCTGGGTCAGCGCGTAGAGCTCCTCCAGGTCGGCAGGATGCTCCGCCTCGATCCGCTCGCACGCGCCCCGCAGGATCGCCGCGGCCTTGTCCACCAGGTGGTCCGGGAAGTAAGGATCCTGGTACATGGCAGCGAGGAAGCGGTGTGCCGCCATTTCGGGGTTCGCGATCGCCATCACGCCTCCGGTGCCTACTCTGTGCCTACTCCATATGTTCCGCCATGAGTGTAGAAGCCGCTCGGTCGCCCGGACGGCGCGGCGTGCCGGTCGCGCCGGTGAACTCGGGCCAGCCGGGAGTCGCACCGGCGCCTACCATGGCCTCCACAGCCCGCACCGAACAAAGGAAGCACACCACGTTTTGGTAACCGCTCCCGAACCAGACTGCTGGCTCCACCTCGACGTCGAGGTCCGCATCTCGCACATCGAGGGTAGAGGCCTGTTCGCCCTCGCCCCCATCCCCGCCGGAACACCGGTATCCCGGATGGGCGGAACACTGGCCACCGGCGCTCAACTACAAGCCGCCTTCGACGCCGCAGCCCTCGACCCCGCCCACCCGTATATCGACACGTACACCGTGGACGACGACCTGCACCTGATCCTTCCGCCGAGGCGCCCCAACGGATACGGCAACCACAGCTGCGACCCGAACCTGTGGTGGATCGACGCCTACACCCAAGCGGCCCGCCACGACATCGCACCCGGCGACGAACTCACCAACGACTACGCCACCTCCACCGCAATCCCCGAATTCCGCATGGCCTGCGCCTGCGGATCACCCCTGTGCCGCAGAACGATCACCGGAAACGACTGGCAACGCCCGGACCTCCAGCGCCGCTATGCCGATCACTGGACCCCAGGCCTACTCAAACGCATCCGGGGTTCGAGCACGCCGACCGCGGCGCAGCCCTGACCTCGGAAGTCATCAGTCCGCATGGGTCCGGCGGATCAGCCCCATTCGCCGGTGTGGTGGGGGATGATGTGAGTGGTCGGCTGGCTCAGGGAGGGGTAGGTCGAATGGTGATCGAGGCCGGGGTAGCGGTCGGTTACATGGTCGCGTGGGCGGTGCGTAAAGGCCGCCGGGTGGCCGGTGGTGTGGACGGCGAGGTCGACGAGGTCATCGACGCCGGATTGGAGAAGCTGCACAGCGCGGTGGCCGCCAAGCTCGACCGGCATCCCGCGCTCGAGGATCTGGCCGAGGAGGTCGAGAGCGCAGGCCAGGTCAGTGAGCTGACCAGGCAGCAGGTGGAACTGGCGGTGACCGCCGCGGCGCGCAAGGACGAGGAGTTCGGCCAGACGGTGACCGATCTGATCGGCCGGCTGCGGGCCGCCGAGCAGGAACGTGGTATCTCGGTGGTGGCCGGGGCCGGGTCGAGAGTGTTCACCGGGGACGTCCACGCCGAGGCCCGCGACGGTGGTGTCGCCTTCGGCCAGGTCGCCGGGGATGTACACGTGGATCGTGGTGTGGCGGGCGGGGAGCGGCCGGACCCTTCGGAGCCGAGCCGGTCGCGCCCCTGACCGTGCCCGGCGCGACGGCGACAGGGCAGAGCCTGGGGCGTGATGGGGGCGACACCTCGTTCGGGGTGGTTCTGGGCCGGGACGGCGGGGCCGGCTTCGGATATGTCGCAGGGAACGTCGATGTGACGATCCATCATCACGAGGCCGCTCCCGGGCCGGTGCCGGGGACGGTGTATTCGGCCTATCGGCTGCAGGTGGAGCAGATCGCGCCGCCGCAGCTGCTGGACCGGGACGCCGAACTGGCCGAGTTGGCCGGATTCTGCCTGGAGCAGGCGCGCGGTCCATACGTGTGGTGGCGGGCGGGGCCGTGGGCGGGCAAGTCCGCGCTGCTGTCCACCTTCGTGCTGGACCCGCCCGCGCCGGTGACCGCGGCCGGGGTGGTGTTGGTGTCGTTCTTCGTCACCGCCCGGCTGACCGCGCAGGACACCCGGGAGGCGTTCACGACCGCGCTGATCGAGCAGTTGTGCGCCCGGCTCGGCACGGACCTGCCGGTCAGTGTGGATGAGGGCTCGAGGGAAGCCGTGTTGCTGGGCCTGTTGGCCGATGCCGCGACGAAGTGCGAGCGGGCGGGTGGCCGACTGGTGCTGGTAGTCGACGGGCTCGATGAGGACCGCGGGGTCACCACGGGGCCGGGGGCGCACAGTATCGCCGGGCTGCTTCCAGGCCGACCGCCGGCGGGGATGCGGGTGATCATCGCGGGCCGGGCCAACCCGCCGATCCCCGACGACGTGCCCGACTGGCATCCGTTGCGCGATCCGGGCGTCGTCCGCCTGCTCGCCGACTCCCCACATGCGCGGAGTCTGGAGCGTCTCGGACAGTCCGAACTCACCCGCCTGCTGAAAGGCACCCACATCGAGCAGCAGCTCCTCGGCCTGCTCACGGCGGCCCGCGGCGGCCTTTCCGGGCCGGACCTGCGCGAGCTGACCGGTGCGGATCTGGTGGAGGTGGAAGAGATCCTGCACACCGTGGCCGGGCGCGCCTTCACCCGCCGGCCCTCCCGCTGGGCACCTGAGACAGCCCCCCAGGTGTACCTCCTCGGCCACGAGGAACTGCACCACGCCGCCTGCCACTACATCGGGCCCAGCCACCTGGCCGATTACCGGGACCGGATACACGCCTGGGCCGAGGACTACCGCCACCCGGCCGACGGTAGTGCGCCATGGCCGGCACACACTCCGGAGTACCTGCTCACCGGCTATCCCCGCATGCTCGCCGCCGCCAAGGACACCGACCGGCTCACCGTCCTGGCCATCGACCCGGCACGCCACGACCGGATGCTGCAGGTGACCGGCGGCGACACCGCGGCCCTCGCCGAAGTCACCGCCTGCCAGGATCTCCTGCTCGAGCGTGCGCAGCCAGACTTCTATGCCCTGGGCATGCTCTCCCGCCGCCGTGACCGGCTCCAGACCCGCAACGCGCACATTCCCGTCGGGCTTCCCGCCGTGTGGGCGGCCCTCGGCCACCTTGTCCGCGCCGAGGAACTCGCTTGCGCCATCACCGGCCTGGACCAGCAGGTGCGAGCACTGACCAAAGTGGCCAAGGTCATGGCTACTGCGGGTGAACGCGTGCAGACCCTTCGTCTCGCCACCCACGCCGAACAGCTCGCCCGCGCCATCACCGACGTGGACAAGCAGGAATGGGCGCTGGTCGAGGTAATCGACGCGTTGATCGCCGCAGGTGAGCTCGACCGCGCCGAGCAGCTCGCTCGCAGTCTCGGCGGCTGGGGCTGGCAGGCCACGGCATTGGCCGAGATGGCGATGGCGATGGTCGCCCGGGGCGAGTTCGCCGATGCGGAGCGCCTCGCCGACAGCATCGACGACCCGGCTCGGCAGGCGCGGGCACTGGCCGAAATGGCCAGGCCGCTGGCCGCTGCGGGTGAACACGTGCAGGCCCGCCGTCTGGCTACCCGCGCCGAACAGCTGATCGGCCGCATCATCGTCCGCCCCGTCATCGATCCGGGCGGGCAGGCGTCGGCGTGGAGGTGGGCTCTGGGGCCGACGCTGGCCGAAGTGGTCAAGGCGATGGTCGCTGTGGGTGAACACGTGCAGGCCCTTCGTCTCGTCACCGGCGCCGAACAGTTCGCCCGCGCCATCACCGACCCGGTCGAGCAGGCATGGGCGCTGGCTACGGTGGCCACTCTGATGGTTGCCGCAGGCGAATACGACCGCGCCGAGCAGCTTGTCCACAGCGATACGAGAAGCTGGGGCGCGCGAGCGTGGGGGTTGGCCGGCGTGGCCGCGGAAATGGTCGCAGCAGGCGAGTTCGCCCGGGCCGAGCAGCTCGCTCGCACCGTCACAGATCGGGACGAGCGAGCACAGGTGCTGGCTGCGGCGGCGAAGGCGATGGTCGACGCGGGGGAACGCGAGCAGGCCCTGCGGCTCGCGAACTGTGCCGCGCAGCTGGCCGGTACTGTCGGGAGCGGTTCGTCCCCACGGGCATGTACGCTGGCCCGGGTAGCCGCGGCGTTGGTCGCCGTAGGCGAACACGAACATGCCGAACAGCTCGCCCTCACGATCTCCGGCCCGCACGACATGTTTTGGCAGCTAGGCGACGTGGCTGCGGCGATGGTCGCTGCGGGCGAGCATGACCGCGCCCACAGGCTCGCCACCGCCATCACCGGCCCACAGCACCAGGCGCAAGCGCTGACTGACGTCGCGTCGGCGATGGTCGCCGTAGGCGAGCACGACCACGCACGTCAACTCGCCATCCGATCCGAGCAGCTCGCCCGGACCCTGGCCAACCCATATCGGGAGGCGTGGGCACTGGCCCGAGCGGCAGTGACGATGGTCGCCGTAGGCGAATATCACAGTGCTGAGCAGCTTGCCGGCACCATCGCCGACCCGGACAGCCATCCGTGGGAGCTGGCCGCAGTGGCGAAGGCGATGGTCGCTGCGGGCGAGCTCGCGCGTGCCGAGAAAATCGTTCACACCATCACAGACCCGGACGAGCGGGCACAGGTACTGGCCGAGGTGGCCAAGGCGATGGTCGTCGCGGGTCAACACACACAGGCCCGTCTGTTCGCCACCCAAGCCGAGCAACTCGCCCGCACGCTCACCGACCCGGACCGACAGGCTCAGGTCCTTGCCGAAGTGGTCACGGCGATGGTCGCCGCCGGGGACCACGACCGCGCTCGTCTGCTCGCCTCCCGTGCCGAGCAGCTCGCTCGCGGCATCGCCGACCCGGACCGGCAAGCGGGGGTGCTGGCCGCAGCGGCCAGGGAACTGGTTGCCGCAGGCGATTACGACCGCGCCGAACGACTTGCCCGCGCGGCCGCCCTGGGCCGCCAATCGTGGGTGCTGGCCGAAGTGGCAGAGGCGATGGCCGCCGCAGGTCAGCTCACCCGTGCCGAGCAACTCGCCCACGCCGTCAGCGACCCGGACCAGCGGGCAATGGTGCTGGTCAAAGCAGCAGCGGCGCCCGCTGCGGGCGAGTTCGCCCGCGCTGAGCAGCTCGCTCGCGGCATCGCCGACCCGTACGATCAGGCCGGGGCGTTGGCCAACGTGGTGATGGCGATGGTTGCCGCGGGCGAACACGACCGCGCCGAGCAGCTCGCCCGCACCATCACCGACCCGGATCGACAGGTGCGGGTGCTGACCGAAGTGGCCAAGGCGATAGCCGCCGCGGGCGAACACGATCGAGCCTGTCTGCTCGCCGCCCACGCCGAGCATCTCGCCGACGCGTTCACCGACCGGAACCAGCGGGCGGTGGCACTGGACCGCGTAGCCACGACGCTGGTCGTCGCCGGAGAGCACGACCGTGCCGAGCAGCTCGCCCGGACCATCACCGACCCCGACCGACAGGCAGAAGTCCTCGTCGACGTGGTTACAGCGATGGTCGCCGCAGGCGAGCTCGCCCGCGCCGAGCAACTTGCTCGAACCATCACCGACCCGGACCAGCAGGCGTCGGCATTGACCGAAGTAGCCAAGCGAGCCGGCCTACCGCGAGCCGGCAACCTGCTGGCACGCGCATTCGCACTGGGATGGTGGCTGACACCGTTCCCCGTCTTGGCATGGCTGTACCCGCACCAAGCAGCCCGGATCGCCGACGCGGCGTATACAGAGTTCGAAGGCAACCTGGAGCAGACGGCTGAACCCGTCTGATGCCGTGCCGTGCAGCCGCGTGACGAAAAGGAGAGCGAGAAGTGCTGTCGGTTTCGCTGAGCGTCCCCATGACGGGCGAGGCTCCGCGGTTCGCGTTCGCCTACGCTGCGGAGACGCTGCTCGAAGCGGTGTTGACGACGGAGGGGGGCCGTATTCGCCCGAAGCATTCCGCACCCGCCGGAATGAAGTGGTGGATCAGTACCAGCGCCGCGTCGCTGAACACGGAAGTGGCGCAAGAGCAGGATCCCGACTTCAACATCGACGCGGCGTACGCGGAGTTCGCCCGGGCATCGTGGGACGGGTTTCTCGATTTCCTCTCGGGAATGCCCTACACGGAGGCGCTCTTCATCGTTCGCCTCAGTGAGGCCACAAAGAAGCGTATCGAGTCATATGCGCAGCTGAGGATGATTTACGGGACGCACGGGCTTGCCGGGCCGGGGATCGAGGCGCGTCCCGGGTCCGGGTTCCACACCTTCGACCTTTCCTACGACGGCGAGGGCCGGCCGACCGAGGTGTTCGACCTGGGCGCCGATGCGGGGTGGGCGGCCGGCTTCGTCGCCGCGATGGCGCAGCGGTTCCCGGTGACGTTCGCGTCGATCCTCGACGAGGAGCCCTCCTACGGCTCGACGGGTTGGGACGCGGCCTGCGGGATCATGAGGCACGACTCCCTCGCGCAGAGCCGGGAGTACCTGCGCGGGTACGAGTGGATCACCTATGTCCCAGCGCTGCTGCTCGACAAGATCGGCGGCATGACGGCGGCTTCGGCGAGCGGCGTGTTCCACAGCGTGTGTGAGCTACCCGGTGGCCTGGTGGAGTTGCGGGCCACCGAGGAGCCGGCGGCCTACGGCCTCAGACAGGTCCGCGCTGTGCACGAGTATCTCGCCCCGCTCCTGCCTCCCGGCGAGCCGCAGCCCCCTTATCGGCCGCGGCGCACCCACTTCATCCCGCAGGCCGCGCATCTGTGGGACTAAGGGCCGCTCCTGCGCTACTCGCCCTCGGATTGGGTGGTGCGCCCGTGCCCATGCTCGTGGCCGCTCCCGTGCTCATGGCCGCTCCCATGCTCGTGCTCGTGGCCGTGCTCGTGCTCGTGGCCGTGCTCATGCTCGTGCCCGGGTGCGGCCTCGGGTGCGCCGCCCATCATCTTGAGCATCATCATCCCGCCGGTGCGTAGGAAGCGGACGACCAGGACCGCGGCGAGGAGCAGGAAGGCGATATTCAGAAAGGTGGTGTAGTCCCAGCTCACACCGCCCTCCGGGATCTTCGCCTCGGCCTGCGACGGGATCAGGCCGAGGCCGCCGAAGACGAGTTCGACCACGTATCCGGCGAGGACCATCGCCACATAGAACGTGGCGGCGAGGAACGCGGCCATCCGCAGGCCGTAGTACTTGCGGTAGATCGAGAGGATCGGTGCGATCAGCAGGTCGGCGAAGATGAACGCGACCACGCCGCCGAAGCTGATGCCGCCCTTCCACAACACCACCGCCAGCGGCACGTTGCCGATCGAGCAGACGAACGAGACGACCGCGACCAGTGGCCCGATCAACGGCCCCCACAGCTTCGCCGCGAGCGGGTGGCCGGCGAAGAAGAAGCCGCGCCAGAAGGAGTCCGGCACCCATGCCGCGATCGCCCCGGCGATCAGCAGGCCGCCGACCAGGTCGCGCAGGATCGCGGCCCATTCCATCACGAACACGTGCGACACCGAGGTCAGGCCCTTGCCGGAGAACAGTCGCCGGGTGAACGGCCCGTCGCCGCCGACCGACATGTCCATGGCCGCGTGCCCCTCCATGGAACCCGCCACACCGCGCTCGGCCTGGGTGCGCGCGTCGCGCAAGAGCCGGTCTCGCAGGAGCAGCCGGAACAGCACTGCGAGGACCACGATCATGATCGGGCCGCCGGTGAACTCAGCGAGAGTGAACTGCCAGCCCATCAGCAGCGCCAGGATCACCCCGAGTTCGACCACGAGATTGGTCGAGGCGATCTCGAACGCCATCGCCGCCGTGAAGTTCGCCCCCTTGCGAAACAGCGAGCGCGCCAGCGCCACCGCCGCGTACGAGCACGAGGACGACGCCGCGCCCAGCGCCGAGGCGATCGCGAGGGTACGAGGCCGGTCATCGCCCAGCACGCGGGCCACGGTGGACTTGCGCACCACCGCCTGCACGACGGCCGACAGGGCGAAGCCGAGAATCAGCGCCCAGGTGATCTGCCAGGTCATCGACCCGGTGATGGCCAGCGCATGCCCAATCGCGTGCATGGGCGCACTCCCTTCCCAACGGCAAATTCGACAGCCATCGCCGTAATCTTATACCCCTCAGGGGTATTTCATCGAAATGATCGCCCGTCACATCAGCAACACTGCCCCGAAACGTCGCACCCGCAGTGCTCAGACATGTCAATCTTCGATGAGCCTCTTCACCGTCTATCTCTATACAGATAGAATAGGGCTGTGGAGCCCATCTCTCGCATGACGGATGCGACCCTGGATGTGCTTGAGGCGCTGATGGGGCCGGACGATCAGTTATACGGACTGAAGATCGCTCAGCAAGCCGGGCGAAAGACCGGCGTGGTCTACCCTGTTCTGGCGCGACTCGAGGATGCCGGCTGGGTGACCAGCGAATGGGAGTTGGACACACGCGGCGAACGCGGTCCCCGGCGACGCTTCTACCGGCTCAGTCCCGACGGCCTCGGGGCGGCGCGTGCCGCGCTGGCCGAGCGTCGTGGCGCTGCGTCCCAACGTCCTGAGCGCGTGTCGAGACGTCGGCCGGTTCTGCCGTTTGTTGCCCTCGAGGGTTTGCGAGGGCAGCGATGAACGCGGCTGAAGTGGCGGGCTTCGTGGTCGTCGTCGTGATTCTGCCGGTGGCCCTGAACGAGAGCGCGGAGCTTTCGGGCTGGCTTGCGAAACGGCTTGTGCGCTGGGGAGCCCGCCGCCTCGGTGCGCCCGAAGAGATCGCGCGATATGAAGAGGAATGGCTTGCCGATCTCGCCCAGGTTCCCGGGAAGATCACCAAGGTGGGTTATGCCTGTGGCGTGCTGATGTGGAGCGTGCCCCGCCTGCGGTCGCAGGTGCGTCGCCGGGCCGCGAAGCAGGCCAAGCCGGCCGAGAAGGCTCGCCGGGCCGAGAGCGTGGCAGAGGTTTTCCCTCCGATGCTGCATAAATTGCTGGTGGCGGTGATTTCTGGTGGTCTCAGCCTGGGGACTGCGCTGCTGTCGCCGGACTCCTCGATGATCGAGGCGTTGATGATCTCGATCATCATCAGCGGTGTAGCCCTTATCGTCGACTACTTGCGAGAAGTCGATGATCGGCTGGCGTCGATCTCGAGTCTGATGCGCGGCGTTCCGGGTTCGGTGGAAGTACGCGCGGAGGTCGTGGAGGCTTCGGGTCCGATTGCGGCTGAATCCACCTCTGCTGCACTGCGGAGCTCTGATCGCGGACGGCCCCCGCGCGGTGAGCGCTGAGGGAACGCGGTCGGAAAGATGTCATCGCGCAGCGTAAGGCTGGGGCGGAGGGTCGCGCTGTCCGTGCCGGTCGGAGTACTGAGCTTCGAGTGCACGCTGATATTTTCGAATACATCCTTAATTCAGGCACTGATCATCTCGCTGGTGATCGGCGGCGCCGTGGTGGTCTCGGCTTACGTGCGGGAGTTCAACGGCCGGCTGGCGTCCCTGGCAGACTTGGTGAGCGGGGAGCAGCTCGCGGCGGAGGAGCGCGAGGATGCCGCAGGCCTGAAGGATTCTTCGGCACGCGACTCGAGCGCACAATCGGACTGAAGTGGCTTTATTGCAAAAGTACTGAGCGTGGCCCAGGCGCTCATTAACCCCGCACTTCCAGCCCGATCGCACCCAGCCCGTCGGCCAGGACCGACACATCCGCTCCCGGGTTGAGCCGCGCGATGACCTCGGGTGTGAGCTGCTTGAGCCCGTAGACCTGCTGCACGGCCTCGACGTCGATCTCCGCCCGGTAATTGTCCCGGGCGAACGCGCCGTACCCCTCGGCGCCTCCGCACAGGACCTCGAACAGCCAGCCGGCCCCGCCGTCCTCGCCCGGTCGAGTCGGCGCCATCGGCGCCCCACATGCCCAACCGGCGGCCCCCCGCTCGCGCCAGAAGCACACCGTCGCACGCATCGTCGGCCCGTCCGGGTCGCAGAACGCCGGTTCGTCAACGAGGGCGCGGAACGCCTCGGGCATCCCGTCGAGCAGGCCTGGCCACAACGCGAGCGGATCGCACCGGTACGGGCTCATCTCAGACTCGTGATCGAAGCCGAACGCCCAGGCCCCGTCCGGCGTGAAGACGATCGAGTACTCATCGCCCGCGCCGTTCAACATCGAAGCCCTCTGCCACGACGGCCCCCACGTGGCCTCGAAGGCGAACTGCCGCCCCCACCTGCCCGGGTTCAGGATCACCTCGAGCGCGGCCATCGCTCGGCACCGGTCTCGGACCACGTCGATGTCCGGAAGGCGGGCAATCAGATCATGGACTGACACGCCGTACATCCAATCAGCTCAGGACGGAACACCGCTGCTACTTCACGGCAGAGCGGCCACCGAATCCAGATGGTGCTACCGCTGCCCCAGCGCCACCCGGCTGTCCGGGGTTGGCGGCGCATTGTCGACACGCGGGCGAAACCCCCTCGCGAACCCCCTCGCAGCTGCAGCATACTTCGATGACGTAAATCAGCAGTCCACCATCGCCAACTGCGGATGAGTCGGAAGAAGGAGGCGCTGCATGAGCGAAGCGTTCTACTCGCGTGCGCGGCTGTACGACCTCATGTTCCCGGGCGGCGGGCCCGCCGTCGACTTCTACCGAGCCGGCGCCGATCGGCAAGGGGGGCGCGTGTTGGAACTCGGGTGCGGTACCGGGCACAAGCTGATCCCCATCGCGTCCGACGGGCATCCGTGCGTCGGCCTGGACCTCTCGCCAGACATGCTGGCCGAGGCTCGGCGCAAGGCGGACGAGCGCGGTGTGGCCGTGGAATGGATGCAGGGCGACATGCGGGCCTTCGACCTGGGCCGCACCTTCGATTACGTGTTCATCGCGGCCAATTCCCTGCTGCATCTGCACGAGGCCGAGGATCTGGTGAGCTGCTTCCAGTCGGTACGAAGGCACCTGGCACCTGGAGCGCGGTTCGTCTTCGACGTGTTCAACCCGAGCGTGCGCATACTCGCCGATGCGGATGGCGTGCGGCGCACCCGGGAGTCGTTGTCGTTCGTGGATCCTGAGCGTGGCAACGTGAGCGTCGATGTCGCTGGAATCTACGATGTGCCCGCGCAGGTCATACACGAGACCTGGTATCTCTCGACTGACTCCGAGCCCGATTTCGTCGTCGCGCCGCTCGAAGCCAGGAGCATCTTCCCGCAGGAGCTGCCGCTGCTCCTCTCGCTCGGCGGCCTTCGGCTTATCGAGCGGTTCGGCGACTGGTCGGGTCGACCATTTGCCGTGGGATCGCCGCTTCAACTCTGTATCTGCGAGGCGTGACGGTAGTGCGTCTGGACACACGCTGCCCCGACCGGCCGGTACCGCTGCGATCAATACCGCAGCGATCGGTACCGCCGCGATCGGGGCGAGCGTGCATCTGACGGGCCTACCGTCCGTCGTCGGCCTTACGCCCTGGCCTCACTTGAGGTGCCGGGCGAAGAAGGCGGCGCCGGATTCAGCCGCTGACTGCGGAACGCCGGTGTGGCCCCCCATGTTGGCGCACAGGGTCTTCTCCTTGGACCCGAAGGCGTCGAACAGGTCCAGGGCCGTCTGCCGGTCATTGCCCTCGTCGTCCCACTGCAACAGGACGTGCAGCGGAACGGTGATCTGGCGGGCCTCCTCGAACGTGGCCCGGGGCACATAGCTCCCGGCGAACAAGTCGGCCGCCACGATGCGCGGGTCGAGCACCGCCAGCCGGATGCCCACGGCGATCAGACCGCCCGCGAACCCGACCGGGCCGCCGACCTCCGGCAGCACGAGCAGGGCGTCCAGGGTGGTCTGCCATTCCGGGACGGCCTGCTCGACCAGCGGCAGGACAAGCCGGTCGACGATGTCGTCACTGACGGATTCGCCCGCGGCCAAGGCCTGCCGCAAGTCGGCGCGCGCCTGGGCGACACCGTCGAGACTGGGCCGATCTCCGTTCCCGGGGAGCTCGATGGTGGCCGCAGCGAACCCGTTCGCCGCGGCGGACCGGGCCCGGGCCGCCAGCCGCGGGTACATCCTGTCCAACCCCAGTCCACCGGGGTTGCCGAGCAGGATCAGCGGCGTCGGCATCGGCGATGCTGGCGTCCACAGGATGCCGGGGATCTCGTCGAGGGTGAAGCGGCGTTCGAGGATGTCGCCGTCAAGATGCTGTTCAGAGGTGAACTGCATGGTCGTGCCTTTCGGGAGTGCAAGGATGGCGCTCCCGGACGACCTATCGCCCGACCGTGACCCCGGAGGAGAGCACCCACGTCGATATCGCGTTCACGGGTACCACCTCCTCATCATCTCGCACGGTCTCCCGAACTCTAGCAGCGACCGCCCGTGGACGCCGAACGGGTCCCTGCCGCTGGCCACTGGTCACGATGCCGGGAATCGAATCGAGCCACACGGTTCCTGTTCCCCTATCAGGACGACGAGGACATGCCCTTCTGCGAGCTCGGGATCGCATCCGGGCCGCTGGAAGCGCTCGAGATGGCGGAGTCGCTGACCGGGGCGGTCCGCAGCAGATGGATGAACCGCGGCCTCGGCATGGACGAGCCCACCCGCGCTCACGATCCAGAAACGCAGCGCGGCCTGTTCGTGGGCGATCGGGTGCGCTGCTCTCAGCCGTTGAAACCGAGCCTCCAGGAGAAGCACCCTCATCCGGTGCTTCTCCTGGAGTGCCGCCGTCACCCACCACGTCTGAAACGTCGAGCCAGCGGAACGTCGAGCTAGCAGGACATCAAGCTAGCGGGAGGTCGAGCTAGCGGTAGTTTGTTAACTCGGGAGGTAGAGGTGCATGCCGTGGCCCGCGGTGACGGCTTCTATCAGTGCTTGTAGTTGCGGGGGTGGTGGCGCGTTAGACCAGGCCTGCCACCAGCGTTGGAGCGTGATCGAGGGGGTGAGCCAGGCGCGTACCTGTCTCAGCGCTCTGGGCCAGGAGACGGTGCGCGCCGGTACGGGAGTGTGGCTCCCCCCTCTCCTCGTCCTGGGTTTCCGGCGGGTCCGCCTCGGACCGCGGTGCATCCTCGGGTGCCGGTT
>NZ_JAGSOG010000509.1 GCF_018139695.1 Actinospica durhamensis | reverse complement strand
GTTCCAAGACCCCCTCCACCAGCCGGAATCGCAACCCCCCGCCACCGCACCCTTGCCTGTGGCGCAGGCCCCGATACCGTCCTGATCTGATCGAACGTCAGCACCCGAAAGATTCGAAGAGATCCAGTTGCTCGACGGTCGGCCGACGGTTGCGGGCCGGGTTCGAGTCGACGCGCTCCAGCCCGGCGCGGCGCCGAGATCCGGCTCGGCGAAGGCGCCGGTTCCGGAGCCCGGTGAACCGCCGGGCTCCAGACCGTCGCACTGCCGTACCGCCGCGAACTTGAACTTGAACTTGACCTCGAACTTGAACGAAACGAAAGGATCAGGTCCCTCCATGTCTCTCCCCAGCCGTCCACCGCTGCGCGCGCTGGCGGCCGTCCTGTCGGTGTCCGTGGCCTTCCTGGGCGTGCTGCTCGCCCCGCAGACCGCGAGCGCCGCGACCTCCGTGTGCTCCGAGCAGACCACGTCGGTCTCCTCCGGCACGTACATCGTGCAGAACAACGAGTACGACTCGAGCGCCTCCGAGTGCGTCAGCACCGACGGTGGCGCGGACTTCAACGTCGCCAACTCCTCCATCTCCAACTCCACCAGCGGATCGCCGGGCGCCTACCCGTCGATCTACCAGGGCTGCCACTGGGGCGAGTGCTCGTCCGGCGGTCTGTCCACGAACCCGATCGAGGAGTCCAACCTCAAGTCGGGCGAGGTGACCACCAGCTGGAGCACCACCCAGCCCGGTAGCGGTGCCTACGACGTGGCCTACGACATCTGGTTCAACCGCACCGCCACCACCACCGGCCAGCCCAACTGCACCGAGATCATGGTCTGGCTCAACCACAACGGCTCGGTCCAGCCCTTCGGCTCGACCGTGGCCAGCAACGTCAAGGTGGGCAATACCACGTACAACGTGTGGGAAGGCGGCCAGTCCTCCTGGGACACCGTCACCTACGACATGACCAGCGCCGCCACGTCGGTCAGCAACCTGGACCTCCTCCCGATCGCCCAGGACGCGGTCAGCCGCGGCTACATGTCGGCCTCGTGCTATCTGATCGACATCGAGGCCGGATTCGAGCTGTGGCAGGGTGGCACCGGCCTGACCACGAACTCGTTCTCCGTGGCCATCAACGGCTCCGGCACCTCGACCGCCACCGCGACCCCGTCAGCTTCAGCGTCGGCGTCGGCGTCGGCAAGCCCGTCCGCCTCCGCCTCGCCGTCCCACTCGGCCTCCGCGTCACCCTCGGCCTCGGCCACGACGCCGACCTCCGGCGGCGCCGGCTGCACCGCCGCGTACTCGATCACGAACGCGTGGTCCGGCGGCTATCAGGCCCAGGTGACGGTGACCGCGGGCTCATCCGCGATCAGCGGCTGGACCGTCGCGTGGACGTACCCGAACTCGCAGACCATCAGCAACCTGTGGAACGGCTCCTACACCCAATCCGGCCAGAGCGTGACCGTCACCAACGCCGCGTACAACGGCAGCCTGGCGTCCGGCGGCAACACCAACTTCGGCTTCACCGCCAACGACACCGGCAGCGACACCGCCCCCGCCACACTCACCTGCACCGCGCACTGAGCCCCCGCACGGATTCGTCGCGCACCGGCCCGCCAGGTCGATGGGCCGACAGGCCGATATATGTACGAACGCACTGACGCACGAACGCACTGGCAGATGAACGTCCCGATGCTCGGGATGCACCGTCCTACTTGGTGGACGGCGCATCCCGAGCATCGGCACCCTCACCACGGCCGACGCCCTCGACCAAACGGTCTACCGCGCCAACCGCACCGCCGCGGCATGGCCCCGCTGCCCCAGCCGCTCCGCCGCGGCAGAAGTACTCAGCGCGTTACGGGCGCTCCGCCGTGCCGCCTGTATCCACCACGGCGTCGCCCTCGTCCGTGCCAACTGCACTCGCGCGGCGCCGCGCTACGCGTATCGCCCGTGCCTTCCCGCTGGTCCGCGCCGGTTGTACGTGCCGCCGCATCACGCTCGTCCGCGCTACGCGTATTGCCGCAGTTCCCCACTCGGCCGTGCCAGCCGTATCGCCGCGGCACCTCACCCAGCCGCGCCAGCTGCACGTGCCGTCGCAATGCGCTCGTCCACGCTCCGCGTATCGCCATGGCGCCCCGCTCCGCGCATTCCACACGTCGTCTCCCCACCGACCACCGTTCCACCGCTAGCTCACATCTCCCGGATCCTCACAATCACCACTACTCCACAAAAATCAGCCTATCCAGCAGACTGCTGATAATCTCGGCTTTGTGCCCTACGGCTATCTCATCACCGCAGTGTTGGCCACCCTGTGCACCCTGGTCGCCTATTACTACAGTTGCAATTCTTGCCCTGAGTTGCATCGTCGCTGGTAGTGGCATCGGCGGGCGGTGGCTTGGTGGCGTCTTCGCCAGGCGGACCAGTGCAGTAGGTGTCGGTGTCGGTGGTGGCGTGGCG
>NZ_JAGSOG010000508.1 GCF_018139695.1 Actinospica durhamensis | reverse complement strand
AATGAACAAGCCGACGGGCGGTCGTGGATCGGCTAATGGTCGGTCGCGGCCGTTCGTTTGGTGGTGGTGCCGCGGTGGCGGGCTTGGTGGGCTGTTGTGCGGGTTCGGTCGGCGCCGTGGGGGCCTTGCGGTCGGGTCGTCAGGCTCGGGCGGTGGCCAGTCCGGCGGTTCCGGCATGCCGGAAGATCTTGCGGAGGTTGTGGCAGGCGGCCAGGAGTCGCCATTCCCCGCAGGCTCCTTCTTCGCCGCGCAGCAGCAGTTCCCGGCCGTCCTGGCAGGTCATGATCTGGCCGAAGACGGGTTCGACGGTAGCTTTGCGGCGGGCGTAGGCGGCGCGTCCGGGTTTGGTCCGCAGCTTGCGGGCCATGCGTTCGCGTGGTGTGGCGTCGGCCGGGATGCGTCCGCGCGGGGCGGCCGGGACCTGCTCGTCGTGGGCCAGGCGGCCGGTGGCCATGAAGGTGTCGGTGCCGTGCTCGTCGTTGCGGGCCGCGGCGGCCTGCAGGTTCGCCTCCGAGCAGTACCCGGCGTCGACCAGGGCCTGCTTGGGGTGGATGCCGGTGTTGGCGGCGGACTGGTCGAGCATGTCGGTGTAGTTCAGCGCGTCGGAGGGGTTGGTGGTGATGTCGGCGGCGGTGATGATCTGGTGGGCGTCGTCTACGACGGCTTGGGCGTTGTAGGCCTGGATGTAGGCGCCGTCGCCGTTCTTCATGATCCGCGACTGCGGGTCGGTGAAGTTGGCCTGCGCCTTGTCCTTCGGCCGGGCCTTGGCAGCAGCCTGCGCCCCGGCGGCGGCCACCGCCTCGGGGTCGTCGGTGCCGGTTCGGTCTTGGCGGCGGGCCTCTTTGTCCTCGGCGTGCCTGCGCGCCTTGGCAGCGGCCTCGGCCTCGATCTGTGCGCGGGCGGCCTGCAACCGGGCCAGGCGCTTCTCCCGTCGGTCCAGCTCGCCGGGCAGATCGGTGTCCTTGCCGTTCGCCCCGAACTTCTCGTCCTCGGCGGCGTCGATGGTCTCGGCGTCGGCCAGCAGCGCCGAGGCGGCGGCTTCGAGGTCTGCGATCTGCGCCTCGATGCGTTCTTCCCGGCCGACCAGCCGGGCGTAGCTCATCGCCTTGTGCTTGGAGGCGTTGGCCTCCAGCTTGGTGCCGTCCAGCGCGACCCGGCCCATCTTCACCATGCCGAGTTTCTGGGCCAGGTGCAGCGACTGGGTGAAAACCCCGGCCAGCGCGTCCAGATGCCGGGCCCGGAACCGGGAGATCGACCGGTAATCCGGACCGGCCCCGGCCGCCAGGTAGCGGAACGCCACGTCGTCGACGCACTTGCGCTCGATCGCACGGGAGGAGCGGACCCCGGTGGTGTATCCGTAGATCAGCAGCCGGACCATCAGGCGCGGGTCATACGGCGGGAAGCCGCGCTTCTCGGTATAGGAGGCCAGGATCGGCCCGAGATCCAGCACCTCGTCGACCAACTCCGCGACGAACCGGGCCAGATGGTCCTCCGGCAGCCACTCATCCAGCGACGGCGGCATCAGGTAGACCTGATGCGGATCAAAACTCCGGAACCGTTTGGCCACCGGCCCGGCCGGCGCGGCGTTCGGCCCGGACGGCACCGGATTCATCGCAAACAGGCCATCTCGTTCGGACATGCCAGTATCCTTCCATACCGAAGATCGCGAACCGTGCCACCATGGCCGGATGCTGACCGCCATCGCCCAACGCGCCGAAGACCTGATCACCTCGAAGATCCGCCGGGATGCGACCGCACTGGATGCCGAGATCGGCTGCTGGGGGCGGATCGTCGCGCTGCGCATCCCGACGCTGCGCGACCTGGCCCCCTACAACAAGGCCCGAGGCGTCAACGCCGACGACCTGCCGCACCTGGACGTGGTCTCGGCGTTCTTCACCGACACCGGGACCGTGCCCACCCTGGAAGTGTGGGCCGGCGACGCCAGCGACCGGCTCGGCGCCGCCCTGGCCCACCGAGGACTCTACGCAGGCACCGTCACCGCAACACTGCACCAGAACCTGAATCCGCACCCCGCCGAGCCCGCGCCCGGACCGGTCACCGTCGAGGAGCTCGACCCGGCCGACGACGACACCGACTACTTCACCACGCTCATCGGCGGATACGAACTCGCCGCAGCACGCCCCGAACACCTGGCCATGCTGCGCGCCGAACACGACCCGGCGACCGTTCGCCGCTACCTCGCCCGCATCGACAGTCGACCCGCCGCCGCAGCCAGCCTCTACCTGACCCCGGACGGAGCCTTGCTCAGCGGCGCCGCGACGCTGCCCCAGCACCGCCGCCGCGGATGCCAGAACGCGCTGATCACACGCCGGCTCGCAGACGCCAGCGCACTAACCGACCTCGCCGTCGTGACCGTCGCCTACGGATCAGCAAGCCACACCAATCTGGAACACGCCGGATTCCGCCAGACCCACACCCGCACCACCTGGCGCCCGCTCAACACCACATCCGTTACTGACCCACGCTCCTAGC
>NZ_JAGSOG010000507.1 GCF_018139695.1 Actinospica durhamensis | reverse complement strand
CCCCACCCCACCGCCGGTACCACTCATCGTTCACCCCGCCGCTCGGTTCCCCCCACTTCGCCGCGCCTGTCCCACGACGCATCCGCCTCCGCCGTCCCCTACGCCGAGCTGCACGCGCACTCCGCCTACAGCTTCCTCGACGGTGCCTCCTCGCCGCGCGAGTTGGTCGCCGAAGCGGTGCGGCTCGGCCTGTCCGCGCTCGCCGTCACCGACCACGACGGGCTCTACGGCGCGGTCCAACTCGCCCAGGCCGCCAAGGGCACGGGCCTTGGCACGGTGTTCGGGACCGAACTCTCCCTGGCCGCCGACCGGGCCGAGCGCACCGGCGTGCCCGATCCGCCCGGCGCGCACCTGCTGCTGCTCGCCCGCGGCCCGGACGGTTACCGGGCCCTGTCCCGCGCCATCGGCGATGCTCGGCTGCGCGGCGAGGGCAAGGGCAAGGCCGTCTACGACCTCGAAGACCTCGCCGCCCGCGCGGACGGGCGGTGGGCCGTGCTGACCGGCTGTCGCAAGGGCCTTGTTCCCCGAGCCCTGGCCCGGGGCGGGCAGCAGGCCGCGGCCCGCGAACTCGACCGGCTGCGCGCCCTGTTCGGCCGGGACAACGTGCTGGTCGAGCTGGTCGACCACGACCTGCCGCAGGACGACGCGCGCAACGCCGCGTTGGCCGAACTCGCCGCCCGTCACAAGGCCCTGGCGGTCGTGACCAATCAGGTGCACTACGCCGCGCCCGGGGACTTCGCCGCCGCCTGCGCGCTCGCCGCATTGCGCGCCCGGCGCACCCTGGAGGAGATCGACGGCTGGCTCCCGCCCGGCCCGACCGCGCACCTGCGCGCCGGGGCGGAGATGGCCGAGCGCTTCGCCCGGTTCCCCGGAATCCTGGACCGCACCGTCGAACTGGCCGGGCAGTGCGCCTTCGACTTCGCCGCGGTCGCCCCGTCGCTGCCCGACTTCCCCGTACCCGACGGCTTCGAGGACGAGTTCTCCTGGCTGCGCCACCTGGTGATGGAGGGCGCCCGCGAACGGTACGGCACCCGGCGCGCCCGCCCGGACGCCTACCGGCAACTGGACTACGAACTCGGCGTCATCGCCAAGTACGACTTCCCCGGCTACTTCCTGATCGTGCACGGGATCTCCGCGTACTGCCGCGAGCGCGGGATCCTGGCCCAGGGTCGCGGATCCGCCGCCAACTCCGCGGTGTGCTACGCGCTCGGGATCACCGCCGTCGACCCCGTCGCATTCAAGCTCGTCTTCGAACGCTTCCTCAGCCCCGAGCGCGAGGGCTACCCCGACATCGACCTCGACATCGAGTCCAGCCGGCGCGAGGAGGTGATCCAGCACGTCTACCGCACCTACGGCCGCACCCACGCCGCGCAGGTGGCCAACGTCATCACGTACCGCGGCCGGATGGCGGTGCGGGACGCGGCCAGGGTGCTCGGCTATCCGTCCGGCGCGCAGGACGCGTGGGCCCGGCAGATCGGGCCGTACACCGGCGCGGCCGACCTGGACTCGGCCGGCGTCCCCGAGGACGTACTCGCCCTGGCGACCCGTCTGCACGGCCTGCCCCGGCACCTGGGCATCCACTCCGGCGGCATGGTGCTGTGCGACCGCCCGGTTGCGGAGGTGTGCCCGACCGAGTGGGCGCGGATGGAGAACCGGTCGGTGGTGCAGTGGGACAAGGACGACTGCGCGGACGGCGGCCTGGTGAAATTCGACCTGCTGGGCCTCGGCATGCTCGGCGCCCTGCACGACGCTTTCGATCTGGTGCGTGAACACCATGGCGTGGACCTGACGCTCGGCCGCATACCGACCGAGGACTCGGAGGTCTACGACATGCTGTGCGCCGCGGACTCGATCGGCGTCTTCCAGGTCGAATCAAGGGCTCAGATGGCCACGCTGCCGCGCCTGAAGCCCCGGAAGTTCTACGACCTCGTCGTCGAGATCGCGCTGATCCGCCCGGGCCCGGTACAGGGCGGCGCGGTGCACCCGTACATGCGCAGGCGTGCGGGCAAGGAGCCGGCCGAGGCCCCGCACCCGCTGCTGGAGGAGTCGCTGCGCCGGACCCTCGGCGTGCCGCTGTTCCAGGAGCAGGTGATGCAGATGGCGGTGGCCGCCGCGGGCTTCGCCCCGGCCCAGGCCGACCAGCTGCGCCGGGCCATGGGCGCCAAGCGGTCGACCGAACGGATGCTGGAGCTCAAAGGGCAGCTGATGTCGGGCATGGCGGCCAAGGGCATCAGCGGTGAGCTGGCCGAGGACATCTACGCGAAGCTGGAGGCGTTCTCCTCGTACGGATTCCCGGAGTCGCACTCGATCTCGTTCGCGTACCTGGTGTACGCGAGCTCCTACCTCAAGCGCCACTACCCGGCGGCCTTCACCGCCGCCCTGCTGCGCAACCAGCCGATGGGTTTCTACAGCCCCGCCACCCTCGTCGGCGACGCCCGCCGCCACGGCGTGACCGTCCTGGGCCCCGATGCGAACGCCTCCGCCGCCCAGGCGACCCT
>NZ_JAGSOG010000506.1 GCF_018139695.1 Actinospica durhamensis | reverse complement strand
CCCCCTCCCCCGTAGGCTGAGCACGCCGCTGAGCACGCCGGCGTCACGGCGGAAGCGTCCCCGCCACCTCACTCGGATTCCTCGGCAGCCTCCCCAACCCGCGCCGCCGGCGGCCGCAGTCCCACCATGCTGCCGACGATCAACCCGAGCGCGACCGCACCCATGCCGATCGCGATCCCGGCATGCCGGACGTACTGCGTAGCCGGACACACGGGCACGACCTGCCCGGTACCGGTCACCCTCTCCGCAAAGCAACGCTCCCCGGTAACGGGCTCCGCCACATGGACGAACCCGACCACCACCGCGCACAGCAACAGGATGATCCCCGCAACACAGAGAATCGCACGCAAGACGGTCATAACGCTTAGACGGCCGGCGCCCGCAATCCGTTCCCCGCGGGCAAAAGCGATTGAACCCTGATGCGCCACCGCTCTAAGGTCCGCCCATGCCCTTCTTCACCGCACCCGACGGCACGCGACTCGCCTACGACGTGAAGGGCGGCCCGCTCGACAGCCACAGCCGCAAGCCGCTGATCTGCATCCCCGGCGGCCCGATGCGCGAGCCGGTCTACCTGGGCGACCTCGGCGGCCTGGCCGACGCGCGCCCGCTGGTGATCCTCAACCTGCGCGGCACCGGCGGATCCGACAAGCCGGCCGACCCGCAGACCTATCGCGCGGACCGGATGATCGAGGACGTCGACGCACTGCGCGAGCATCTCGGCCGCGAGCAGCTCGACCTCCTCGCCCACTCGGCCGGCGGCACCCTCGCCCTGCTCTACGCCGCCGCCCACCCCGAGCGAGTGAGCTCCCTGATCCTCGTCACCACCGCCCTGCGCGCCCTGGGCATGCCCCCGACCCCGGAACACCGCGCCGAGGCCAAGGACCTGCGCAAAGACGAGCCCTGGTACGCCGACGCCTGCGCCGCCGAACAGCGCATCGACGAGGACGAAGACAACGCCTCGACCGAGGACTGGCTGCTGTACGCCCACTTCACCTACGGCCGCTGGGACACCGCGATCGAAGCGTTCGAGGCCGCCTCGGACGCCCAGTTCACGAACGAAGAGGCAAGCGCACTCTTCCTCTCCCCGGAGGCCTGCGACCCCGAGCAAGTCAAGGCGGACCTGGCAAACCTCACCGCCCCGGTCCTCATCCTCGCCGCCGAATACGACGCCCTCCCCCGCCCCGAAGTCGCCACTCTCGGCGCCCGCCACTTCCCGAACGCACGCGTAGTAGTCCAGCCCCACGCCGGCCACTTCCCCTGGATCGACGACCCGGCCACGTTCGTCCGCCTCGTCACCGGGCCCTGACAAACGCGGTGTCGCGTCGCAGTGCCCGATAATAAGCAGCATGGATCCGGCCGAAGTAGAGTCCGTCATCGCCCGATTCGCCGCGGAGGCAACGGATCTGTTGCGTCCGCGAGCGATCTGGGCACACGGATCACTCGCGCTGGGCGACTTCCAGCCCGGCCGAAGCGACCTCGACCTCGTCGCCGTACTCGCCGAGCCGCTCACCATCCAGCAGGCCTCAAGCCTCATCGCCCTGCACGAACGGCTCTTACGCGACGAACCCGCCGCCGCGAAACTCCACTGCACCTACGTCGCACTCGCAGAGATCGCCGACGCCGAGACCCCGCACTACACCTTCGCCCACTCCCGCCACCTGCAACGCCCGGTATCACCGGTCACCCGCCGCGAACTCCTGAGCGCCGGCCGCGTCCTGGCGGGCGCCGAGCCGACCGAGCTGCTTCCCCCGGTCTCGGACAGCGAGCTGGCCGCGTACATCCGGCACATGCTCCGCACGTACTACCTGGCGGTGGTGACCAAGTCCCCCAGCACCTGGTTCAGCGATACCTGGATCGACCAGATCACCCTCGCCTACGCCCGCGCCGCCGTAACCCTGCGCGAGGGCCGCCTCATCACCAAGGCCGCCGCGGCGTACCGCAGCGCCTGGTCGACGACATCCGCAACCGACGCTACGGCGAGCCGGACCGGACAGCCTTGGCCTGGCGGGTACGACGTGCCCTGATGTTCCGTTCCTGTATGGCGAGACAGATACGGTCCCTGCTGGCGGAGGGCTAGCCTTCGTCGTCGCGCTACGTGCGGGATCGCACGCTACGGTGCATTTACGTAGAGGTAGACAGCTGGTTCGGCAGCGGCCTGGTCAATGATGGCGACGCCCTGATCGATGTCTTCGCCCGCCGTCGCCGTGAAGTTGTAGACCGCATACCGGGTGGAGTCGTCGAATCTCCACGGGACCGGCTCCGCACTCCAGTTTCGCCAGGTGGCCTCAGCGGTCGTGGTGGCCCGCGTTGAGATGATCATGAATACAACGGTGGCGCCAAGCGCAGCGTTTGCACGGATCCGCCCGGCCACTTGAATGCGGCCGGGCGGATGGTGTCCGCGGACGGGCTCAGGCCTCGGGCGGGCCGGCGAGGGTGCGGGCGGAGCGGAGGGCGCGGGCCCACCAGGCGAGCTGGTCGAGCATGGCGTCGGCGGTGGCGCGGGTGCGGGT
>NZ_JAGSOG010000505.1 GCF_018139695.1 Actinospica durhamensis | reverse complement strand
GGTGGGGGCGTCGGGGTCCCCGTGTTGCCCAGGCGGTACCACTCGGGGGTCGTGTAGACCGGGCCGGTCCAGCTGTCTTCCTCCGACCCGTCGCCGCCGTACCCGTGCTCGCCGCTCACGCCGCTTCCAACTTTCTGTGCTGCTACCGCTGCGCCGCCTCGTCTTGTGCCGCCACGCTGTGCGCTTCACTGCCCGTAACGCTCAGAGCGTCAGTCAACGCCTGTCACGCCCTGCGCGTCAGCGCCGTCTCGCCTTGCGCGCCAACCCTGATGCCTACAGTAACCACGCTAGGGCCCCGATTGAAAACAATGTCCTCACTCGGATCCCAGACCGACCTTGCTGGGCCGTTGCCCGGCTACCTGCTAGTCATCTGGTCGACTCGCACGCGATCGCGGGCTATGTGATGAGCCCGTTGTTCAGTGTGCTGATGTGTCGACTCGCAGTGCGTCGGCTGTAGTACGCCGACCGTTGTGCTGGGTCTTCCATCTCCCACTCCCCGTTTCTGTTCACTGCTATCCACTACTTATCCACTACTTCGACGACCGGTGGCCGCCGCCGTGGATCGTTACCCGTGCCCGTGGTCCGCAACTCGTGGCGCCCCTGGCCCGCGACTCGTGGCCCGCAGCCCGCAACTCGTAGTCCGTGACCCGCAACTCGTCGTCCGCGCCCCGTAGCCCGTCCGCCCGTGTCCGCTGTCGATGTCCGCTGGCGATGGCCGTTGTCCCTCGTGCGACTGTCCGGCCGTCCGATAGTCCAGTTGTTCGGCTGCCCGGCTGCCCGGCTGCCCGGCTGTGCGGTTGCGATGTTGTGCGGGTCGTTCGGGTGGTGCGGGTCGCGCGAACCGTTCCTTGGCAGATGTGCATTGGGTCAGTCCATGCGGCGGGGGGCGCCTAGGAGGGCGGATTCGTCGTGGGTGGGGGCGGTGTAGACGTACTGTCGGCCGTGCTTCGCCGCCCAGAGTGCTAGTTCGGGCATGAGGGTGGGCAGGGCGGCGACGTCTTGGGGGCTGAGGCGGAACAGACGGGCCGCCAGTTCCGCTTCCTGGGGGGAGATCTGCTGCAGGGCCACGTAGTCGGAGCTGATGAGGTGGCCTGCGAAGGAGGGGTCGAGGAACGGCAGCAGCGTGAGTGTGGTCATCCACGAGGTCTTGGGCGCCGCGCTGCGTGGGGGGCGGGCGCCGCAGTCTCTGAGGAGGAGCACGGGGGAGGCGGCGGTGGCGCCGAGGTTGCCTACGCGGCGGACCGGGACCACGGCGATGACCTGTTGGCCGCCGCCGGCGTTCTGGGCCAGGGGGGCCCAGAGTTGGGGGCGGGCCGTCTCCACCACTACGCGGGCGCCGGTGGCGGTTGCTCTCAGGGCGATCAGTTGCGCCATGTACGCGCCGCCGATCAGGGCTGCGTCCATCGCCCTCGGCTTGAACAGGCTGATCACCGCGGGACGGCTGGCCTGGTCGGTGCCGATGACCACTCCGTCGTCGCCTACGGGCAGGGCTACCGCGTTGAACTCGTCCGGCTCGAGGATGTGCTTCTCCAGCTTCGGACCACGCGCGGGGATCAGGTGCATCTCGTGGCCGCGCTCGGGCCTGGCTGCTACGACGGTGCGCTCCTGCTGCGCCCCGCCACGCCTGGCACGGCGAGGGGCGTAGGCGGCTGACGATCCGTTGGACGACATTCCTCTTACCTCTTATTCCCCGCCGGTTGGTTCTGGTGGAGCTGGTGGAGCGAGTTTTGGATTACGGGAGCTGCGTTGGAGCTGATGCATCTTCAGGTCTGGCGGCTTGTGCTTCTTCGGTTCTGGCGGCTTCGCGGCGGCCGCTTGCGGCTCGCTGCTGTTCGGGGGCTCCTGCCCGCCGTGCCGCTATTCTCCGCCGAGGGGGACCGTCGCCACCAGGCCGGGGAGTTGCTCGCCGTCCAGGCGGGTCAGGCCGGCGCCGGCCTGACCGGCGCGCTGCTCCAGGACCTTGCCGGACTCGGTGAGCTGCTGCTCGGAGCCTGCGGCGATGCGGATGAAGCAGCTGAAGGCGACCGAGTCGCCGGTGCCCTTGGCCAGGTTCACGGCCACGCTGGTGGCGAGGGCGGGCAGGGAGCCTACGTTGGCGAAGAAGTCAGCGCTCGTACGGTCCGAGAACGTGGGGGGCTTGTCCAGCCAGTACGTCGTGTGCCAGCTGCCGTCGCAGCGCCAGTAGCGGCGGGTCTCCTCGGTGCGGCGGTTGGCGGCGGCCGAGGTGTTCGCGGCTACCTGCATGACGTGGCAGGCGGTGCCCAGGGCGGAGATCAGCTCCGGCTCGCTCAGGATGGTCGCCTCGAAGCCGGCGCCCTCGATCTGGCTGGCCACGCGCTGAACCGCCGTCAGCAGCGCACGCTGCGCGCCGATGGAGCCGCCGCCGCGGGCCTGGACCGCACCCTCGGCACGCTCCGGGTCCAGGCGGACCGCCGCCCAGGTGGTGCGCTGCGCCGGGACGGTGGCGCCGATGCTCTGGTACGAGCGGGCGGAGAGGGACTGGCGGGGCAGGTG
>NZ_JAGSOG010000504.1 GCF_018139695.1 Actinospica durhamensis | reverse complement strand
CCCCTGCCCGGCGTCGCCCCCACCCGCGAGGCAGGTATCGAACTGACCGACCGGCTCGCCGTCGAATACGCCATCGAATGCCCGGTCGACGCATGGAACGGACAAGCCCTGCTCCGCGTCTCCGCCCAGCTCTACAACAACATCGCCGACTTCGAACGCCTCGCCGCCGCCCTCAAGGACCTCCTCGCCCGATAAGAAACCTGCAACGTACGGGTTGCGCGTCCTCTCGCCATGTGCAACTATGGAGTTGCAGTTCCACGGGGAGTCGTCCTCGTCGACCCGCGGCGCCCGAGCCACAGCGCCGCGGATGGCGAAGGCGACGCACACCACCACACGAGGGGATTCACCATGTCGACCAACGACCGGATCGAGCGAGACGTCTACATCGCCGCCGACGCGGCCCGCGTCTGGGCCGTCCTCACCCAACCGCAACACGTCGGCACCTGGTTCGGCAACGGCGACCCTGCCGAAGTCGACCTGCGCCCCGGCGGCCGCATCGTCTTCGACCACGGCGACCACGGCAAACTCCCCGCCGTCATCGAGCAGGTCGACGAACCCAAGTCCTTCTCCTTCCGCTGGGCCGCCGACGACGCCGACTCCCGCGAGCCGACCGAAGCGAACGCCACCCTCGTCGAGTTCACCCTCACCCCCGAGCGCGAAGGCACCAGGCTGCGCGTCGTCGAGAGCGGATTCGCCCGAGTAGAGGCCGACCCGTCCGTGATCGAGCGCCGCTACAAAGCCAACGCCGGCGGCTGGGGCGAGGCCGTTCGAGGCCTGGCCGTCTACGCCGAGCAGCCCGAGGACGACGACGCCCTCGAGGAGGTGGACTCGATCTGAGCAACCAGCCGCCGGGGCGGGGGACCGACCAGCCAATCACCGCGGGAACAAGGACGACAGGAGGCGCCAGCGCCCATGACGCCACACAGCGCAGACCGGCAAAGCGCCGCACGGCAAAGCGCAGCGCGAGAAGGCGAGGCACGGCAAGGCGCGATACGCCAAGGTGAGGAGCAGCAAAGCGCGATGCGCCAAAGCGACGAGCAGCAGAGTGCTGCTCAGCGGCAAGGCGCGGGTGCGGGTGCGGGCGCGGAGAAGCGTCGCGCCGAGCAGCAGAATGCGGAACGCCAAAGCACAGCTCGACAGGACGCCGAGCAGCAGAGCGTGGAGCGGCAGAGCACAGCTCCGCAGAACACCGAGCAGCAGAGCACGAGCCGGCAAGACGAAGGCCGAGGTACAGCGCAGCACCACGCGGAGCAGCATCGCCCGAAGCAGCAGGCAGACACAGGCCCCACAAGCCACAAGCGACACGGGGCCGACCGCAAACCAGATGCCGAGTCACCCGGAGTATCCGCGGCGTCCGAAGCATTCGTGACATCCACGGCATCCGGAGCGGCCGAGGCGTCATTGGCATCCGGCGTGGCCGCGGCATCCGCAGTTTCCCCTGCATCCGAAGCGTCCAAATCGTCTGCGGTATCTGAAGCCTCCACAGCATCCAGACTCGCCAACCGATCGAGCCCGGCCGAAGACGCGCTGATCGAGATCGTGCTGGTGGCACTCGCCGACCCGATGCGCCGCCGCATCCTCAATGGCCTGTCCACCGCCGGCGGAGGCACCGCGACCACCCTCGCCGAACGCCTCCCCGTCACGCGCCAAGCCGTCGTCAAACACCTCGCCGTGCTCCAGCAAGCCGGACTCGTCGTCGGCCGAAAGATCGGTCGGGAAGTGCGCTACAGCGTCGCCCCGGCCCCGCTCGAGGACACGGCGCAGTGGATGAACGAACTGGCGTCGACCTGGGACAAGCCCCTGGCCGCGGTCAAGGCCCTCGCCGAGGGCCCATCCCGCTGACGCCACCGGAGCCACTGAAACCACCGAAGCAAGCGACTGAGGCCGCCGTCGCGATACATCGACGCAGCCTCACGTCCCGACTCCGTCAAGCAGCCGGGTCGCCCTCGTACTGCTCGACCTTGCTCAACCATTCGAAATAGGCCGACTGGAACGGCTCGGCGTCGCCGCCCACTGCAGGGAGCAGCGCGTCAGCAGAGTTTCGAGCAGCTTCGATCACGTTGGGAGGGTACGCATAACGCACTTGGTGCTCGAGGAATTCGTCCTCGTCGAGGATGATCGCCTGGCGGTCCTCACGGCGCCTGATCACATCCAGGTCGAGGTCCACCATGGTGACCTCATCCTCGGTGGGCCACTCCGGAACGGTGGTGATGTCGCAGTAGATCTCCGTCCGTCGTGGCGCGGTGTAGAAGGACGCCGTCCACCACTTGTCTCTGGGATAGAGCGACACGTGCGGCTCCGGGAAGGTCACCGGCGGCTCGTACCCGCGGCGCATCGTCAGCCCGGCCCCCCAGCCGAGCCACACGCCGAAGTCGTCCTCGCCCAGGCGGCGCATGACGCCGTTCCAGTGCAGCGAGCCGTCGTACTTGCGATAGGTGACGCGAATGAGATTACTCATGTCCATGAGCGTATCCAGGCCGGATCATGGGCGCGAAACAAATTGGGGACTGTCCCTTATACACAT
>NZ_JAGSOG010000503.1 GCF_018139695.1 Actinospica durhamensis | reverse complement strand
CCACAGACCACGGCCAGCCCCAGGCCCCGCGGACTGTCCTCGGGCGCTGTGATACTGGCCCGATGCTGATCGAAGAGCATGTAGCCGTATGCCAGGACCCCCGGATCGAGCTCTTCACCGCGCGCAGCAGCGGCCCGGCCGACCAGGCGCTGCTCGTCATCCACGGCGGCCCGGACTGGGACCACACCTACCTGCGCGAGCCCCTCATCGCACTAGCCGAGACCCGCATGCTCGTGTTCCCGGACCTGCGCGGCTGCGGACGGTCGACCACGGGCCTCCCTGCCGAGACCTACCACCCCGACGCAGCCACCGCCGACCTGCTCAACCTGCTCGACGCTCTCCAAATCCAGTGCGCCGACGTGCTCGGATTCTCCTACGGCGGACTGCTCGCGCAACGCCTCGCGCTCGCGGCCCCCCAGCGAATCCGACGCCTGATCATCGCCTCCAGCAGCATCGAGCCCGTACCAGAGGCCGCATACGACGACTGGCCCGAGGCACGAAACCTGCGAGCACTCGCCAACGCCACCTGGACCGAACTCCTGGCGGACCCCACCCCCGAGCGCACCAAGTCCCACGCCGTCGCCGGCATCCCGGCCAACGTCTGGCGACCCGAAGCACGCCCCGAACTGCGCCGCCGACTCGGCGACGTTCACTTCTCCGCGGAGTGGGCCAAGCCGTTCATCGCCGGTACCGTCCCCTCGGCTCGCCCGGACAACTCCCTGGCTCGCCTCGCCGCCCTCGACATCCCCATCCTGCTGCTCCACGGCCGCCAGGATCTGACCTTTCCCGCCGCCCTGGCACAGAGCACTGCGGCACAGATGCCCAACGCCCGCGCGGTCGTCATCGGCCAGGCCGGCCACATGGCCCACATCGACCAACCCGAAGAGTGGCTACGCGCGGTCACCGACTTCCTGGACTGAGACGGCCCCCTACACCCGTTCCCGCTCGCCTCCGACAATCCGCTGTACCGCTCCGACCAGAGTTGCTAGATTCACCGGGTCATGGGGAGTCAAGGCCTTGGGCTGAGGTGGGCTTGTTGCTGCTGAGCGGGGCTCGAGCGGGCCGAGTGGACCCCCATCGCCTCTATCTGCTGGGGATTCAGGCGCCGCTGGCCGCCCTCGTGGCGCTCGCGCAGACGACGGCCACGGTCTACTACGTCTCCTCGGGTCATCTCAACCCACTGGAGCTGGTCACGCTCGGCACGTCGGTCGAGCTGTCCTACTTCTTCATGCAGTTGCCGACCGGAGTGCTGGCCGACCTGATCAGCCGGCGGCTGTGCGTAGTGGCCGGGATCGTTCTGGTTGGGGCGGGCTTGGCAGAGCAAGGATTGACACCGCGCTTCGGCAGCCTGCTGGTTGGCCAGTTCCTCATCGGGCTCGGTGCGGCGTTGCAGGAAGGCGCCCTCGATGCGTGGATCGCGGACGAACTCGATCTAGAGCGAATGACACCGGTCTACCTGCGAGCCACCCAGCTGGGCCTGGCCGCCGGCATCATCGGCTCGATACTCAGCGCACTGCTCGCCTCGGTGTGGCTATCCCTGCCGCTCCTGGTCGGTGGCACGGCGGTGATGGGGATCGGCCTGATGCTCGCGTTCGTCATGCCAGAGCGCCGGATGCCCGCGCGAAGCCGAAGTCGCGATGTGCCCACAGTGGAGTCGTCCGTGCTACTCAGGACGATGTGGACCGGCTTCACCCGGCAGCTGAAGGATGCGAGGATCGCCGTCGTCGCAATGCCGGGCTTCCTGATACTGCTCGGCATGATCTTCTTCGCGGGCCTGTGGAGCGAAAGCTTCGACCGACTGTGGGGCGACTTTCTACTCACGGACATACGCCTGCCCCATCTGTTCGGACTCCCCCCGGCCGCCTGGTTTTCGGCAATCTCAATCGTCGTCTCGCTGCTGGGCCTAGTCTCCACGCAGTCGGCGAAGCGCTGGACCGACCACCCCGACGGCCGCACGACGGGCCGGGTGCTACTCGTGGTGACCTCGCTCATCTGCATCGGTGTCGTGGCCATGGCAGCCGCCCGAAACTTCGCCCCAGCCATCACGGCGTACCTGTGCGTGCAGGCATTGCGCCCCGTGTCCGCCCCACTGGTGACAGGCTGGATCGTGGCCCGAGTGGATCCCGCCGTCCGAGCCACAGTGCTCTCGGCCCGCGACATGTTCGACAGCGCCGGCCAGATCGTCGGCGGCCCCTTCATCGGCTGGATCGGCATCATCAGCACAATCCGCACTGCCCTGTACGCCGGCGCCATAGCACTCCTGCCGGCCATCGCGCTTCTCACCTCAGCCACCACAAAGATGCGCCCGCACACGATGCCAGCGTCCACGCCCGACCAGACACCGGCACTGACCGAACCATAAACGCGCCGCGCAGCCTTGAGCCGGGCTCACCCGATCCGGCCCAGCCCCAAAACCCGTGATTCAGATCCTCTCGCACGGGTCGGGCTCTGTCTCTTATAGACATCT
>NZ_JAGSOG010000502.1 GCF_018139695.1 Actinospica durhamensis | reverse complement strand
GTTCAGCGTGGGTGTCCGGGTGCAGGTGGCTGGGTGCACCGCGCTGTGCTGCTGTCCGGATGCTGGGTGACGGTCGGTGATCGCTTTGGTGCTGGTCGGGGATCGGGGGCGGGGACACCCCGGGCGACGCGGGTCGCGGGTTTCGTGGGATATTGGACCTTTCACACGTGGCGTCGGTGGAAGCGAGGGCCAGGATGGTCGCCGAGCAGGTAGGGGTGGACGGGGCGACGACGCGGGAGCTGGAGCGCATGATGGAGGCGTTTCCGGACCTGCCGGCCGAGGCCGTGGTCAAGCAGGACATCCTGCGGCAGGGTCTGGCCTTCAGTCCGGACGCGCTGCGGGTGGCGGGGGGCTACAAGCCGAAGGACTACTTCATCTTCACCTTCGACCTCGTGCCGGTGGCGGAGATGGCCAAGCATGCCGACTTCCGCGCGCCGGAGGAGATCCGGATGACGGGCGGGCCTTATGACCTGCGCCGGACCGTGGTCTCCACGCGGGTCGCGCCGGACAGCCCGTACCGGGTGGAGTTGCACGAGGGCAAGCTGGCGCTGAACTGTGAGGGGACGTTCCTCGCTGACGTGGAGTTCCCGCCGATCCCGGAGTACTACAAGCACACGCTCTCCTCGGGGCGCAGCATCAGCCAGATCGCCCCGGCCATCGAGTGGGGCTACCTGGTGTACCTCACCGTCTACCGGCTCTGCCAGTACTGGGGCCGGGACGAGGAGTGCCGCTTCTGCGACCTGAACGAGAACTTCCGGCAGCAGCGGGCCAACGGCCGGGAGTACACGCCGGTCAAGGACCTCGAGGACATCGTCGAGGCCATGACGCTGATCCACCAGCACGACTCCGTCACCAAGGCCTACACCGTCACCGGCGGCTCGATCACGCGCAAGCTCGACGGCATGCGCGAAGGCGAGTTCTACGCGCGCTTCGCCGAGGCGATCGAGTCCCGTTTCCCGGGCCGGTGGATTCCCAAGGCCGTCGTCCAGGCTCTGCCGCTGGACGAGGTCAAGATGCTGCACGACGCCGGCTACCGGATCTACCACCCGAACTACGAGGTCTGGGACGCCGAGCTGTTCAACTGGATCTGCCCAGGCAAGGACCGTTACGTCGGGCGCGACGCCTGGGTGCAGCGCATCCTGGACGCCGCCGACGTTTTCGGGCCCACGAACGTCATCCCGAACTTCGTCGGCGGCGTGGAGATGGCCAAGCCGCACGGGTTCACCGACGTGGACCAGGCCATCGCCTCGACGGCCGAGGGGCTGGAGTTCTTCATGAGCCACGGCGTGGTGCCGCGCTTCACCACGTGGTGCCCGGAGCCGACGAGCAACCTCGGCCGGCAGGACGGCCCGCCGCTGGAGTACTTCATCAAGCTGCTGCGGGTGTGGCGGGACACCTTCGAGGCGCACAAGCTGCCGGTACCGCCCGGCTACGGCAAGCCCGGCGCGGGCAACGCCGAGTTCTCGGTGAGCGCGTTCATGGATGTCATCCGTACGCCGTAGTACTGCGGCTCTCAGTGGTGCCCGGCCGCGCCATCAGGCGTGAAGCCGGGCAATAAAACCAGTTGGCCCGGCCGCGCCGCCGGGCGTAAGGTCGTCGCCGTCCAGGAAAGCTCACGGATGGAGACCCGAATGCGCCGACAGATCGACGTTCTTCACGGACCCGACCTGTCTCCCGCATCCCCGAGGACTCCTCACCTTGATCGTCAGTACCCTGAACATCGGCGTGCTCGCACACGTCGACGCCGGTAAGACCAGCCTGACCGAGCGGCTGCTCTTCAACGCGGGCGTCATCGACCACCTCGGCAGCGTCGACGGTGGCGACACGCAGACCGACACGCTCGCGCTCGAACGCCGGCGCGGCATCACCATCAAATCCGCGGTCGTGGCCTTGACCGCGCCCACGGCCGCAGAGGACGGGCCGCGGATCACGCTCGTCGACACGCCCGGCCACGCCGACTTCATCGCCGAGGTCGCGCGTGCGCTACGTGCGCTGGACGGCGTCGTTCTGGTCGTCTCGGCGGTCGAGGGCGTGCAGGCGCAGACGCGCGTACTCATGCGTACGCTGGCCAGGCTCGGCCTGCCGACTCTCATCTTCGCCAACAAGACCGACCGGGCCGGGGCTCGCGAAGATGCGTTATTGGAAGAGATCCGTGAGAAGCTGACCGACCGCGCGGTGGCTGTGACGCGTGTGGAGGGGCTGGGAACTGCCGGCGCGAGGACGGTCGAGCGGCCGCTGGTGGGCGGCACGACCGGGTCGGGGGCCAGTGCAGAGACCAGCGCGGGCATCGGCGAGTTTCTGGCGGATGGGGATGACGCGTTCCTCGAGCGCTATCTGGATGACTCGGTGAGGCTCACCGAGGCGGATTATCGCGAGGAGCTGGCCAGGCAGGTTGCTGAAGCGCGGGCGTATCCGGTCTTCTTCGGCTCGGCGGCGACCGGCGCCGGCGTCGAGCTGTTGATGGAGGGGATCAGGGCGCTGCTGCCCGCGCGGAAGCTGGCTGCTGATGGGCCGCTGCGGGGGACGGTGTTCAAGATCGAGCGGGGGC
>NZ_JAGSOG010000501.1 GCF_018139695.1 Actinospica durhamensis | reverse complement strand
GGTCTGGGCGGGCCTACGAGGGCGGCCAGGGCGGCGGGGCGTACGCCTAGGACCTCCTCGAGCGCGGAGAGTACGGCCAGGGAGCCGGCGCGTTCGGGGCGGTAGCGGCCGGACTGCCAGGAGCTGAGGGTGGGCACCGAGATCACCGCTCCGCGCCGGCGCAGCCGGTCCTGGATCCGGTCGAGACTCAGGCCGCTGTTGGCCACGGCCGCGCGCAACGCCTCGTGGAAGGGCCCGGTTCGCAGCAGTCTGTCGAGGTCCGGTTCCCGGGCCGTGGGGCCGACGGTGAACGGCGGATCCTCCCCTCGGCCGGTGAGGTACCCGAAAGCGTGCATCGCGACGTCCGTCCCTTCTCGAGCGTCCGAGCGGCTTGCCGTGCAACTTACCCGTGGGTCACCCGGCAGCCGGGAGAGCTTTCCTCAGCTGTTTTCGCAATCGTGACCTTCCGTTGATCTTCCCTTCCGAGACCGTCTTCGAAACCGGTCCGGAATGTCCTGCTATTTCCACCCAGATCGCCAATTCCCTTAAGACTAAACGACGGCGCGACCCTTGCCCGCCGCGCCGCGGCGGCCGCAAGCTGTGAGCGCCGGAACCGGTCACCCACCCCCGGATCGGCCGGCGCATCTGCGCGTCGGGCGGCATCGACGGCTCGAATAACAAGCCGCCCGACCGCGAACCCTTAGCCCACAACGAGGGAGACCACCCATGTCCCAGAGGTCTTATGTCCGTGCGCTCGCGATCGGCGCGGCCGGCCTGACCGCGGCGTTCACCGCGCCGACCGCCTTCGCCTCCGCCGCCCCGTCGCACGTCGGCATCGTCAGCGCCCCCCTGGCCAGCCAGGAGAGTCACAGCGTGCACGGCCTGTCGAAGCTCAGCTCCACCACCGTGGAGTCGAGCAACTGGTCCGGCTACGCCGCCACCGGTGCCTCCGGCGCGTTCACCTCGGTGTCCGCCTCCTGGACCCAGCCGACCCTGACCTGCACGTCGAAGACCACGTACTCGTCCTACTGGGTCGGCCTCGACGGATACAGCAACTCCGCGCTGGAGCAGACCGGCACCGAGGCGGACTGCATCGGCGGCAAGGCCACCTACGGCGCCTGGTGGGAGGTCCTCCCCGCTTCGGAGAGCGCCTACTCGGTCACGGTCAAGGCCGGGGACTCCCTGTCGGCCAGCGTGGTCTACAACGGCAGCAGCTCCTTCACCATGACCCTGACGGACTCCACCCAGGGCTGGACCAAGACCACCACGCACGCCGGTTCCTCCGGCTTCGCGAACTCCTCGGCCGAGGTCATCGCCGAGGCGACCGAGGTCAACGGTTCCATCGCGAAGCTGTCGGACTTCGGCACCGCGTCCTTCACCAACGCCACGGCCGACGGGAACTCGCTGGGGAGCTACTCGCCGAACGAGATCATCATGGAGGGCAGCAAGGACGTCAAGGCCCAGCCGAGCTCCATCTCCGGCGGCAGCTTCTCGGTGGCGTGGGAGAACTACAGCTGATCAGGCGGCCGTTCGGATCCAGCCGGATCTGACGACGGATGGATCTGACGGCCGATGGACCTGCCGACGGATAGATCTGATGATGGATGGATCTGACGGCCGATTCTCCTTGAGGGTTAGGGCATGAGCTGCGGCCCCGTCCCGCCGGACGCGTACGGCGGAGCGGGGCCGCCCCAAGGGTTGTCCCCGGAGCCCCGGAGCCCCGGGGGTCATGGGCGCGGGTTTTTCTCGGTGCCGTGTCGTGTTTCCGAGTCCTCGCACCGTGTTTCCACGTTCTACTATCGCCGGTCCGGCGCCCAGGCTCCGATACCGAGCCGCAGCGCGGACATCACCGCCGAGCGCGCGGACCCACAAGGTCCGCGCGCCGGGTGAATTCGTGGCCGTACAGTGTGCGAACGGGCCGAGGCGTTCGAACATTTGAGCTAAACTGGCTCCATGGCCACCACACTGCTGCTCCTCGACCTCCAGCGCGGTCGACTCGTCGCGCCCCGGCCGGTGCCCGGTGCCGCGCGGCTGATCAGGGTGGCGGGCGAGCTGCTGGAGCGGGCGCGGGCGGCGGGCGTCGCGATCGTGCACGTGCGCCATGGCGGCGTCGAGGGTGATCCCGACGTGCCGGGCACGCCGGGGTGGGAGCTCTACCACCCGATCATCGAGGGCGAACACGTGCTCGACGCTCCGGATGCGGACGCGTTCGCGGGCACGGATCTGGCCGCGCTGCTCCCGCCGCGTTCGATCGTGCTCACGGCCGGGCTGGTCAGTGACGTCCGGGTGCGCGCGACGGTGTTGGCCGGGCTGCGGCAGGGTTATGAGATGCGGCTGGTGCAGGGGGCGCACGCGGCGTACGACGGCGGTGGGCGTAGTGCCGGTGAGATCGTGACGCGGGTCGAGCTCGAACTCGAGGCCGCGGGGACGAAGCTGGTGAATCCGCACGGGCGGTTGTTCTGAACGTCGAGAGACTGCCGCGGGAGTGGACGGGAACCGGGCGTAGGGCGAGGCGGCGTGACGGGGTGAGCGCGGGGCGTGCGGGGCGTGCGGCGGGATCCGTTGCGGGAG
>NZ_JAGSOG010000500.1 GCF_018139695.1 Actinospica durhamensis | reverse complement strand
AGCCGGACGACTACCCGGTCGGGGTCTACACCCTGCCCAAGCAGCTCGACGAGCACGTGGCCCGGCTGCACCTGGACGCACTCGGAGTCAGGCTGACCACGCTGACCGAGCGCCAGGCCTCTTACCTCGGAGTCCCGGTCGACGGTCCGTATAAGCCGGAGACCTACCGCTACTGACGGCCAGCTCCCTGCGATACCGCTCCGCCGTCACCGCCACCAGGTACTGGTACGGCGCCACCCCCGGCGGCGGAGCGGGCGTGACGTAGGTCGCCACCTGCCGGGCGAGCTGGTCGGTGAGCTCGGCGGCCGCGGCGCGGTCGATCTCGAACACGCGGGAGATCAGCTGCCGGGCCGCGAGCACCAGGCCCGGCGGCACGTCCTCCACCCGCGCGGACGCGGCCCACTGCGCCACCACAGGGTTCGGCGCCAACGGCATCCGGCCGGCGCCGGCCTCGGTGCGCTCGCGCACCACGATGGTCCCGGCCAGCAGGTCCCCGAGCCGCCGCCCCTGCTTGGAGCAGGCGACCGCGATCGCGCCGGGCAGACAGTAGAGCGTGATCAGCGGCAGGCCGGTGACCAGCTGGTTGGCCAGGCTGATGGGCAGTCCGACGTCGGCGAACAGCAGGGCCAGCGCACGCACAAGCGCGTGCCGGAACCGCTCGGGTCCGCCGTCCAGGCGCACCACCCGCAGGCCCGCCGCCACCTTGCCGATCGAGCGGCCCGAGCCGACGGACTCGCTCACCAGCGGATAGCCGACCCCGACCAGCACGAGCGTGGCGGTGCGCAGCGCGTCGACCGTGTCGCTGGACGCACCGGCGTTCACCAGCGCCTTGATGATGCGGTAGCAGATCAGATAGACGACCAGCATCAGCACCGCGTCGAGTGCCAGGGCCACGGTCCGGCTGGCCAGCCGGGCGGGGCGCAGCTCGAGGGCCACACCCTCGGCCACCACCAGTTCGGACATGCGGATCCCCACCCTCGAACTCGCTACACGTGGGGACCAAACTACGGCACCGGCGCCCTGGCTTGGAACAGCGCTCCGCCGATACCGTGTGCCCGTGGACATAGACGCGTTCGTGGTGCGGAACGCTCCGAAGTGGAACCGGCTCAACCGTCTGGCCCGACAGCGGCGGCTGACCGTCACCGAGGCGGACGAACTGCTGGCCCTGCACCAGGCGACCGCGCGCGATCTGTCCCTGGTCCGCTCCCAGCTGCCGGACGCCGAGATGGTCGGGCGCCTGTCCGGCATGCTCTCGGCCTCGCGCGCCGCCCTGACCGCTCCGCGGGTGGCCCGGTGGGCGGTGGTGGGGGAGTTCTTCACCGCGAAGCTGCCCGCCGCGCTCTACCGCGCCCGCTGGTGGTGGGGTCTGACGGCGGTGATCTCGCTGATCGTCACGGTGGGGCTCGCCGTGTGGCTCGCCCACGACCCGAGCGCGCGCGACCAGATCCTGCCGCCGGACTACGTCCAGCAGGTCACCGCTCCCGGCGGCGATTTCGAGAGTTACTACCGGTCCGCCCCGGCCCGCGACTTCGCGTTCAAGGTCTGGACCAACAACTTCTTCGTGTGCTGGGAGAGCCTGTTCGCCGGCATCCTGCTCGGCCTGCCGGTGCTCCCGGTGCTCTTCGTCAACTGCGCGAACATCGCGGTGGACGGGGCGTTCATGTTCAACGCCGGCCGAGGAGACGTGTTCTTCTCACTGATCCTGCCGCACGGCATGCTCGAGCTGACGTCGGTGTTCGTCGCGGCCGGAGTGGGACTGAAGCTGGGGTGGACCATCATCGCGCCGGGCGCGAGGTCCCGGGTGACCGCGTTGCAGCAGGAGGGCAGGATCGCGGGCGTCATCGCGATCGGTGTGATGCTCACGCTCGCCTGCTCGGGCGTGATCGAGGCGTTCGTGACGCCCTCCGGACTGCCGACCGCGGCCCGCATCGGGATCGGCGCGGTGGCCGAGCTCGGCTTCCTTTCGTATGTTTTCATCGTCGGCCGGCGGGCCTACCGCCGCGGCGAGATGGGGGACCTGAGCGCGATCGACCAGGTGGCCGAGGTCCCGGCAGTCGCCTGAGGCTCACCCCGGATCGCATGCACCGCACGGCTTCTGACGGCGGGTCACCTGCCGATTGGCCAGATCGGTCCCCCGTGGTGCATACTTTCAAACATCACCGCGAACGACGGGCCGACAGGCCGGAAGATCGCACCGCTTGACTCGGGAGAGTCGGACGGCTAAGGTGGAAGGGTTGCGGTCAAGCGAGGCGCAACGCAGAGGCTCAAAAGCAACAGCTTAGAGCCGAAGCGGGCGAAGCGCAAGAGCCAAGATCAAGTTGTGGTAGAGTTACCACAGCGGAAAACGCAATACGGCAGAGAATCACCGGTCGGTGAGCCTGGCTGAAGAGCCGGCGGAACCGGCGAGTGTGTCTGTTTCTTGAGAACTCAACAGTGTGTCATTTGTTTACGATGCCAATTGTTTGATTGGCTATTATCCCGACCCCCGTCGGGATGTTTAGCCAGGTCATTAAATTCTTTTTGGAGAGTTTGATCCTGGCTCAGGACGAACGCTGGCGGCGTGCTTAACACATGCAA
>NZ_JAGSOG010000004.1 GCF_018139695.1 Actinospica durhamensis | reverse complement strand
CAACCCACCCACCCGACGCATCACCGGTATTGAGCCAAGGTTCACACATCAGCACGCAGACGTCGGTGGCCACGGTGAGAACCGCGGCCACCGACGGGTTGTGCGGGTGCGCGCTCAGCCGGTCGCCTCGATCAGGCTGGGCGGATGGCGGCAGTCGAGTTCGGGGAGGGCGGTGAGGATGGGCAGGTCGAGCACGCCGGTGGGGTGCAGATCGAGGGCGAGCTGGATCACGCGCGCGTCCGGGCCCGCCGCGATCTGTTGGCCGTCGACGAACAGCGGCTGACGTCGCCATGGTCCGGCCACAGGGCCGCGCAGGCCCACGGCCGCGGCCCGGATGAACCACTCTCCGTCGGGCAGCGCGCTCAGTTCGAACTGGGTCCGCTCGCCGTCGAGGATGTCGCAGGAACTGGGCAGCCCCTCCGCCACGGCACCGTCGAACGCTGCCACGTAGACGCGCACGGGGGTCTCGCACGGGGGCAGGCATACGGTGCCGACGACGCGATTGCGACGGCGGCCGGCCCCTTGCGGGGGCGCGGCCGCCGTGAGTGGACCGATGCCTGCGTGCGATCTCGAGCGCCAGCGATACCGGGTCGGGGACATGCCCACGCTCGCGGTGAACCGGCTGGTGAACGTGCCCACGCTGTTGTACCCGATGCGGTAGGAGATCGCGGTGATGCTCAGCGAGCTCTCCAGCAGCAGCTGCTTGGCCCGGCTGAGCCGGATGGCGGCGAGGAAGCGGCCTGGCGACGTCCCGGTGGAGGCCCGGAAGACCCGGGCGAAGTAGAACCTGCTCAGGTTCGCCGCCGCCGCCAGGTCCGCCAGCGAGATGGGCTCGTGGTAGTGCTCCCACATCGTTTCGATCGCGCGTTCCACCGGGTTCACCATGGCTGCTCCGGAAACCTCCGTGTCAAGTGGTCCCACTGTCGGCATGCGATCCACCGCATCACATCCCGCACCAGTTGCTAGATGTCCCCAGTCTCGAGCCGGTGGAACCCACCGGAGTAGAAGAGCAACGCCCCTACGCTTTCGTCCCGGCCCGCGTTCGTCACCTCACCGAGGAAGATCGAGTGGTCTCCGCCCTCGTGGACGGCGGCCAGCTCGCATTCGAGCCAGGCGAGCGCCCCGGTGAGGATCGGGGCGCCGCTGCGCGGACCGGGCTCGCTGCCGGCCATGTCGAACTCGTGCTCGCCGCGCGGCCTGGAGCGGTCGGCGAAGTAGCGGGCCGTGTGTTCCTGCCCTGCGGAGAGGATGGAGACCGCGAAGGACCCGGCCTCCAGCAGCGCGGTGTGCATGACCGCGGTGTGCTTGACACACACCAGGATCAGCGGCGGATCGAGGGAGACCGAGGTGAACGAGTTCGCGGTCATCCCGTGCGGGCCGGCCCGCCCGACCGCGGTCACCACCGTGATCCCGGTGGCGAAGCGGCCGAGCACGCCGCGCAGTTCCTTGTGGTCGAGGGGGACGCGGTGGCCGTTGCGGCCGTCCGCGATCCCGTGCCCGGTCTCGATTCCGTTGCCGGACTCGATTCCTTCCCCGGTCGCGACCGCGGATCCGGCCCCGGCCCCGGCCTGCGGGCCGCTTGTGGCGACCCGCAGGGACCTTCCGTCGGCGCTCATCAGCCCTCTCCTACCGCGCCAGGTCGGCGAGGCGGCCGTCAAGCGCCCTCGCGTCGGGAGCGGGCGGGTGCAGGGTGTAGCGCTCCAGCGCGCGGCGCAGCGGTTCGGGCACCCGGGCGGGCCGGGTGTCGGTGTTCGGGCCGCGCATGCAGGCGATGCGCTGGCGGCCGCGGGCGACGAGCTCCTCCACGCCGCCCTCGCGCAGCCGGACGTAGTCGAACGCGAACCCGATCTGGGTCTGCGTCAGATCCTCCAGGCGCATCCGGATCGCCAGCTCGTCGAAGGCGGTGATCTCCGCGAGGAACTCGCACTCGCACTTGAGCGTGAAGAGCTTGAGGTCCTCGCGGATGTCGGCCACCACCTCCGGCGCGTGTTCGCGTAGGAACATCTCCCGACATCGACCCTGCCATCGCAGGTAGTTGACGTAGTAGACGTTGCCGACCAGGTTGGTCTCCTCGAAGCCGACCAGGTGCCGGTACTCGTAGTACGGTTCCACGGTCATGCACCGCCTTCCGACAGCAGGGTGAACACCACCGGTTCCTCGATCCCGCGCAGGTGCGTGGCGAACGTGGCGATCCGGGCCGCGCCCGCGCGCAGCCTGACCCAGCGCTCCGGCCCGGGGCCCGCGCCGTCCGCGGCCAGGCCGGTGCCGCCGGTGCGCCCGACCTTGCGCAGGCACTCGATCGCGCCCCACACGCGCGTTGCCGCGAGCGAGAGGTCCTCGCCGTGCTCGGCCGCGAGCAGCCGGGCCAGGGCGAGCCCGTCCGGGCCGAGCAGGCCGGCCCAGTCCTGCTCGCTGCGCCCGGCCGCGACCTCGATGTCGCAGCCGACCGGGTGGTCCCCGGCGACGGCGAAGGTGACGCCCGTGCCGTGCGCCGCGGAGACCTGCGCCATGCCGTCCACCTCGGGCTTGCCGTCGGGGCGGTGGCGCACCACGGTGTCCGGGCCCATCAGCCAGGCCAGCGCGTCGCCGGTGTGCCGCCGCCTGGCCGCCTGGCCCCCGGAATCCTCGCCCGGGGTGTCCGGCCACACGACGCAGCACAGCTCGCGTCCGAGCGCGGGCCCGGTGCGCCGCTCCAGGTAGGCGCCGAGCAGGGCGGGGTGCCAGGGGCCTGATCCGTCCTGCTTGCGCACGGCCTGGAGCCTGAGCCCCTGCCAGTGCTCGACCAGGGTGCCGGACTCGTCGCGCACGTCCACGTCGTAGACGTACGTGTCGCCGTCGCGCAGGCGTTCGGCCGCGTGCATGACCAGGCTGCCCTGCCCGGAAGTGGCGGCCGGGTCGGCGAGGTAGAGCCGTTCTATCCCCGCCGGCAGCAGCGTCGCGTCCGGCACGCAGCACTGGATGGAGTGCATGAACGCGTCGCGCGCGCCGGGGTCGCCGGCGAGCAGGTCGCCGGGCAGGAACCCGCCGAACCAGGACACGTCGCCGCGCTGGGCGATCTCGGCCACGCAGCTGGTCGCGGCCAGCTGCCGGTAGCCGAGCAGCCGCTGGAACCGGCTGCCCTGGAAGAGCACTGGTCCGTACAGGTCCGCCGGCCGCAGCGCGAGCCGCGGCAGGTCGGCCAGGATCGGGTGGGGCCTCGACCCGCCCGGCAGCGGCGTGCGGTAGCGCAGCCGCGCGCGGAAGTGGTCGGCCTGGAATCCGGTCTCCCCGCTGCGGATCACCGCCTGGACCGTGTCGGGGCCGGTGGCCAGCACGGCGACGCGGAGGGTGGTCGTGCCGTCCGCGGGCACCACGATGGGCCGCAGGAACTCCACGTCCTCGAGCACGGGCAGCTCGGCCCGGCCGGTCAGGGCGTACGCGGTCTGGGCCATCGCCTCCATGCCGAGCACGGCCGGGAACAGCAGGTCGCCGTCGAGGTCGTGGTCCGGCAGGTAGAGGTCGCCGGTGGCGCTCAGGTCGGCGTCCACGACGAGCTCGACGCCCGGGTAGAAGATCCGCGGCCGTTCGACGAAGCGCAGCAGCGGCAGTTCCGGCCGCTCCAGCGTGATCGTGGGCAGGCCCTCGGCCCGGCCCATCGCCACCACGGCGGTGGGCGTGCGCGGATCGGCGATCAGCTGCTGCAGCAGCGCGACGCCCTGCTCGGCCGCGATGGGTTCGACGCCGTCGCGGGTGAGCGACTCGAGCACGCCGAGCCGTTCGCCCATGCCGGCTCCGGCCCACACGGACCATTCCAGGGACAGGCAGCGGCAGTTCGGGTACTGTTCCTGGATCCGCTTGGTCAGGTCGGTGAGCCAGTCGTTGGCGGTCGCGTAGTCGGCCTCGCCGCGCAGTCCGGCCCGGCCGATGATGCTGGAGAAGCTCACCAGCAGCCGCAGCCGTTCCGGGTCGAGCGCGGAGAGCACGGCCTCGAGTCCGTCGATCTTCGGGGCGAGGGTGCGCGCGAAGGCGTCCTCGTCGAGCGCCGCCAGCGACCGCGGCTCGTTGCGCCCGGCGCCGTGCAGCACCGCCGTCACGTCGCCGAACACCTCGCACACGGCGGTGACCGCGGCCTTCACGTCGTCGAACACGGTGACGTCGGCCTGGGTGTAGTGGTAGCGCACGCCGGCCGCGGCCATCCGCTCGAGGTTCGCGGCGAGCTCGGCGTCCTGCGCCGGGTCGGACCGGCCGATCAGGCCGATCGCGGCGCCGGTGTCGCGGCCGAGGGCGAGCGCGCACTCGGCCGTGATCCCCTTGCCGCCGCCGGTGACCAGCAGCACGTCGTCCGGGCCGAGCAGGTCGAGCGCGTCGTCGGGCTCGCTCTCGGGCAGCGCCCGCAGCACCGGCACCCGGCGCCCGCCCTGCGCGTCGTAGCAGACCTCGGCGAAGCCCGCGGTCGCCGCGACGTCCGCGGCGATGCGCGCGGCGGCCTGCGCGGCCTGCGGCTCCGGCAGGTCCCTCGGTAGCGGCAGCGTGACGACCGTGGTCGCGATGCCCGGGTTCTCCAGGTGCAGCGTCTTGGCCAGGCCCGCGGCCGAACGCCGGTCCCCGACCGCGACGAAGCGGGTGCCGCCGGGCCCGGCCAGGGCCGCGCGTGCGGCCGCGAGCATCAGGCCCGTGTGGCTCTCGTCGGGGTCGCGCGGCAGGCACAGCAGCACGCCGCCGCCGAGCCCGGCCCGCCGCAGTGCGTAGGTGAGCGCCTCGGCGAGCGGGTGGCCGTCGGTGACGAAGGTCTGCCACGTGCCGTCGGAAGACGCGCGGGCCACCGGCGGCCCGACCGGAGTCGGGATCAGGTCGACCGAGAACGCGCGCACCCACGGTCCCACGCCCGCCACCCCGGCTCGGTCCGCGTCGGCGGCCTGCGCCGTGCCGGCGAGTTCGTCGAGCATCGCGGCGAGTTCGTCGAGGGTGGAGGTGGCGAACGCGGAGGCGGTCATCGGCGCGGTGATGCCGAGGTCGCGCGCGGCCTGGTTCACGATCTGGCCCACGGTGATCGAGCTCAGATGCAGTTCGTCGAGCGGGTTGGTGTCCGGACGCACGACCTCCACCGGCAGTTCGGCGCGCTGCGCGGCCAGCCGCAACAGCACCTGGAGACTGGTCTCGGCGGGGTCGACGAGGCCGCCGTCGGCGAGCGGCTGCGGCGCGGTCTCGGCCGTGGGGTTCGCCCCCGCCGCAGCCGGCGCGACGAGCGCGGACGACGGGGCCGGCCGACCCTCCTCGACGGCGAAATCGAGCTCCGGCGCGGATTCGCAGGGGCTGGCGAAGAAGCGGAATTCCTTGTTCAGCGGGAGCGGGCGGGTGTAGCGGTCCTCGAACAGGGCCGCGTGCCGCACCGGCGCGCCGAGCACGTACGCCGCGCCCACCGCGTGCAGCAGGCCGGCCAGCGAGGTGCCGTCGGTACCGAGCGAGACCACCGGCACCTCGGGCACGATCTGCGCGGCCAGGCCGCCCAGGATCCGGCCGGGGCCGACTTCGAGCAAGAGCTCTGACTCCTCGGCCAGCGCGGTCACCGCCTGGCTGAACCTGACCGGATCGAGCACCTGACGGGTCAGCAGCCCGGCTACGTCCACGTCCTCGGGCAGCTTGGCCCCGGTGACGGTGGAGAACACCCGCCCGGCGAGCGGGCCGAAGTGCTCCCCGGCCAGCCGCTCGCGCAGCGCGGCCGCGGCCGGGGCCACCCCGCGGGAGTGGAAGGCGTGCGAGACGGCGAGCACGTGCGCCGCGAGTCCGGCGGCCGCGGCCCTGGCGGCGACCCGGGCGACGGCCTCGCGCCGCCCGGACACCACCGTCTGGCCCGGACCGTTGTACCCGGCGATCACCACGTCCTCGCCGGCCAGCAGCGGTTCCACCGCCTCGGCCGGCGCGGCGATCCCGGCCATGGTGCCGTCGCCGTCGCCGCCTTCTGCCATGATCCGGCCGCGGGCGGCGGCGAGGTCGAGCACCTGCGCCTCGCCCAGCACGCCGGCCCAGTGCAGGGCGGTGAGCTCGCCGAGGCTGTGGCCGACCGCGCCGGAGCCGTGGATCCCGAGCATGCTCAGGGCCCTGAGTCCGGCGACGGAGCCGACCGCGATCCGCGGCTGGGCCACGGCCGTGTCCACCAGGTCCGCGCCCGGCGGCACCGGGTGGGCGCGGAAGAGCTCGTCGACGGCGGCGAAGCGCCTGGCCAGCGCGCCGCCGTCGGCCCGCCGTCCGGCGCCCTGCCCCGGGAAGAGCAGACCGATCCGCGGACGCTGCCCCCGGCGGCCGAGGTAGACGCCCCCGACCGTGTCGAGCACCGAGCGCGCCCCGCTGTCGAGCAGCGAGAGCAGGGTGGTGAAGCGCGCCTCGGCGTCCTCGGGCGCGCCGGCCACGACCGCGGCCCGGATCGGCCGGTCGGCGAGACCGGCCTGGAGGGTCGCGGCGAGGTCGCCGAGCTCGGCGTAGGAGAGCTTGCCGCACATCGCGGCCAGGTGCGCGACCTGGCCGCGCAGTTCGGCGATGCCGGTCGCGTCGAGCAGCAGCAGCTCAGCGTCCTGACGCGATCGGACCAGCCGCTCGGTGGTGCGGCCGATCGACACCCGGCGTGCGCCGTCCGCGCGCTCGACGACGACGTGGGCGTTGATGCCGCCGAAGCCCATCGAGGACACGCCCGCGCGCACCGGGGCGCCCGCGGGCCACAGCTCGGCGTCGCTCGGCACCCGCAGCGCCGGGCGGTCCCCGCCCAGCGCCGGGTGCGGATCCTCGTGGCTGGTCGCGGGCGGGATGACCTGGTGGCGCACGGCGAGGATGGCCTTGATCAGACCGCCCACCCCGGCCGCCGCCTTGGTGTGCCCGAAGTTGCCCTTGACCGTGCTGATCGCGGCCGCCGGGGCGTGCGGGTCGGCGGCATGGCGCGCCTCGGTGAACGCGCGCAACTCGGTGGCGTCGCCCACCGCGGTGCCGGTGCCGTGGCCCTCGAAGTAGGACACGCTCTCCATCCCGAAGCCCGCCGCGGCGTACGCCCGCTGGATCGCGAGCCGGTGGCCGCCGGCCTCGGGCCGGGTGATGCTGCCCTTGCCGTCCGAGGAGTAGCCCCAGCCCGCGATGGTCGCGTGCCGGAACCTGCGCTGCGCGAGGGCGTCGTCCTCGCGCATGAGCACGAGCATGCCGCAGCCCTCGCCCGGCCAGAATCCGTTGGAGCGCTTGTCGTACACGCGCATCTCGCCGGTGGCCAGCGCCCCGGTCTTGGCGAAGCCGATCACCTCGAACGGGTCGATGCTCAGGTCCACGCCGCCGACCACGGCGACGTCGAGCTGCCCGTCGGACAGCGCGTTGCACGCGGTGGCGACCGACAGCAGGGAGGAGGAGCAGGCCCCGTCGACGGTGAACCCGCCGCCCTTGAAGTCGAAGTGGTTGCAGATGCTCCCGGCGATGGTGTTGGCCAAGCCGCCGGCCAGCGTGTCCTCGTCGATGGGCGGGAACGGGGCCTTGTACCGCTGCTCGAGGCCGCCGAGGAACTCGGCCAGAGCCGGCTCGTCCCAGCCCTGCTCGCGCAGCGCGGCGCCGACGGTGCGGCGCACGTACGGCCAGCGCAGCCGCATCAGGTTGGCCCGGCTGAACTCGCCGGTCAGGCTGTTGCCGATGATGACGCCGGTGTTGGCCCCGGCCAGGCGCTCGCCCGCCGGGAACCCGGCGTGGGCCAGCGCCTTGGCCGCGGTCTCCAGCGCCAGCCAGTGCGTCATGTCGGTGGAGCGGAAGGTGCTGCCGGCCACCTTGAAGGCCACCCGGTCGAATTCGTACCCTTCGATGACCGCGGCCTTGCGGGTGTAGAAGCGGTCCGGCGCGGCCGGATCGGGCGAGTAGTAGTCCTCCCGCCGCATCCGCTCGTCCGGGATCCGGCGAAAGGCCCGGCGCCCGGCCAGCACCGTGCGCCAGAGCTCTTCGGGAGAGTCCGCGTCGGGGTAGCGGCAGGCCACGCCGACGACGGAGATCCTGGTCGCACTCATGCGGCGACCGTTCCCGCGCCGGCCCGGGCGGCGTTCTCGCCCGCGCTCCCGCGCTGCCCGCGCCGGCGCAGCAGGTGCACCGCCCACCAGCCGAGCCCGCGCGCCGAGCAGACGACCGCGGTGGCGAAGAACAGGGTGTAGACGATGTTGAACTCCATCAGGATGCCGTACACCGTGGCCACCGACGCGCCGAACATGAACTTCGGGCCGAACTTGGTGGGCGTGGTGCCCGGGTCGCTGATCATGTAGTTGGAGAACAGGATGAAGGCCACCCCGCTCATCGGGCCGAGGGCGCCGAAGAGCGAGACGTGCCAGATCGCGTGGCGCACGAACGCCTGGATGGCGAAGCCGCCGAGCCAGCCCACGATGAGCGAGGTCTTCTTCGTCAGCAGGGCGTTGAGCACGGTGCCGGAGATGGCGATGATGAGCACGATCATGACCCGGAAGAAGGTGTTGGCCTTCTCGGTGAACTCGTACGGCGGGGCGATGGAGACCCAGGAGCCGAAGACCAGCAGGGTGACCGCGATGCCGAAGTTGGACGGGTTCATGAAGTGGCGCATCTTGCCATTGATCGGGGCCTGGAAGGCGTGCTTGCCGGCCACGCCGACCACCACGCCGAACAGCACCGGCAGGATCTGGTTGTTCGCGTACAGCAGCATGTTGACGGCGAGTGCGGTGATGTGCGCGGGCAGCAGGAACTCGTAGAGCCCGCGCATGCCGTTGCCACGGAAGCGCACCTCGCGCCGCTGCGCCCAGGCGCTGAGCACCTCGAAGCTGAGCTCGGTGGTGTAGGCGGTGCCGACGGCGATCAGGGGCCAGAGCCAGGGCTGCTCGAAGCCGAGCAGGGTGTAACCGAAGATGTTGAACACGCTGATCGACAGGGCGAAGTTGCGCAGCGCGAGATAGCGGGTGTCCTTCGGCTTCACCGCGGCGGCGGAGGCGGCCGCGGCGGCCGGCACGGGCGCGTTGCCCGCGGAGGGATGGGTCTGGGCTGCCACGCTCATCAGCGGGAAACCTCCTGGATCGCATCGGTCAGCATGAGGGAGTGGGTGCCCGGCGCGAGCTTCGTGGTCTCGGTGTGCAGGGCGCCGTTGACGTCGTGCCACTGGATCTGGACGGAGACCTGGCCGGTGTAGGAACCGAGGCCGAAGTGCACGCCGAAGCTGCGGTAGCCGCCGTGCCCGCCGCCGCCGTCGAGCTGCGAGACCTGGGTGCCGGAGGGGGTGGTGATGGTCACCGTGGCGCCGTACGCGGGCGCGCCCGGGCCCTCCAGGCCCTGGTTCGACTGGCCGTCGGTGGACGGGCGGTAGAGGTTGAGGTCGAGGTAGTTGCCGAGGTCCGGCGACTCGTTGGCGTAGAAGGCCGGCGGGCCCCACTGCCGTGCCACGGCGAAGTCGAGTGCGCCGTCACCGGTGGTGTCGCTCGTCGCGATGCCGCGGGTGGGGATCTCGGCGTTCAGGCCGAGCTCTGTGCTCACGTTGACGTACGTGCCGGAGGAGTTCTTGGCGAAGAAGCCGAGGTACTCGTGGCCGGCCAGGTCGTCGCCGGGCTGCACGTTGGGCCACATCGCCGGGTTCGAGAGCAGGTCGTCGTTGGTCATGGCCATCTCCTGCAGCCAGTTCCAGCGGTCCACGCTGCCCTGCACGAAGCCGTCGGTCTGCACGACCTCCTGGGTGCCGCTGTTGAGGAAGTCGCCGGTCTTCACGTCCCAGTTCCAGCCGTTCCAGGCCAGGCCGTACTGCTGCGCCTCCTGGGTGAAGGGTGCGAGGCCGGAGGCCAGGTCGGAGGCCATGTTCGCGTTGCTGCTCGACTTGTTGATGAAGACGAAGTTGCTCTCCTCAAGGCCCCACGCGACGGTGATGTTGCTGACGATGATGTCGAACTTGCCGTCGCCGTTGAGGTCCACGAAGTCCACGCCCATGCCCTTGAACGAGCCGTTGCCCAGCACGAACGACTTCGGCGTGGTCGGGGTGCGGTCGCCGGTGGCCTCGGTGAACTCGATGTGCCCGGGGGTCGAGCGGTTGTAGAGCAGGTGTCCGTGCCCGAAGTCGTTGGCGATGTAGACGTCGGGCAGGCCGTCGCCGGTCAGGTCCGCGCCGGCGATCGCGAGGGTCCAGCCGGTGGTGTCGGCGTAGGGGATCGCCCCCTCCTCCTGGATGTACTGCACGTTCGGGTCGGCCCCGGAGGTCGCGCCGTACCACTGGAAGACGTAGTCCCCGCCGCCGTTCTTGGCGCTGGACAGGGAGTTGAGCATCTGGACGTTGGCCTCGCCGTTCGGGTCGAGCACGTCCGAGATCGGGAAGTAGTTGCCCACGATGATGGACGGGTGGCCGCTGCCGTCGAGGTCGCCGACGTAGACCGCGTCGGTGTTCCAGCGCGGTCCGTGGTACTTGCCGTCAGGGCTCTCGTTCGGCACCAGCTCGCGCGGGGTGTAGGAGGCCGCGCTCAGCGTCTTCGAGTCCGAATTCGCCATGAACAGGATCGGGGTGCGCCCCCAGTAGGTGACCAGCAGGTCCATCCGGCCGTCGCCGTTGTAGTCGCCGGGCGTGCAGCCGGTCGGCGCCATGGTGCTGTCGTAGGGCAGCGGGGCCGGGTCGAGCACGAACGGGGTGAACCGGTCGGCCGCGGGCGCGGTCGGGGTGTAGGTCACGATGACCTCGTTGGTCCTGGTGTCGACGATGCACATGCCGTCGGCCAGGCCGTGGCCGGTCAGGTCGTTGACGGCGATGCTGGCGCCGACCGAGGAGATCCAGGCGTCGATCTTCTCGAACGCCGGGTTCACCTGGCGCACGGTGTTCATGTGCTGTTCGTTGTAGCCGGGCGGCAGCGCGATGGGCATCTGTTCGAACTTGAACGCCGCCGCGGCCTGGGCGCCGCCGCCCACCGCGACCGCGGCCCGGGCGCCGACGAAGAGCGAGGCCATCACCAGAAGCGCCGTCAACCCGGGTACGAGTCGGCGAAGTCGCTCGCGGAAGGTCACCGTAGTCTCCCTTTCGTTCGGATGTAGGTGGGGTGTTTCCGATCCCTGAGCTCGGGAGGCTGATGCGATTCAGGAGGCTGATGCGGAGAACTGGCCGGGGCGCCGGCCCTGGCCGGCCGGACCGCGGTAGGCCTGGGCGATGTCCAGCCAGCGCTCGGCCTCGGCCCCGGCGGCCTTGAGCGCCAGGTCGTCGCGGTGCCTGCGCCGGCTGACCAGCAGCGCGAAGTCGACGGCGGGGCCGGTCACCCGGTCCGTCGCGTCGGCGGGCCCGAACTCCCACACCACCCCGCTCGGGCCGGTCAGCTCGAACCGGAACTCCCCCTGCGGCGGCGTCAGCCCGTGCGCGAGGTAGCCGAAGTCCCTGGTGCGCGCGCCGAACCAGGCCAGGTGCCCGATCCGGTCGGTGTGCACGCGGCGCACGCCGAGCGCGTCGGCGATGTCCTGTCCGTGCCCGAAGTTCTCCATCATCCCGGCGGCGGCCAGGACGGACGGCGGGAGCGGGGTGACCAGCCAGGGCACGGTCGCGCCTGGCTCGATCGCGGCCAGCGCCCCGGCCGCGGCGGCCCGGTCCCGGCGCCAGCGCGCCAGGATCTCGGCCGGGGGCTCGGCCAGGTACTCCTCCAGCGCGGCGTTCACCGCGCCCTGGAAGTCCGCCCTGGCCTGCGCGGCGTGCGCGAGGAAGACCTCGGGCTGCGCGGCGGCGAGCAGGGCCAGGCGCGAGACGAAGGCGAGATGGGCCACCTGGTGCGCGATGGTCCAGCCCGGCGCCGGGGTCGGGGTGGCCCACCGGTCCGGATCGAGGCCGGCGACCAGAGCGTCGAGCTCGTCCCCGTCCGCGACCAAGTCGGTGTACACGTCTTGCTGCTGAGACACGTATCCGGCCTCTCTGTGGAATCAGATCGCTAGCACTCAACGGTTGTCAGTATCCGGCGACCGCAGAGCCCGGTCTTCTTCCGCAGTGCGTCCCACCAGCACGGCACTTCCGAAGATGCGGCTGGGCGCGCCGCGGCCAAGAATCAACGAGACAGACCCTTGATGCGCGCCTGGAGGTGCGATGCATTCGGCCGAGCCCGACCACGACGTCAGAACGCTGACGCTAGAGGCCTTCGCGGACACGATCATCCCCGGCGAGAAGCGCCACCCCGAAGACCGCGCCGTGGCCGGGGTGAGTACCGGCGGCGGTGCGGTGGCCGCCGGCGCGGTGCCGATCCTGGAGACCCCCGAGGGCGGCATGGAAGGCGCGCTCGACGACCTGGCCGTCGCCCTCAACGGCCACGCCCGCGCGTACTGCGCGAGCCACGACCTCGAGCCCGACCCGGCCCTGCCCTTCGTCGGGCTTTCCTACGACCACAGGACGGCACTCGTGCAGCAGCTGGTCTCGCCGGATCATCCGGAGAAGATGATGTGGGTCGGTGTCGCCATGTTCAGCTACATGGCTTTCGACACCGGCGCGCACATGCACACCACCGAAGCGCTCGCGGCCGGGCACCCGGGCCTGCGCACGCTCGGGTTCGCCGACCCGGACGAGGACGGGCTGTGGCGCTTCCCGCAGTACTCGTACGGGCGTCAGCTGGCCGACATCCACCCCGACACCGACGCCACCGGGAGCCCCTCGTGACCGCGAGGCAGAAGACCGACGTCCTGGTCGTCGGCAGCGGCTTCGGCGGGGCCATCGCCGCCTACCACCTCGCGGCCGGCGGGGCGAAGGTGGTGGTGCTCGAGCGCGGGCCGTGGCTGAGCGGCGAGGAGTTCGACCACGACTTCAAGTTCGGCTCGTCCACCACCCGCGTGTTCGACTTCGTGGTCGGCGACGGGATGAGCATCCTGGGCGGCAACTGCGTCGGCGGCGGCAGCGTGGTGTACTTCGCCACCATGCCGCGGGCGCCGCGGTTCGTCTTCGAGCGCCGCGGCAGCATCGGGCGGCGGATGTGGCCGGGCTCGATCACCCGGGACGCGCTCGAACCCTGGTACGACCGGGTGGCCGAGGCGCTTCCGATCACGCCCACCGGGTGGGACGAGGTGCCCTACATCGGCGGCGTGTTCGCGGCCGCGTGCCGGGCGGCCGGGCACACCGTGAACCCCTCCCCCTCGGCCGTCGACACGTCGCTGTGCACGAATTGCAACTGGATGATGTCAGGGTGCCGCTTCGATGCGAAGCGCTCGCTGCTGCTCAACTACCTGCCCGCCGCCCTGTCCCACGGCGCCGAGATCCGGCCGCTGCACGAGGTGCAGAAGATCACCCGCACCGACGACGGCTCGTACCAGGTGCACTACAGCACGATCGACGAGGTCGACTACCGGCAGCACACCGGCGGCGGCGTGATCGAGGCGAAGATCGTCGTGCTCGCGGCAGGCGCCGGCGCGACCCCGGTGATCCTGCAGCGCTCCGAGGCCGACCTCGGCCCGATGCCGCACGCGGTCGGCCGCTACTTCTCCGGCAACGGCGAGCGGCTCAACACCGCGGTGCTCGAGGACGAGAAGGTCAGGGAACTGCTCGGCCTGTCCCGGGACGAGCAGAAGGCGTACAAGGGCTACCAGATCGGGCGCGGCCCGGTGGTGGCCTCCTGGGACCGGCTGGACGGGGACCTGCCCGAGTACGAGCGCTTCTCGCTCGAGCAGCTCTACTTCCCGCCCGGCTTCGGCACCATCCTGGCGCAGATCCCGGACGCGGACGGCCCGAGCTGGTTCGGCCCGCGCAAGAAGGAGATGCTGCGCAAGTGGCAGTCCTGGCTTACCGTGTTCACCATGTCGGAGGACGACAACGAGGGCGTCTTCGGCCCGCCGCCGCCCACCGGCAACTCGGCCCGCCTGTCCCAGCAGCTGCTCGGCTTCGGCGCGCTGAGCTACCGTCCCACCGCCAACACGCTGCGCGGCTGGGAGGTCTCGGACGCGGCGGTCAAGCAGATCCTCGAGCACGACGGGCTGGCCCGGGTGATGCCCTGGACCAACGACGTGATCGGCGCCTACACCGTCCACCCGCTCGCCTCCTGCCGGATCGGCGACGACCCGCACTCCTCCGCCCTCGACGACCGGCACGAGCTGCGTGGGCACCCGGGCATCTTCGTCACCGACGGCTCGGCCGTGCCCGGCGCGCTCACCGTGAACCCGGCGTTCACCATCGCCGCGCTCGCGGAGCGGGCCATGCCCGGCATCGTGCGGGCCGCGCGGGCCAGGGGCGTGAACGTGGTCTACGGCGCCCCGTCGCCGGAGGGCGCGACCTCGAGCCGCAAGGCGACCGCCGCCGCGGCCGCCGCCATGGTCGGCGGTTGACATGGCGAGCGCACTGGCCCGCTCCGCCATGCGGCCGCTCGCGTTGGCGCAGATCCGCTACGTCGAGCCGGCCCGGCCCGGTTCGGCGGGCGCGAGCGTCGACGAGGTCTACCGGCAGGTGGAGCGCGACTTCGGGGTGCTCGCGCCGCCGGTGGCGATGCACTCCCCCGCACCCGAGACCATGGCCGCCAGCTGGCTGATGCTCCGCGAGACGCTGCTGGCCCCCGGCCTGATCCCCCGCGCGGTGCGCGAGGCGGTCGCCTCCGCGGTCTCGCTCGAGAATACGTGCCCGTACTGCGTCACCGTGCACAGCGCGACCCTGCACGGCCTGTCCGGCGGCAAGGACGCCCGCCACGTCGCGGCGGGCGAGGTCGACCGCGTACGCGACCCGGCCGTGCGGGCCGCGGCGGCCTGGATCGCGGACGAAGCGCGCGGCCCGTTCCCGTTCCCGGTGGAGCAGGCCCCCGAGTACGTCGGCGTGGCCGTGACCTTCCACTACCTCAACCGCATGGTCAACACCTTCCTCGAGGACGCGCCGATGCCCCCGAGGGCCCCGCGCCAGGGCCTCGGCATGGTCAAGCGGGTCCTCAGCGGCATGATCCGCGCCGCCGGCCGCCACATCGGCGCCCCGGGCGACTCACTCGACCTGCTCCCCAAGGCCGCGACCCCGCTCGACGCGGCGTGGACACAGTCGAACCCGATCATCGCCCAAGCCTTCGCCCGAGCCGACGCCGCGATAGAGCGCGCGGGCGAACGCTCAGTGCCGTCCGCGGTACGCACGATGCTGCGGATGGAAGTCGAAGCCTGGGACGGCCGCCCCAAGGGCGTCAGCCGCGCCTGGGTCGAAGACTGCGCCCGCACCCTCCCCGCCGAACAGCGCCCAGCCGGCCGGCTGGCCCTGCTCACCGCACTGGCCTCGTACCAGATCGACGCTTCCCTGATCGGCGACTTCCGCATGGTCAACCCCGACGACGCCCCGCTCATCGAGCTCACCGCGTGGTCCGCCTGGACCGCGGCCCGCACCCAGGGCAGGCGGCTGTATCAGGGGACGTAAGAGCTGTCAGCGTACGCACCGGCGGTCTCGCCTGATGATCAGGCGAGACCGCCGGCTATGCGCCCGACCGCGTCCTCGATCTCGCCTCAGGGATACGTCGGCTTCCCCGTGCGTCCGTAAAGGCCGGCCGCGTGCGCCATTCCGACAACCCGCAGCACCTCCCCGGCCGGGGGCGCGCCGCACGCCACGATGTACAAGCACTGTTTCGCCACCGCAGGAACGTCAGGCCTGCGCAGGTTGGGCCTCGCTCTCGGGGGCGGAACGCGGGGCGCCCACGGCGGTACCGGGGTCCGGGTCCGTGGCGGCGGGACCGGCGACGGCGGCAGGTTTGCGGCCGAGTGCGGCTCGTACGCGTTGCGGGAGGAACGGGCCGTCTACGGTTGAGGCCCACAGGTCGCGGTAGCCGTAGTAGGACGCGGCGAGGAGGAGGGCGTCGCGGAGCATGACGGCGAGTACGGGCAGGAACTGGACCCGCAGCAGTTCCTGGAACTCGAACGGGAACTCGTACTGTGTCAGCGGCAGCGCCAGCAGGACCAGCAGTGCGCTGCGGCGCTGGGTGCTGTCTTTGTAGAGCAGGCAGAAGCCGGCGACGGCGAGCAGCCAGATCATGTACTGCGGGCTTATCACCCGACTGGTGACGATCATGATCAGTGTCGCGACGAAGGTCGCGTCGGCCAGGACCGCGGGGCGCCAGGCCTTGCGCCACCACCAGTAGGCCATCAAGGCGAATCCGACCACGAGCGCGGCCAGCGCGATGTAGTAGGTGGAGTCCACCACGGCGACCATGGGCCCACCGCCGCCGCCGGGGATCGCCTGATACGAGCCGTAGAGCATCTTCACGCGCACGTGCCACAGGCCGAGCCACCGGCCGAACAGCAGCAGGATGCCCCAGACCGACTCGATCTCGATGCCGCGGCCGCCCTGGTTGCCGACGAAGCTCAGTGTGTGGCTGTAGAACAGCGAGAGCAGCCCGATCACCGCGACCACGGCCACCACCGCGGCGATGACGGTCTCGCGGCCACGGCGGGTGCGCGGCATGCCGAACAGGGCAAGGCCGGGCCAGATCTTCACCGCGGCGCCGAGGCCGATCAGGACGCCGGCCAGCAGGCGCTTGCCGCGCAGGCGCCGGTCGTCCGGGCCCTCGACGAGCGCGAGTGGGACGCCTCTGCCGACCAGCACCAGCGCGAACACGACGAACAGAGCCGGGAAGACGTCGTAGCGCCCGTACACGATCGGGCCGAGCAGCGGGACGCCGAGGATCCAGTACCAGGGGCCCGACCACACCTGCCGGTGCGCCGCGGTCCACAGCAGCAGCACGGTGATCACCGCGTCGGCGAGGAACGTCATCGCGGTGAACCCGGTCCGGTAGTGCACGCCGAACGCGTTCGACAGCCACTGCGGGAAGCTCAGGATCGGCGCGAGCAGCGGCGGGTACTGCCACTTCGTGTCCACCGGGATCTGCCCGTGCTGGAGCGACTTCTCGGCCCAGCTCATGTACTGGCGGATGTCGCCGGTGCTGGGGATCCCCCAGTGGCGCAGGATATGGCCGGTCGCCGTGACGTAGAGCACCGCGCGGGTCAGGAACCAGACCGTCAGGGCCGTGATGACCCTGCGGCGGGTGGGCGAGACGCGAAGTGCCCTGTTCTCTCCAACTGCTGACACAGTGCTGATCTTTCTCCCCATTCGGAATCCAAGGCATCCCCAGTGACGCGCCCCGGTGCAGCGCAGTTCCGTGGCCCCGGCCGAAGGCGCGGCGACGGGCGCCACGCACGCGAGGACGCGGCCGGGAGTGTCCCGGCCGCGTCCGTCTGGAGCGAGGCGGATCAGCTCCCGTATACCTGGAACTCCCAGAGCGAGTAGCCGTACTGGGTGGCCCGGGCCGTGCCGTACATGCGGACGTAGCGGCCGCTGCCGGACACGCTCAGGGTCTGGTTGCCGCCGGTGCCGGCGGTGGTGGAGTAGATCGTGGTCCAGGTCGAGCCGTCGTTCGAGGTCTGGATCTGGAACGCGGTGGCGTACGCCGCCTCCCAGTCCAGCACCACCTGGCTGATGGTGTGGGTGGCGCCGAGGTCCACCTCGAGCCACTGCGGGTCGCTGAACGCGCTGGACCAGCGGGTGCCGGTGTTGCCGTCGGTGGCGTTGGACGCCGGGAAGGCGGCTGACTCCAGCGAGGAGGCGGTGGTCGGATCACCCTGCGAGAGCAGCGCGTTCGCGGTGCCGGCGGCGTATACCTGGAACTCCCAGAGCGAGTAGCCGTACTGGGTGGCTCTGGCCGTGCCGTACATCCGGATGTAGCGGCCGCTGCCCGAGACGTTCAGGGTCTGGTTGCCGCCGGTGCCGGCGGTGGTGGAGTAGATCGTGGTCCAGGTCGAGCCGTCGTTCGAGGTCTGGATCTGGAACGCGGTGGCGTACGCCGTCTCCCAGTCCAGTGCCACCTGGCAGATCGACGTGGTCTGACCCAGGTCCACCTCCAGCCACTGCGGGTCGCTGAAGGCGCTGGACCAGCGGGTGGTCGTGCTCCCGTCGACCGCGTCGGCAGCCGGGTACGCGGCGCTCTCCAGCGAGGACGCGGTGGCTGTCTTGCCCAGGGCCACGTTGTCGGTGCCGCAGCTGCCACCCGCCGCGTTCACCGTCCAGGTGAATGAGGTCGAGCCGGTGGCGCCGGTGGTGTCGGTGGCGGTGACCGCCACGGTGGAGGTGCCCGCCGCGGTCGGTGTGCCGGAGATCTGGCCGGTCGAGGAGTTGATCGACAGCCCGGCCGGCAGGCCCGAGGCGCTGTAGGTCAGCGTCTGCCCGGAGGCGGAGTCAGATCCGGTCACCTGGACGCTCGCCGCGGTGCCGACGGTCGAGGTCTGATTTCCGGGGCTGGCCACCGTCACGGTGTTCGTGGTGGTCCCGCTGCCGGAGGGCATCTTCCAGATCTGGTCGGCGGCATCGGTGCAGGTCTCGATGTCCAGCCGGGAGGCGGAGTTCCCGCCCGGCTCGGTCAAGCAGAGCCCGGAGTTGGGGTTGACCAGCTCACCGTTGGACTGCGCCGTCCAGTTCTGCGCGTTGGTGGCGTTGCATGGATACCAGTCGACGTCGGTGCCGCTGGTGGTGCCGGCGCTGACCACGTCGAGGCAGCCGCCCTGTACCCGCACGGTGCCGTCGGAGTACGTCGACCACTGCTGACCGGCGCTGCCGTTGCAGGTGCTCGCGTACAACGGGTTGCCCTCGGTGTTGAGCGAGTTCTGGTTGGTCGCACACAGCCCGCCGTTGCCGGTGATCGGGCCGGTGGCGGTGGCGGTGCCGCTCGGGGTGGAGTTGCCGCCCTGCTCGTACACGGCGACGTAGCCCACGCTCATCGAGGCGCCGGAGCTGGTGGCCGTGGTCGGGGTGGTGGAGCCGTAGATCCCGTCCGGGTAGTTACCGCCCATGGCCAGGTCGAAGATGATGAAGAAGCCGTGGTCGATGGCCTCCTGCCAGGCCGTGGTGCCGACCGAGGCCTCGGTGATGGTGCTCTCGACCGTGCCGTCCATCAGGAACTCGAGGTACTCGGCGCCGGTGTTCACCCGGTTCACCAGGACCGAGTAGGTGTGGTAGCCGGTCTGGCAGGTGGAGGTGGTGGTCGGGCAGGAGATCAGCGCGTGCCCGGGGCTGTTGGAGGCGTCGTGCAGGGTCTGCGAGGCCTCGTTCAGGCCGTTGACGTCCTCCATCATGTCGATCTCGCCGGAGGTCGGCCAGCCGCCGCCGGCCCGCATGGGCGAGCCCAGGGCCCAGAACGCGGGCCAGTAGCCGAGCCCGTTGGCGGGATCGGGCTGCTCGATCGACGCGGTCATCTCCAACTGGCCGCCGGCCGGGGCCTGGAAGTCGTCGCGGGTGCTCTCGATCCGGGCGGAGGTCCAGGCGGTGCCGTTCTCGGTGGCCTTGAGCACCAGGTGCCCGTTGCCGTCGAGGTAGACGTTGTTGGTCGAGTTCGTGGTCTGTTCGACCTCGCCGGTGCCGTACCCGGTGCCGATGTCGTAGAACCAGTTGTTCGCGGACGGCGCGGACCCGGCGGCTCCGGCGAAGTTGTCGGAGAACACCGTGTTCCAGCCCGACGGCGCGGGCGGGGCGGTGTCGGCGTGCGCGGCCGGCGCGGCGATCACCGCGGCGGCGACGGAGCCGGTCAGGCTGCTCGCGATCAGGGCTGCGGTGGCCAGCAGGGAACGCCGGCGCGGGGCGCGGTGCGGCCGGGATGCGGGTTCGGGCGCGGTGGATCCCGCCGCCGGGGCGGCGTGTGGAGTGTTCTCTGGCATGGTGCGGTGTCCCTTTCGGCGCGGTGCGCGCGCGGGCGCGGGGTGGGTCCGGCGCGGAGGTGGGAGAGCGCTCTCCAATCAGGGAACTGTTTACGGCGCGGTTACAGTCATGTCAAGACCGGAGCGACGGTTCCGGAACAGGACGGTCACGCGGTGTGCGAATGGGACAGCGTTCTGGCCCGGCCGCGTGGGCGGCCGGGCCAGAACGCTGATGATCGAAGGTGTCTCGCGGGCTGCTAGGCGCGCTCGACGTTCATGTGCAGGCCGCCGCGGACACGCAGCGAGAGCATGGCCTCGGGCACGACCGGGCGGTCGGGCACGGGCTCCAGGCGCAGCTCGCGCATGACCATGGCGAGTACGAACGCGGCCTCCATCATGCCGAGGTTGTTGCCCACGCAGAAGCGCGGGCCGGCCCCGAACGGGATGTAGGCGTAGCGGGGGCGGTCGGTCGGGCGGTCGGGGCGGAAGCGCTCCGGGTCGAACTTCTCCGGCGCGTCCCAGAACTCGGGGTGGCGGTGCATCGTGTACGGGCAGATGACGACGTCCGCACCCGACGGGATGCGGTAGCCGCCGATCTCGTCCGGGCCCTGGGCGATCCGGGAGAGCATCCACACCGGCGGGTAGAGCCGGATCGACTCCTCCACCACCATGGACGTGTACGTGAGCTGATTCAGGTCCTCGTAGACCGGGAGGCGGTCGCCCAGGACGCGCACGGCCTCCTCGTGCAGGCGCTCGCGCACCTCGGGGTCGCCGCCGACGAGGTGGAAGGCCCAGCTGAGCGTGCTCGCCGTGGTCTCGTGGCCGGCCAGCAGCAGGGTGATGAGCTCGTCGCGCATCCGCTGCTCGCCGACCCGGGGATCGCGTTCTTCGCGCACGGACTCGATCAGCCGGGACAGCACGTCCTCGCCGTCCACGGTGGGCCGCCGCTCGCGCGCGACGGTGAGCTCACGCACGACCTCCTCGAGGTGGGCGCGGGCCTTGCGGAAGCGCAGCTGGCGCGGCAGCGGCAGCCAGGTGGGGACCGCGCCGAGGCTGAGCATCTCGAACATGGCCTGGTCCTGGACCGCCTCGAACGCGTGGCCGATGCCGCCGTGGCCGCCGAGGTCCTCGTCCAGCAGGGTGCGCCCGAGCACGCCGAGGGTCAGCGAGGTCATCTCGCCGGTGATGTTCACCGGCCCGGTGCCGGCCTTGGTGCGCAGCCGCGCCACCATCGTCGCGGCCTCGTCGGCCACGACGTCGGCCTGCCGGGCGATCCGCTTGGCCTGGAAGACCGGCTGGATCACCCTGCGCTGCTTGCGCCACTGGTCGCCCTCGCTGGTCAGCAGGCCGTCGCCGAGCGCGCGTTTGGCCTGGTGCAGGCCGATGCCCTTGTGGTAGTTCTCGCTGTTGTCGGTGAGTACGTACTTGGCGTAGTCCGGGTGGTTGAAGAAGTAGAGCGTCTTGGGCCCCACCGCCAGGCGCACCTCGTCGCCGTACTCGTCGGCGGCCTCCTGCATCAGCGCCAGCCGATCGCCCATCAGCTGACGCAGCAGCTTGACGGTGCGGGTGCGCGGCGGGCCCGGCGGGGCCTTGCGCGGGCCCCGGCCGGCGGCGCGCGCCGTCGGAGCGTTCGTCACGGTCATCCGTCAGTCCCCGGCCTGGGCGAACCGTTCGGCGATGCGCGTGCGCCACACCTCGTACGCGGGCACCGCGCCGTCCACGCAGGGGTCGGGCAGGGACTCGGCGCACACGATCGAGGCCTCCTCGGGCGTCATCCCGTCGCACAGCACCCGGGTGGCGAGCTCGGTGTGCGGCGTGACCAGCCCCGCCTCGACCCGCGCGGACGCGGCGAACGCGCTGCCCTGGGCGACCCAGCGGCGGTGCTTGTCGGCGCGCTGCAGGAACTCGGCCAGCTCCTGCTCGCCGGCGCCGCCCGCGTAGGTGGCGGCGAGCCCGGCGCCGGCGTACAGGTCGGCCCGGCGGCTCTCCGGGAACTCCTCGAAGATGTCGGCCACCCGCGCCGCGTCGGTGCCGGCCACGAACCAGGTCGCCCGGCCGATGCCCTGGTCGATGACCCGGTCGGCGTACCAGGACCAGCCCTTGCCCGGCCAGGGGAAGTTCGGCTCCTGATACTGCTCGTGCACGTACTTGGCGGTGCGGAAGTAGGCCTGGTGGAAGCCGTACCCGTCCAGCACCAGCCAGCGCAGCAGCGGGTCGGCGGTGTACATGGAGGACCACCGGAACCGCGGCACCCGTGCCATCGCCCAGCCGACCCCGACGTAGACCATGTAGACGTGGCGCGCGGCCTGGCCGGTCAGGAAGCGCTCCACGCGGTGGGCGTGGCCGAACGGCAGGCCGTCGCGTACGGCGCAGGCCATGGCCGCGCCCTCGTAGGCGAAGCCGCGGAACTCGTAGGGCACCTGTTCGAGCCCGGACTCGGCGTCGGTGGGACCGGCCGCCTCGGCCGCGAAGCCGTACCCGGTCAGGAAGGACATGCCGACCGTTTCGAGCAGGTCGCGGGCGGCCGGGTTCTTCTCGTAGAAGCCCCGGGTGGAGAGCCTGGTCTCGGCCATGTCCGGTGTCAGGACGCGGCGTCGCAGTGCTCCCATGATGCTGGCCATTTCTTCTCCCGTCGTCGGAGGGTGTCTTGATGGAGTGCGGTCCGCCGGTCAGCGGGCCGCGGCGCCGTCCCGCGCGCGCAGCCGCGCCCGGATCCGCTCGCGCCAGAGCTCGTACTGCGGCTCGGGCCCGGTGCCGACCCGTTCGACCTCGGTCGCGTCGGCGATCTCGACCGCCTCGAACACGCTCAGCCCGGTCAGTGCCTTGACCGCGACCTCGGTGTGTCCGGGCACGAACCCGGACCAGTCGCGGCCCTTCGCCGCGAACACGGCGCCGAGCGCGAGCTCGTGCCGGTGCTCGTCCGCGCGCTCGCGCAGGGCGGCCAGTTCGTCGGCCCCGGCTCCGCCGGCGAAGCAGCAGGCGAGCCCGACGCCGGCCCACAGGTCCGGGCGCCGGTCGGCGGCGAAGCGGTCCACGGCGTCGGCCACCGCGCTCGGGCGGCCGCCGTGGATGAACCACAGCGCGCGGCCGATGCCCTGGTCCACGGCCCGGTTGAAGTAGCCCGGGTGCCCCTCCCAGGGGTAGGGCTTGGGCCGGGCCTGGCGCTCGACCCAGCGCTTGGTGTCGAAGTAGGCGCGGTCGAATCCGTACCCGTCGACGGCCAGCCAGCTCATCGTCGGGTGGAACGGCGCGTCGCCGAGGTCCGGCAGCACCTTGCGCCACAGCGGCCGCGGCAGCCGGGCCATCGCGAAGCCGATGCCGATGTAGGTCAAAAAGATGTGCGGCTGCCCGGACCCGAGCATCAGGTCCCTGGTGCGGTGTCCGCGCATGGTGTCGCGCACGGTGAAGGCCATCGTCGCGCCCTCGTAGGCGAACCCGCGCATCTCCGGCTCGACCAGTTCCAGCCGTCGTTCCACCTCCCACAGCGTGCGCGAGTCGATGCCCCATTCGAATCCGCAGATCACACTCTGCGGTATCGCCTCGAGCCGCCGGGTGGCGGGCGTGGCGGTGATCGGGAAACGGCGGCCGGCGAAGCTGACCGATGCCAGCGAAGGGGTGAGCACGAGTCTGCGGAGCGATCCGAGCGCAGTGGGCATCCGGGGGCACCTTCCTGAGGTTGTAATCTTCGAGTCCTGCGACGCACGGGTTTCTTTCCCGGTGAGCGCACAGACGACGCGGGTCTGGCCGGCGAGTTGTCTTCGCCGGCCATACCGTCGTCGCGGGGTCGCTCTCAGCCGCCCCTGAGCACGTCCGGATTCACCGGCGGGCAGGCCGGGGCGGCGGCGTTGGGGCGGTCGAGCAGCCTCTGGCCCTGCTCGTTCGCCGCGCCGACCTCCTCCGGCAGGGCCCGGAAATCGACCATCCTGATCTCCACCCGATTGCGCGGGCGGGCGCGAGCGAACGATTCCCCCGCCGCCACGCGCGCGTCACCGAAACCCGGCAGCGCATGCTCGTCCGTACCGGGAATCCTCGGGCTGCCCGCGAGCCGTACTTCGATGACGATCGGGTCCTGCACTGCGGTCGAATCTGACACGGTGTCCTCCGCGTTTTGTGCGGCTGTGTCACTCAACGTAGATGCGCGGCACGCGTGTTCACCTCTCCCTGATTGCCGGACGTGTGCGGGGAATCCGCGTTATCCCGGCCGGGCAATTTCGGAGATGTCCCGGCGATCGGCAGATCGGACAATCGCCGCAGCACAGCACCCGAAGACGGGGCGGGTGGCGCGCGCACCTGGTCAGAACTCGAAAGCAAGAATCAGCATGGGCATATCAATGCGGTCCGGGCGCCCGGCCGTCGCTCGCGTCGGCCGGATCGCGGATGCCCACGCCTTCTTCCGACACCGCACACGAACCCGAATGGCCGCCGCCACCCCGCCTTTAGCATCACCCTGACAACCTGGCGATCACCGACGAGACATACGGCAACTCGCTTAGTAATATGCGCTGCATGGGAAAAGTCATTCTGCACAGCGCGGTCACCGTCAACGGCGCCTACGAGGCGCCGACCCCGGAGGATTGGTTGGAGCTCGACGGCGACAGCCGCGATGCGAGCCTCGATCAGCTGACGATCGCCGACGCGATGCTGCTCGGACGCAAGACCTATGAGGGCCTGGCGGCCGTATGGCCGAAACTCGTTGACGTCCCGGGGATGGAGACCTTCGCGGCCCGGATCAACGCCATGCCGAAATACGTCGGATCGCGGACCCTGTCCGGCCCGTTGGAGTGGAACGCGACGCTGATCGAGGGCGACCTCACCGAGAGCGTGGCGAAGATCAAGGAGAACAGCACGCTGTGGGTCTCCGGATGTGGGGAGTTCGCGCAGGCGCTGGCGCAGCGCGGCCTGATTGACGAGTACTGGTTCGGCGTGCACCCGAGCCTGTGGCCCGCCGGCCCGCGGTTCTTCGACGGCTTCGGGCCGCTGCGGCTCGAGCTGGTGTCGGCCACGCCGTACAAGTCCGGGGTGGTCACGCTCCGATACCGGCCGCGAACGGCCTAGGCAGCGGCGTGACGGGAAGGACGATCAAGGGCGCCGTCGTGTCGGTGGACGGCTCCGTGGAGGTCGGTTCCCCGTCGGCCAGACCCACGGCCGGGGCGGTGTGCCGGCCGCGGGCGAGCACGTCTTCGTCGTCACCCACCGGGCGCCGGACGACCGGGGTTTCGCGGACACCGCGCCGTTGACGTTCGTCACGACGGTGTCGAGTCGACGATCCGGCAGGCCCGGGATCTCCCGGGTGACCGGATCGTCGACCTCGCCGCCGGCCGGATCGGCGGCCAGGCGCCGCGCCTCGGGCTGAGTACACGCCGCGGGCCGGCCCACGGCATCGACAACCACCTGCGACAGTTGCGCGGACCCTTCTGCGCGCCGCGCCACCGAGTGTGCTGCGACGTGAGTCACCGGCAAGTGGGAAGACGCGTCTCCCTTGTCCCGCTGCGAAGCTGGGTGCCGTCGACTACGTAGGAGGTCAAGGTGTCGAGCACCGATGTTCCGACGCGGGAGGAACTGGTCCGCAACGTGGCCGGACTGGCTCCCGTACTGAAGAAGCACGCGAACTGGTCCGAGCAGAACCGGCGGGTTCACGACGAGTCCATCGAGGCGCTGGCCGAGGCCGGCGTCTTCAAGCTGCGCCGCCCGAAGCGTTACGGTGGTTTCGAAGCCGACACCCGCACGCTCGTCGACGTCGCCACCGAGCTCGGCTGCGCCGACGGCTCGACCTCCTGGGTGGCTTCGGTGTACTGGATCCCCACCTGGATGGCCTGCCAGTTCCCGGAAACCGTGCAGGACGAGGTGTTCGCGACCCCGGACGTGCGAGTGTGCGGCACGCTCAGCCCGTCCGCGATGGCCGCGCCGGTCGACGGCGGCGTCGTGGTGAACGGCAAGTGGGGCTTCATCAGCGGGGCGCTGCACGCGCAGTGGCAGGAGATCATCGCGATCCTCGTCCCGGCCGAGGGCGAGCCGTACCCGATCATGGCGCTGGTTCCGCTGTCGGATCTGCTGATCGTGGACGACTGGGACACTGCGGGCCTGCGCGGGACCGGCAGCGTCTCGACGGTGGCCCAGGACGTCTTCATCCCGGCCGAACGCGTGCTCCCGCTGCCCGCGGTGCTGGAGGGGCAGGGCGGTGCGGCCGGCTCGATCTACCGGGCGCCGCTGCTGCCGGTCGCCTCGGCCTCGTCTGTCGGCACGCTGCTGGGCTTGGCCAAGGCGGCTCAGGACAGCTTCCTCAAGCGGCTGCCGGACCGCAAGATCACTTACACCGCTTACGCATCGCAGCGCGAGGCCCCGATCACGCACTACCAGGTGGCCGAGTCTGCGCTGAAGATCGACGAAGCCGCGTTCCACGCGCACCGGCTCTCCACTCTGGTCGACACGAAGACCGTCGAGGGCGGCTCGTGGAAGCTGGAAGAGCGCGCGATCGCACGGGCCGACCTCGGCGCGGTGGTCCGCCTGGCCAAGGAGTCCATCGACATCCTGGCCACGGCCTCCGGCGGCTCCTCGATCTATCAGGGCATTCCGATCCAGCGGATCGCCCGCGACGTCGCCGCGATCAACCTCCATGCGTTGATGCACCCGAACACCAATGCCGAACTGTACGGCCGTGTGCTCTGCGGCCTCGAGCCCAACACGCTCTACATCTAAGGGGACCGTCATGACCACGACCGAAACCGGCACCGCCGCCGATCAGGCCGCGATCGCGGCACTGACCCAGAAGGTCATCGCCGCCTGGGCCTACGGTGACGCAGACTCGTTCGCCGGCGTCTTCACCGAAGACGGCACCATGATCCTGCCCGGCGTCTACAAGAAGGGCCGCGACGAGATCCGCGCATTCCTGGCGGAGTCGTTCGCGGGCAACTACAAGGGCACACAGGTCACCGGGCGGCCGCTGGAGATCCGCTTCTTCACCCCGGACTCCGGCGTTCTCATCACCCAGGGCGGCGTCCTCGCCCCCGGCGAGACCGAGGTCGCGGACTCCCAGTCGATCAAGGCCTCCTGGACCGTCGTGAAGCGGGACGGATCCTGGCACCTGGCCTCCTACCAGAACACCCCGGCCAAGCAGCAGCTGCCGAAGCCCGGCACCCACTGACCCCGGACCAGGACGCCTGCGGTGACGGAGACGGAGACGCGATGATGTTGGACGGTGAGACGCCCGCGGTGGCGGTGATCGCCGGCACGCCTTTCGACGCCGGCCTCGGCGCCGAGTTGCTGCGGGCCAAGGGACTGGCGGCGGTTCCGTATGGCATGGCGAATACGCCGCACGAGCAGGACTCGATGCAGTACCAGGATCCCCGCGGGCTGGCTGCGGCGTTCCACGCTCGCCTCCACGGCCTGCACGCTCGGGGGACCGAGCTGGCGATGCTGTTCTGCAATTCGATGTCCGCCGTGGTGGACCACGACAAGGCGGCGCTGCCGGTGATCTCGCCCATCGCCGTCTACCGGGAGGTGTTTCCGGAGTTGCGCTCGTCATTGGTGATCACCGGGAACGCGCAAGCCCTCGTCGGTGTCGAACGGACCACCTGGCAGGTCAGCCCCGGCCATCGGATGGTCGGGTTGTCGGATCCTGCCCTGGTTAGCGGGATCGAGACCGGTGACCCGGAAGCGGCCTTCACCCACTCGCACCTGCCGACGACGCTGCGCTTGGCGCAGCGCCTCGACCTGGACGCCGTCGTCCTCGCCTGCACGCACTTCACCACCATCCTGCCGCTGATCACCGCGGCCTGCGACCTGCCCGTCATCGACGTCGGCACCCGGCTCGTAGAGCTGGCGACGCTGGCCGTCACCGGGTCGCAGATCCCTGGTTGAGCCGGTCCCATGCGGTCCCGATCCCGGTCCCGGTCCCGAGCGTTGAGCGCGAAGCGGCCCGGGACCCGGTCGGGGCCCGCGACGTCGCCAGGGCGATCTGATGCGCCGGGCGGCCGGGCGATTTCGAGCAGCATTCAAGACGTCGCCGGCCCGGACTGCACGGATGATGAAGGGGCTTCCTGCCGGTCGAACCGTTCGGGTCGGCCCATGGCACGGAATCAAGCTCAACCTTTCCGGTACCGTCGGCAATGTGGAGTAGGAAATGGACAAGTGCCCTTACGTACTGGACCGCACCGGCAGTGACCTGCACGGGGAGAACAGGAACCTGCGCGCCCGCGGCCCTGTCACTCGGGTGGAACTGCTCGGCGGATACACCGCCTGGTCCGTGACCGGTTACGACGAGGCGAAGCAACTGCTCGTCGACTCCCGGATAGCGAAGAACACCAAGGACAACTGGCCCGAGTTCCTGCAGGGCCGGGTGTCGCAGGACTGGGAGCTCTACTCCTGGCTTGTCATGGACAACATGCAGACCAGGGACGGCGCGGAACACGACCGCCTGCGCAAGCTCGTCGCGCAGGCCTTCACCGGCCGAAGGGTGGCAGCGACCCGGCCGATCATCGAGGGCATCGTGCGCCGGCTCCTCGACGACCTGGAGAAGGTGCCCGCCGGCGAGGTGGTGGACATCAAGGGGCAGTACTTCTACCCGCTCTCGACCATCCTCGTCTGCGACCTGCTGGGCATCCGGGAGGAGGACCAGGTGACCATGCTGCAGGGCGCCCGCGTGAACGCCAAGACGACGAACACGGCCGAGGAGGCCGAGGCCAACCTCCACCAGACGCACCAGGCGCTCGGCCAACTGGTCGAGACCAAGCGCCGCGAGCCGGGCGACGACCTCACCACCGTCATCCTCAGGGCGACGGAAGACGACGAGGCGCCCCTGACCGACGAAGAGGTCCTCGGCTCGGTGCACCTGCTCATCGGCGGTGGCACGGAAACCACGGCCAACGTCCTGTGCCACACGGTCGTCGACCTGCTCACGCACCCCGACCAGCTCACCGCGGTCCTCGCCGGGAACGCGAGCTGGGAGGCGGCGTGGGAAGAGGAGGTCCGCAAGGACGGCGCCGTCGGCTCGATGCCGTTCCGCTGCGCGATCGACGATATCGAGATCGCCGGGGTGACCATCGCCAAGGGTGACCTGGTGCTCATCAACTACGCGGGGGCCGGCCGTGACCCCGCGAGGTACGGCGACACCGCCGACGAGTTCGACATCACCCGCGCGGACAAGGGCAGCCTGAGCTTCGGTTACGGCCGGCACCGCTGCCTCGGCCCGGCGCTGGCCAACATGGAGGCGATGGTCGCGCTGCCGGCACTGTTCGAGCGGTTTCCCCACCTCAGGCTGGCCGTTCCGGCCGCCGAGCTGAAGCCCGCCGCGACGTACATCTTCAACGGGTACGAAGAAGTCCCGATGGTGCTGCAGGGCTGAGGGTCCGAGGGAAGGAAACTTCGATGCAGGCCGTGGTGGGTACCAGACCACTGTGCAGCCAGCTCAGCGCCGGGGACGGAGCGGCTATCCTCGTTGCCGACTTCCAGCCGCTCACCCCGGCGCCGCGGCTCAGCAGGCTGATCAGCGACGCCGCCACCGGTCACCCGGTCTACCAGGTGGATCCGCGCGGTGCGCTGTCCGGTGACCGGCTCTACGCCGCCCTGCCGGACCTGGCCGAGGAGGCAGCGGCCATCTTTCGCGCAGGCGAGTCTTCGGCGGCAACGGAGCAGCGGGCGTTCGTCGTGAGCCACTGCAGCGCCGCGGGTTTGTCCCTGCGGATCGCCAGTCTCCTGAGCAGCGACCGGGAAATCACCACCATTCTGGTGCAACCGACCTGGCCGGGCGACGCACACGTCACCGAGCGACTCGTCGAGTTCCAGGGAAAGCTGGGCGCGGGCAGCCGGCCGCACCCTGACCTGGATGGCGATCCGTGGTCCTGTATCGCGGAGATAGAGCGGCACATGACTGAGGACCTGACCGGGTTGGCGACACGGCTCGGACTCGGTGCCGTCCCCCTGGCATTCTCCGAGCTGCGGGTGTCTTACCGGACGTGGCTCGCCTTCCTTCTGGCCTGCCGCAACGACCAGCCGGCGAAAGCGCCCTCCGCTGCGGTCGCGGTGTCAGTGCTGACCGACGAACCGGGCTTCGTGTTGCCCGGGGCTGCTCCGGAGCGGTGCCGGATCACACCACCACCCCCCGCGGAACGGCCTGATGCCGTGACACCAGAGCTGGCCACGGCGGTACTCGACCAAATCAGCAGCTACTGAATCGGTGGTCACGGAAGTAGTGGACAACCTGGTGAGCAGCGTCAATGCGAAGTAGCGTCCGGCGGTGCGGGTCAGACATCACGTGTCCCTGCGAGGAGTCGACCCTGATCGTCACCGACGACGGCGCCCTGGGACAGGCCATCCCATCACATCATCGTCTTTGTGCCTGGGAGTCGTTCGCGGCGGTCGCGATGAGGGCCCTTATGACGTTCTCGTGGGTGGGCTGAGGCCCTGATCGACAGCGGCCGCCGTGTCCCGTCCAGATGATCGATTCCCCATTGGTCTGGGTCGTCTGGGCTCGCGACCACGGCCGCACTCGGCCACGGTCATCGTTCCGAGCCGCCCGGTATCCCAGCCGTACCGAAGGGCGGCCTGCGAGGTTGGGCAACGTGAGATACGCGGGTGCGGGGGCTGGGTGATTGACTCGATGGTGCGATGGTTTCCGAGCTCGTGAGGAGAGTGCTGACCCTTGTTCACCACTGATGCTGTTGCCGCACCGGCCGAGGGAGCCCCGCTCGGGATCACGTCGGTCGCCCGACGCGACGTTGGTCCGCACGACGTGCTGATCGACGTGGCCTACTGCGGGATCTGCCATACCGACATTCACATCGTACGCGGGGAGTGGGGGCCGCGGTCTTACCCGCTGGTGCCCGGCCACGAGATCATCGGGACCGTCGTCGCGGTCGGAGCGCAGGCGACCCGGTTCTCACCCGGAGACCGGGTCGGGGTCGGCTGCATGGTCGGGTCCTGTGGGGACTGCGCGAGCTGCCGGTCGGGGCAGGAGCAGGACTGCGCGGCCAGGGTCGGCACCTACGGCGACCCCGACACCGACGGCACCACCACGCAGGGCGGCTACGCCGGAAGGATCGTGGTGGACCAGCACTTCGTGCTCCGCATCCCCGAAGGCCTCGACCCGGCGGGGGCCGCACCGCTGCTGTGCGCCGGCATCACGATGTACTCCCCGCTGCGCCGCTACGGCGCCGGCCCGGGCAAGAAGGTCGCCGTGATCGGACTGGGCGGCCTCGGCCACATCGGCGTCAAGCTCGCCGTCGCGATGGGCGCCGAGGTCACCGTGCTGTCCCAAACCCTGAAAAAGCGGGAGGACGGCATACGCCTCGGCGCCACCGACTACCACGCGACCGGCGACCCCGACGCCCTGGCCGGCCTCGGCGGCCAGTTCGACCTCATGATCAGCACCCTCAGCGCACCCCACGATCTCGCCGCCCTGCTGTCCCTGCTGACGCCCGGCGGCACCCTTGTCACCGTGGGCATTCCCCCCGAGCCCCTCGCATTGCCCGCTTTCGCTCTCATCATGGGCCGCAAAACCCTCGCCGGCTCCCTGTTCGGCGGCATCGCCGAAACCCAGGAGATGCTCGACTTCTGCGCCGCCCACGGCATCACCGCCGACATCGAGGTCATCACCCCCGACGCCATCAACACCGCCTACGACCGCGTCCTGGCCTCCGACGTCCGCTACCGCTTCGTCATCGACACCGCCACCCTCTCCTGATACGGCAGTTCCGATCGGCGCCGCAGTGTGAGCCGCGCGGATGCGCGAGGGCGGCAGCCTCCTGATCATTGAGCACGGCGGATACGACAACAGTCGCCGGTGGAGCGGAAGAACTGTGGTGGCCGGCCGAGCCTGCCGGCCACCACAGCCCGCGGCGGATGCGACGACTCCTCGGCGAGGCGGCGTGGGACGCCGAAGCCCGTCCGTGAAAACGGACGGGCTTTCGTGCTCGAGCAACTCGCCCATCCGGACGCGGTGTTGATCGCCGACGATGTCCCGCGTCAAGCTTCTGGCACAGAGGTGCGCCGCGGGATGCCGATGAGCGTTGCGAACCTCGGGCCGGCATCACTGCGTCCTGGCGTTTCGCCTCGGGGTCCGCGGGAGGGGCCAGGTCCTCGGCGCTCTTCTCCCCCACCCCCAGCTCGGCCGCGGCCTCGCCGAGGAGGCGGTTTTGAGCTCTTCGTTCTCCCGCTCCGACTGCGCCTCACGGCTGGTGGTCTTCGACGTGGTGCCTGCCTCCTACCCCATGTACACGCCTTCGCGCGCTCGGAGTACGCCCCAGCGCCCCAGCGCCGGCGGCCGGCACCGGGCCGCGTCCCCCGCCGGGCGGCATCGCGCAAACGTTCGCCCACGACTCCCCCGGACCCCCGGTGGCCGGAACGAAATCCCCAGCGGACAGACCAAGAAGGGGAGAACCGCGCTTCGCGGTTCTCCCCTTCTTCCCACCAGTACTGTGGCTATCGCCGCGACGGGTCATCGCCGGGAGGTGGGCGGCCTGTCCGTGGTCGGGGCTACCGGTGGTCGATCACTTGACCGGGTTCTGCCTGGCCGACCACAACCGGCCCTGCCGAGGGGCGGCGGACGGCGTGTCGCAGGACCCGCCGCAGCATTCCCGGGCGCATGAGCGACTGGGGCGGGTCGATGAGCCCGGCGACCCGCATGAATCCCTTGGTGACCTCTTCGTCCTTGGTCGCGGCGTAGCGCAGCCGCGCCATGTAGCCGTTGCCGACGCGGACCTTGATCGTCCGTCGTCCCTCCACCTCGGGGAAGTCGAGATCGCCACCCGCGGAGATTTCCCACGGCGTGTCGATGACGCGGGCGATGTCCGCGAAGAACCGTTGCGGCTGCGGCGCCATGCCCTGCCGCAGGTGGTCACGCAGCGTCAGTGACTCGATGGCGGCGACGCTCATGCCCTGGCCGTAGACCGGGTTGAAGCTGCACACCGCGTCGCCCAGGACCAGCAGACGCTCCGGCAGCCGGGTCAGCCGTTCATAGCGACGCCGAACACTGGCCGGGAAACGGAACGAGACAGGCTCGTCGAGCGCCTCGCCGTCTCGAATGGCCTCGTACACGTCCGGTACCGGCAGCGACTTGGCGAACTCGAGGAACGCTTCGGGCTCGGTCGGCGGGAAGTCACCGAGGATGCCCGTCAGGGACACGATGCACGTGTCCGGGCCGACCTGCCCGAAGAAGGCACCGCGCGGATACTCGGGTGAAGCGACCGGATTGATCGACTGGACGCCGTCGAACCACTCCGGACGCGTCCGGTAGTGCCGAGTCGTGTAGGCGAGACCGATCTTTATCCGTTCCTCTTCGGGGCGCTTGTAGCCGAACTCCTCCAGCCAAGCGGGAGTTCGAGACCCGCGGCCGGTGGCGTCGACGACCAGATCGGCCTCGAGCACCTCCGCCGTGGCATCCTCCGCCCGCTGCTGCACCCGCACACCCACGACCCGGGCACGGTCGGGCGTGCCGACAAGCCCGAGGATGTCGTGCCGTTCCAGGAACTTGACGTTCGGCAGGGCCGCCACCCTCGACCTAACATGGTGTTCGAGGACCGGCCGCGGAGCAGTGATCGAGATCAGTCCCGTGTGCGCCGGCTGCAGCCGCCTGGCGTCGAAGTACCAACGCATCTCGCCGAGATCGCCGATCGGCACGCCGGCCGCGCCCAGCTCGTCCGTCAGGCCGGGGAACAACTCCTCCAGAATCAGGTGGCCGCGGGCGTGCAGGCCGTGGGCGTGCACGGTGTGGGGTGCGCCCTTCCGCGGAGAGCTGACTCCGAGCACCTCGTCGCGCTCGACGACGAGCACCTCGTCGTAGAACTCGGTGAGCACCCGGGCGGCGAGCACGCCGGCCATGCTTCCGCCGAGCACCACGGCCCGGCCTCCGAGGCGGCCGTTCATCGACCCACCTCGGCGTTCACCCTCGGCGCCCACGACCGCTCGGCGACGGCACGGACGAACGCTTCCCGAACAGCATCACGAAACATATCAGCCTCCACATCAGGTCTCATTCACACGGCGCGGATATCGTCGTCCTCGCAATTGCATGTTCACGCCTTCTCGATTGCGACTTGTCAGTCGGCAGGTTGGCTTTCCATCTCAGGTTCGTCCGCTCCGACTTCCTCGGCCTGTTCCGCCGGATCCGCACTCGAGGGACGTACCTGCCGAAACGTGACCGCCACGAGGCCGGCGAGCCCGACGAACAGGACGGCAGCGACGACGGCGACCACGTGGAGGCCGGAATTGAAGGAATCGCGAGCGGAGTCCAACAGGTTGGCGGCCACCTGAGGGGGCAGATTCGGGGCCACGGCCGCGGCTCCGGCCATGCTCTCCTTGGCGGCGTCCGCCGCCGCGGACGGGACCCCGGCGGGGACATGGAAGTCGCTGCGATAGACGAATGAGCCGACTGAGCCCAGGGCGGCGATGCCCAGTGCGGCGCCGAGCTCGCTACCGGTCGCCGACAGCGACGCCGCCGACGAAGCCATCTCCGGTGGGCACGATCCCATGGTGAACTGGGCCACGAGCACGCCCATCGGACTGATGCCGAGGTAGACGATGCCGAACCCGATCAGCAGGACCGCCAGCCCGGACGTGGCGCTGACCTGAGTGATCACGAACTGGCCTGCCGCGGCGAGCAGCGTGCCGCCCACGAGGAGGTACTCCGCGCGAATCCGGCGCGCGAGCAGTGGGCTCAGATAGATGCCGCTGATCAACAGGGCGGTCGGCGGCAGCAGCCACAGCCCCGCCTGCAGCGGTTGAAGTCCCTCGACCAGCTGCAGGTGCTGAGTGACCATGAAGCCGCTGCCGCCCTGGATGACCGCGAACAGCAGCCCGACCAACAACGCACTGCTCAGGATGGGGATGCGCAGCAGGCGCAGGTCGAGAAGCGGACTTGCCAGCTTACGCTGTCGAACCACGAAGACCCTGCCGAACACCACGCCGACCACGATGAAGGCGGCGGGCACCAGGCCCCAGCCGTCCCTGGCCAGTTCCTTGAGGCCGTAGACAGCCGGCAGAACCGTGACCAGCGCCAGGAACACGCTGAACAGGTCCAGCCGACCCGCGTCCGGGTCCCGGGCTTCGGGCAGCAGAAACGGCCCGGCCACCAACAGAAGCCCCATCACCGGTACTGCGATGAGGAATACCGAACCCCACCAGAAGTACGCCAGCATCACCCCGCCGACCACCGGGCCGAGCGCGACGCCGGCGATGATCGCGGACGCCCACACGGAGATGGCCGTGCCCATCTGCTTGGGGTCCTTGAACATGCTCCGCATGAGTCCCAGGGTCGAGGGCATGACCGTCGCCCCGGCCGCGCCGAGCAGCAGGCGGGCGGCGATGAGCAACTCGGGGCTGCTCGAATAGGCGGCCAGCACCGAAACGAGACCGAACGCCGCCGCACCGCTCATCAACACTCTTCGGCGGCCGATCTTGTCACCGAGGGTACCCATCGTGACCAGGAACCCCGCACTCACGAACCCGTAGCTGTCCGTGATCCACAATTGCTGGATGGCAGTGGCATTGAGGTCCGCGCTCAGGCGGGGCAGCGCCAGAAACAGTACATTGATATCGATCATCGTGAGCATCGTGGGCAGAATCAGCACGGCCAGCCCGAGCCACTCTCGCCGACCGGCCCTCGGCGCGACCTTGTCCATAGTCAAGTTCTCGATCCTCTCGTCGGGAGCCGCTCGTATCGGGTGGCCTCTCGTGAGGCGGCATCCGGCGCGAAGCTCATCGCCGTTCAGGTGGCCGACCAATACGGCTGACGAGGCGTCGGATCCCGATCAGGAGGCGCCCCACAGCCGTGGATGAGTTTGTGTCCCCACGAATCGTTGTACGGGTCGTTCAGTGCCGCATCTCCGAGAGTGCGGTGCCGGATGGATGGCGGCGGAGGTGCGGTCACACCGGTCAGGACCGCGCCGGCTGGGACGGCGAGCGGGCTGGTCGCGGACGGCGGCCTCCTGTTCGCCCGCGCTCATCCGATGATGTGGACATCCGGTACGTAGAGAATCCATTTACCGCCGGCATCACGAAACGCCTTCTCTTTCGTCATGATTTCTTCGGCATGGTTCCAGGCGAAAAGCAGGGCGAAGTCCGGGTAGTCGTGCGCGAAGGCTTCCGGCGGTCGCACCGGGATATGCGAACCCGAGACCAGATGCCCTTGCTTGGACGGGGTCGAATCGCAGATGAAGGGAACCAGATCCGGCCCGATCTCGCAGTAGTTCGTCACCGTCGTGCACTTTCCGGGTGCACCGTAGCCGACGACTCGCCTGCCCTCGGCGCGAATCTCTCGCAGCAGCGTGACGAGATCGCCGCGGACGCGCTCGACGTCATGCCCGAAGCGTTCGAAGGTCTCGGGTTCGGCCAGCCCCCGGGTACGCTCGGCCGCGAGCAGGTCACCCACCGCCGGTGTCGGCGTGCGCTTGGAAGGGCGGGCCAGCGTGTAGCGGATCTCGCCGCCGTGCAGCGGTATCCGCTCGACGTCGACGAGCTCGAGTCCGAAGCGATCCGCCATGGCCTGTACCGACCTGACGGTGAAGTAGAAGATGTGCTCGTCGTAGATCTGGTCGAAGGCCGTCCGCCCGACGATGGTGCCGAGATAGGGTTCCTCGAACACGAACACTCCGTCGGGCCCCAGCAGTACGTCCACGCCGAGCAGCAGCGACTCGATGTCGGCGATGTGGCATATGGTGTTGGCGCCGAAGATGACATCGGCACGGCCGTGCTCGGCGCGGATCTCCGTTGCGGTCGCCAGATCGAAGAACTCGCTCAGCACCTGGACGCCCTTGGCCTTGGCCAACTCAGCCACGTTGCCGGCGGGTTCCACACCGAGGTGTCGGACCCCGGCCTGCGCGATGGTCGAAAGCATCACGCCGTCGTTGCACCCGATCTCCACGATGAAGGGATCCGGGCCGGTCAGCTCGGACTCCATGAAGCGGCGCGCGTTCTGCGCGAAGTGCTTCCGGTGGCTTTCCGAGCCGGACGCGTGATACCGGTACGCGTCGTGGTATCGGAGGTGCTGGGGGACTTCCTCGAGCAATTGAACCATGGTGCACAACTCGCACATGCCCACCGCGAGCCGGAAGAAGTACTCGCGCTCGACATCTTCTGGCCGCAGGAAGCCGTTGGCCATGGTTTGACGTCCCAGGTCGACGAACTCCTGGACGTTGCCGCCACATACCCGACAATTGATATACATGAGAAATTCCCGCCTAACCTGGGCGTCACTACTGCAGGGGCCGCCGTTCGAGGGCGGGTAACAATGCAACACCTTCTTGACGTTGTTTCGTTTCGCCTCGTCATCACAGCCGAACAATTGCCTCCGCTCCGCAGTCGAATTATCCGTCGTTCGGGCCGGCGCGACATCTCGTGGATTGCCGTGTCCGGACGGGGATGCGATCGCTTTTCCGTCAGGCAACCCAGGAGATGCGGCGCCGCCCCATCAACTGTGACGATGCCAGGAAGAAGGTGGCGTGGACGCGGTTCGGCTTCGAACCAGCTCGCGCAACGGTTCAACTTCGCCAAGCCACGGGGCGTCGAGGCCGATTCTTGAGAATGGCCGTTCGGCTCCGCTTCCATCACATATCAGAGGCCTGTTCCGGGTCGAGACCGAGGAGATGATCCCCATCGGTATGAGGATTGGAGATCGCGGAGTGGTACCTGGCGGGAGTGGAGCGCGAATTCCCCTTCCACACGATGGCGAAGATCTCCGGGTAGCGGTCATCGGCCTGGGCTACGTCGGTTCGTGTGTCGCCGCGACATTGGCTGCTCGTGGCCTGGATGTGGTCGGCGTGGACGCGAACCCGCGCCTTGTCGAGGAGATCAACGCCGGCCACTGTCGGCTCGAGGAGGAAGGGCTCGCCGAATTGATGGCCGGCGCAGTGGCTGCCGGCCGGTTGCGGGCGACGACCGACTATGCGCTGGTGAGGGATGTCGATGTCGTGCTCATCACGGTGGGCACGCCTGTCCTCGAGGATGGTTCGCTCGCCGAGGAACAGCTGCGCGGTGCATGTCTGGAGTTGAGCAGCCATATTCGTCCGGGCCAGTTGCTGGTGTTGAAGAGCACCGTGCCGCCGGGGACCACTCGCGGTCTGGTGCTGCCGTTGTTACAAGACAGCGGGCTGATCGGCGGGGTCGATTTCGGCCTGGCGTTCACTCCGGAACGGTTGGCGGAGGGCGCGGCCTTGGCGGAGTTGCGGTCGTTCCCGATCGTCGTCGGCGGTTTGAATGACGACAGTACGCAGGATACGGCGGAGTTCTGGCGTTCATCGCTAGGGGTCGAGGTCATGGTGATGGACTCGTTGGAGGCCGCGGAGATTGTGAAGTTGGCCGACAATTGGTGGATTGATCTGAACATCGCGTTGGGTAACGAGCTGGCCAAGTACTCGGCGCTGTTCGATGTGGATGTGCTGGACGTGATTACCGCCGCGAACTCGATCCCCAAGGGAAAAGGCCAGGTGAACATCCTGTTGCCGAGCGTGGGTGTCGGTGGGTCGTGTCTGACCAAGGATCCGTGGATGGTGTGGCACTCGGCGCGGGAGCGGGGTCTGGAGATCCTGACCGCGCCGGCGGGCAGGCGGGTGAATGCCAGCATGCCGGAGTACACCGCGCAGCTGGCCATCGATGAGCTCACCAAGCTCGGTAAGGACCCTGCCACGTCGAAGGTGGCCGTGCTGGGGCTGGCGTTCAAGAACAACACCGGGGACCTGCGGGCCACACCGACCGTGGAGGCGGTGGCGTCCCTGGCAGGCGCGTGCGCCGAGGTGAGCATCTACGACCCGCTGGTGGACACGGACGAAGCGCGCAGGCTGTTCGGCCGGGCGCAGGCGGCGAGCCTGCACGATGCGGTGGCGGGGGCAGACTGTATCGCGGTACTGGCGTTGCACCGGGAGTTCGAGGATCTCGATTTCGCAGCGCTCCCGGTGGCGCCGGGATGTCTGATCCTGGACGGCCGGGCGTACTACTCCCGTGAGACGATCGCCTCGCTGCGGGCGCTGGGCTACCACTATCGGGGGGTCGGGCGATGAGCGCGTCCCGCGTCGTGGTCACCGGTGGCTGCGGCTTCATCGGCGGTCACCTTGTGGAGCGGCTGATTTCCCGGGGCGACGAGGTGACCATCCTCGACCGGACGCCGCCGCCGCCGCACCAGAAGCTCGCCCGTCAGCATGCCCGCTACCTCGAGGGCGACGTCCTGGACACCGCCGCGCTGCGGCGCGCCGTCACCGACGGGGTGGACGTGGTGTTCCATCTTGCCGCCATGGTCGGCGTCGACCAGTACCTTGCGCGGCCGCTGGAAGTCATCGACGTCAACCTCATGGGAACCCGCAACGTGCTCGACCTGGCCAGCGGGGTCGGCGCCAAGGTCGTGATCGCCAGCACCAGCGAGGTGTTCGGCAAGAACCCGTCCGTGCCCTGGCGCGAGGACGACGACCGAGTCCTGGGCTCCACCGCCGCGGACCGCTGGGCCTATTCCTCCAGCAAGGCCCTCGCCGAGCACCTCACCTTCGGGTTCGTGCGACAACGCCGCTTACAGGCGACCATTGTTCGTTACTTCAACGTCTACGGCGGCGGTCAACGCCCGGGCTTCATCGTCAGCCGCTCGGTCCATCGGGCACTCAACGGGCGCCCGCTGGTCGTCTACGACACGGGCGATCAGACTCGAAGCTTCACGTACGTCCAGGACGCCGTCGGCGCGACCCTGCTCGCCGCCGACCACCCCGCCGCCATCGGTGAGGCGTTCAATGTCGGAAGCATGACCGAAACCACCGTCGGCGACACCATCAGGCTCATCTCCGAGCTGGCCGGGCCTCCCAGCGCGCCGATCAGCTATGTCGACACCCAGGCCACCCTCGGGCAGGCCTACGAGGACCTCAACCGCCGCATCCCGGACAACACCAAAGCCCGCACGCTGCTGCGCTGGAACCCCACCACCACCCTCAAGGACGGGCTCGCCCAGACCATCGCCTGGGCCCGCGACAATCCCTGGTGGCTCGCCCTCCCCGACAGTGGTGCTTGAGGACTCCCGACAAGAGTGGGTCCGTCCGATCATCTGCCGGCGGCGACTGCGCCACACACCCCGTGGGAAGCCCTGGGGACTACTCGTGGCCGTCGGGTCCGTACAGCCTCGCGGCGGATCTGAGCACGTCGAACTCGCAGCCCGGCGCGGACGGGTCGAAGCCGTGCTCGATCAGCCAGCGGGCCGCCAGCAGGCTTCGCAGCGACCACCACCCGCGGATCACGTCGAGGTCGACATCCATGCCGTAGCCGGCGACGACGTCGCCGAGATGCTCCTCGTGTCCGAGCGTCAAGATGGCGAGGTCGAACAGGGCATCACCCGGACCCGCCTCGGACCAGTCGATGATGCCGGTGATCTCGTCACCGTCGACGAACACGTGGGTGATCTGCAGGTCGCCGTGCGCGAACACCGGAGTCCACGGCCGCAGCGCGGCCTCGGCGACCTTGCGGTTGCGGGCGATCAGGTCGGCGGGTAGGACGCCGTTCGTCAGGAGCCACTCGCACTCGCCGTCCAGGCCTGATGCCAACTCCTGGAGGCCATGGCCGGGCCAGGGCGGCAACGGTGCATCGTGCAACCTCCGGATGGCAGCACCCGCCGCGGCCCACACCGCCGGCGACGCGCTCGACGGCTCGCCCAAGCGGCCGAGCGCCGTCCCCGGGAGCGCGGCGAGCGCGAGCGCAGGAGGCTTGCGCCACAAAACCTCCGGCGTCGGGACCGGCGCCAGGGCCATCGCCTCGACCTCGACGTCCAGGCGCGCCTGGTCGGCGTCCACCTTCAGGAACACATCGCCGACGCGCAGAGTCGCTCGCTCGGAATGGGCGACGACGACCTCGACCTCATCCATGGCGACCAGTATCTCGAGAGCACCGTTCGCCGTCGCCGGGTTTGTCACCTGCGCTTGCGAGGCCGGCCGCGTCCCGCCGCGCGGCGGCCCCGCGCAATGGCCTCCGGCCTGTGCACACGCAGCCGGAGGCACGATCTTGCATCGTCATCCACGGGAGACTTCCTCGCGCACGCGCTCGGATCGGTCAACGACGCACCCGATAACGCAGGTGAAGGACCCGGTTGCCCTGGATCGTCACTTCAGGGTCCTCCAACAGGTGCTGCACGTCGACCAATCCGAAAAAGCGCTTGCCGGACCCGAACACCACGGGTACGACATCCATACGCACTTCGTCGACCAGACCCGCGGCAAGCACCTGCCCACCGACTTCACCGGCCGCGACCTCGACGATACGGTCGCCCGCAAGCTCCTGTGCCTTGGCCAGGGCCGCCTCGACGCCCTCGACGAAATGGAACGGCGCCTCAGGGTCCCAACCCTCCGGCTGCGGCCGGTGTGTCACGACCACCACATGCTCGATCCCACTCGGAGGCGTCCCATCCCAGCCGTCCGTCATGTCGAAGACGTGACGGCCGACCACGGTCACCCCGATCGAATTCCAATACGACCGGGTGTGGTCATACGACTCCTGCGATACCTTCAGCTCGCCGCTCTCGTCCAACGGGACGTCACCGGACGTCAACCAATCGAACAGCGGTCCGGGCTGGTCCTTCTCGTCCGCCACGAAACCGTCCACTGACACCGAGCCGTACATGACCACCGAGCCCATGGGCATCTCCTCTGCTGCTTGGGATACCCAAATTAGCGTGTCACGGGCCGACGCGTAATGACGACATACCCGGATCCGCTGTGTCGGCCGAGTGCTGCTGACAACGGCCGCCATCTCAGGCCGCCGAACGCCTCACCCGCCTCAGTGGACGACGATGGCCGGCCGACGTGGTCCCACGCCGTCGGCCGGCCGTCCTTTCCGTCTGACTGACCGCATTCCTAATGCGGCAATGCCGAATCCGGGGCCGTGAGCGAGGCGTGCAGCAACTCCCGGTACTCGTCGACCATCGCGACGATGGTCGACTGATCGATTTCAAGGCTGTTGAACTTCACGAGCCCCGCCACGTCCCCGGCCTCGTCGAGGTCGAAGTCCCACAGGACGCCGTCCGGGATCTCCGAGGTGTCGAGCGAGGAGATCAGGCTTCGACGGAGCGCCGTATAGCGGATATCGCCGATGCCCTCCGCCTCCGATTCCGGCGGGAACTGGGAAACCTGGAACGTGGTGACGACGCTGTGCTCACTCCTGGTCGGGCCACGCATCATTTCCACGTCGGCCTGGGCGATGATCTCGTTGAACGGCAGCTCGTAGGAGTACGCCTCGAGCAACGCGGCCCGGTTCCGGTTCACCAGGTCGGTGAAGGTCACACAGCCCGACAGGTCGGTCCGGATCGGCAGGAAGTTGAACAGCACTCCCACCGTGTGGTCGAAACCGGGCTCTGTACGCCCGGACGTGATGATCGGCGAGAGGATGTCACGCTCGTTCGTCCTGCGGTACAGGAACAAGGTGAAACAGGTATAGAAAATCATGAACGGCGAGCTGTTGAGCGACTTGGCCAGTGAGGCGGCGCCGTCGGCCAGCTCCCGGTCGATCGGGAACCGGTACACCGAATAGACCGGCGGGACGCCCGGGCGCCCAGGCCGGTCGCTGGGGAGGGTGATGATATGCCCGCCCGCCAGCTTGGCCCGCCAGTACTCGCGCGCGATCGCCGCGTGTTCGCCGCGGCCGGCCTGCCGCTGCCAGTCGGCGTACTCGCCGTACTGGCGCATGACCGGCAGCTCGGGTGCGGGCAGCCCGCGCCGGGTCGCATAGCAGATGGCGAAGTCGCGCATCATCACCTGCATCGACCAGCCGTCACTGACCACGTGATTGGCGGCCAGCACGAGCACGGCATCATCGTCGTCGAATCGTCCCAGCGCGACCTGCAGCAACGGCGTTTCCGTGGCGGCGAGCCTGGCGGTCCGGTCGACCTCGTTGTGGAATTCGTGCGCCAGGCGCTCGCGGTCGGCCGGCCCGGCTGACGACGGAAGGTCGAGGACCGTGAAGGACACCGGGCTCGGCGGGCTGATGCGGGCATAAGGGACGTCGGTGTCCCTGATGATGGTGGTACGCAGCGCCTCATGCCGAGCGACGACATCGTCCAGCGCGAGCTGCACGATCGTCATGTCCAATTGCCCGTGAACACGCCAACCGGCGGAGATGATCATCCTCGGGCCGAAGACGCCGACATCATCGCCACGGTCGAAGGCGTAGAGGAATTCCTCGCTGGCCGAAAGCGGACGGCTGGCCCCTGCGTCACCCGTGCTCGGAACCTGCTGTTCAAGGGTCATGTGTTGTCATCCATTCCGGCAGTGGCGTGCGGTCTCGACCCTGCTGCGTCCATGGCTGCGACGGCGCGCTCAATCGCGATTCGTGCGCTCCACAGATCTTCCGGCTCGGTCGGAATATCGAGTACGAACGTGCGGATGCCGCCGTTGAGGTACGTCGTCAGCGCCTGTGCCACCTCGTCGTAGTCCCCGACCAGGTAGGGGCAGAACGTGTGGTGGTACCGGAAGGGCACCAGCCAGTACGTCTGTCCCGGCGCTTGGTCGGGAAGGGACACGGAAGCGAGCTGAGGCTGCCAGGACGACGTGCCGGCGGAAATGAGCAGCTTCATTCGGGTGGCCCCCTCCGGATCGGCCGGAAACCGCTGGTGCGCGATCCGCCACGCCTCGGCCGAGTCCTCCCGCGCGATGATGCCCACACTGATGCCCCTGCCGAATCTGGACTTCGGGGCATCCGGACCGACGTGCTCCTGCGGCGGCAACGGGAACGAGAGCTGGGTGACGCCCAACTCCTCGCCCGCCCGCAGGCAGGCCGGCGACGAGCCGGACACGTAGGACGTCGGGAACAGGTCGGGAGGCACCGGGGCGCTGAGCCGAGCCCGGCGGAAGTTGTAGTACTCTCCCGCGAAGTTGACCATGCCGCCGGTGAGCAGCTCCCTGACGACCGTCGCGTACTCGGTGAGCCGCCCGTACCGGGCGTCGTGCGACGCGGTGTCGCCCTGGGCGGCGAGATCACGGCTGAACCCGCCGCTGACGAAGTTGATGTCGATCCGCCTGCCGTACAGGTGCGCCAGCGATGACACCGCCCTGGCCAGCGCGAACGGGCTCAGATCGATCGGCTGGATGGCAACGAGCGGCACGAAGCTGTCGGTGTTCGCGATGGCCGCATGGGCCGCCATCAAGGGATCGATCGAGGTGTTGTCGCTGTAGATCAGGGCGCCGCGGTAGCCGGCGTCCTCGACCCAGCCGGCGATTTCCCGCAACCTGCGCAGGTGCTGCTGCTCGTCGTGCCCCACGCTCGAGCGACAGATCGAGTAAAGCGTGACCCCGCTGGCGACCAGGTCATTCATCGTTCCTCCCTCCTCCGAGCGTGCGGTTGGGTCAGGGCTGTCCGGTCGCGGGCAGCGGGGCCCGGCCGGTGATGCCGCTGACGGACGGATCGGCCACGAAGTCCCAGAGGCTGATCGTGATGCCGAACTGATCTTCCAGCCTTGCGACGATGGTGGCGGCAAGCAGTGAGTGGCCGCCCAAATCGAAGAAGCTGTCCTCGACCCCGACCCGCTCGACTCCGAGGACCTCGGCGAACAGCTCGCACAAGCGCTCCTCCAGCGGCGTGGCCGGACCACGCCCGACCCCGGCGGCGGTGTAGTCCGGCGCGGGCAAGGCCTTACGGTCCAGCTTCCCGTTGAGCGACAGCGGCAGTGCGTCGAGCACGACCACCGCATTCGGCACCATGTGCCCGGGCAGCACCTCGGCCGCTGCGGCCCGGATCCCGGCCGGATCCACCCCAGCACCCGGCACCGGAACGAGGTAGCCCACCAGACGCTTGTCCCCCGGCCGGTCCTCCCTGACCACCACCACCGCCTGCGCCACCCCGGGCTGTGCGGCCAAGACGGCCTCGATCTCCCCCGGCTCGATACGGAACCCGCGGATCTTCACCTGCTCATCGGCCCGACCGAGGTACTCCAGCTCCCCGTCACCGCGCCAACGCACCAAGTCCCCGGTCCGATACATCCGCTCCCCGGCACCGAAGGGACACGCCACAAACCGCTGCGCGGTCAACCCGGGCTGATGCAGATACCCCCGCGCCAAACCCGAGCCGGCCAGATACAACTCCCCCGACACCCCCGGCGGCACCGCCGCCAACCGGCCGTCCAGCACATACGCCCGAACGTTCCAGTTCGGTCCCCCGATCGGCGGGGTACCGTCTGCCGACAGCGGCCCGCTGATCGTCGTGCACACCGTCGTCTCGGTCGGGCCGTAGGCGTTGAACATCCGCCTGCCCACCGACCACTCGGCCACCATCTCGCCCGGGAGAGCCTCACCGCCGGCAACCAGACATTCCAGCTCCGACAAGCTCTCGGATGCCGCCCCGGTCAGGGCGGCCGGGGCCACCACCGCGTGGCTGATCCGCAGTTCGCGCAACGTGTCCGCCAGTTCAGCCCCGGACAGTTGCCCCTGCTCGGGAAGGACCAGCGCCGCCCCAGAGGTCAACGACGACAACAGTTCCAGCAATGACATGTCGAAACTCAGCGAAAGGAGCTGGATCACCCGGGATTGCGGGGTGACGGCCAAGACGTCGACCATGAACGCGGCCAGGTTGGCCAGGCCCTGGTGGCTGACCACCACGCCCTTCGGCCGCCCGGTCGAACCCGACGTGTAGATCACGTAAGCCGGATGCGCCGGCAGCAACGGCGCGATCCGATCCCGATCAGTCACGGGCCCGGCGGACTGATCCGCCACGGCCTCAGCCACCTGCGGATCGTCGAGCACCACCACGGTCACGCCCGCTACTTCCGGCAGCCGCGCCGAGGTGGCTCTGTCGGTGATCACAAGGCTAGGGGCGGCGTCGGTGAGCATGAACCCGATCCGATCAACCGGATACCCAGGATCCACCGGCAGATACGCCGCACCCGCCTTCGCCACACCCAACACCGCAGCCACCATCACAGCCGACCGCGGCAACGCCACCGCCACCAACCGCTCCGGCCCCACACCCAACCCCACCAAAAACCGAGCCAACCGACTCGAACGAGAATCCAACTCCCCATACGACCACGACACACCCCCCGACTCCACCGCAACCGCACCCGGCGACCGCACCGCCTGACCCACAAACAACTCCGACAACACCGACACCGGCACATCCCGCGCCGTGTCGTTCCACACCGAGACCACCAGATCCCGCTCAGCCGCCGTCAGCAGCTCCACCTCACCCACCCGCAGCCCCGGGTCTCCGGCGAACTGCCCCAGCAACGCGACCAACCGCCCCGCCAACGCCTGCACCGTGCCGCGGTCGAACAGATCCACCGCATACTCCAACACGACACTGATCCCACCCGGCGCACCATCCGGCTCACGCCGCGACCGGAACGTCAACGACAGATCGAACTTCGAAGAGTCAACGGCCACCGGGAAATCCTGCGCCCGCACCCCCGGAACCCCCCACTCCCGACCCGCCTCCTCATCAGAACCCAACATCACCTGGAACAACGGATGCCGAGAGGGCGAACGAACCGGATTGAGCACCTCCACCACCCGCTCAAACGGCACATCCTGATGCGCGAACCCCGCCAGATCCACATCACGAACCCGCCCCAACAACTCCGCGAAACTCGGATCACCCGACACATCCGTCCGCAACACCAACGTATTGACGAAGAACCCCACCAGCCGATGCAGCCCCTCATCACCACCACGACCCGCCACCGGCACACCGATCGGAATATCGGTGCCCGCCCCCGAACGCGACAGCAGAACTGCGAGCCCCGCCTGAAGCACCATGAACAACGTCACCCCGTGCCCACGCGCCAACTCCACCAGCGCCCGATGCAACTCCCCGTCCACATCCACCTCGAACTGCCCGCCACGGTAGCTGGGACGCGCCGGACGAGGACGATCGAACGGCAAATCCAACTGCTCAGGCAGACCCGCCAACGCCGAAGCCCAATACGCCGACTGCCGACTCAGCACGCTGCCGCGATCCTGATCCCCACCCAGCAACCCACGCTGCCACAACGTGTAATCCGCATACTGCACCGGCAACTCCCCCCACCCCGGAGCACCACCGGCCAACCGCGCCTCATACGCCTGACCCAAATCCTGCAGCAAAACCCCCATCGACCAGCCATCAGTGGTGATGTGATGCATCAGGATGACCAGGACATGTTCATCGACGTCAACCTCAAACAGCCACGCCCGCACCGGCAGCTCCGTGGCCAGATCAAATCGGTGCTGGGATGCCTGCGCGGTCAGCTCGATTAGCCCAGCTTCCTCGGTTCGCACCACTGCGAACTCTGGAACGGCCTGCTCGGCCGCGATCACCTGCTGGTAAGGCTGGCCGTCCACCACCGGGAAGACAGTGCGCAGAGATTCATGCCGGCGCACCAGGTCACCGAACGCGGCAGCCAGCGCGACAGGATCCAACTTTCCCCGCAGCCGCCACGCGAGGGGAACGTTGTAGGTGGTACTCGGCCCCTCTATCTGGTCCAGCAACCACAACCGCTGCTGCGCGAACGACAACGGCAGACGCTCAGGCCGGACGCCCCGCTCCAAAGCCGGCCACGCCGCCCCGGCCTTCTCCACCGACCCCGCCAACAACTCCACCGACGGGCGATCGAACACCGCCTGGATCCCCAACTCCACACCCAACACCGACCGCACCCGACTAATCAACCGGGCCACCAGCAGCGAATGCCCACCCAAATCAAAGAAACTGTCCTCGACACCGACCCGCTCGACCGCCAGGACCTCGGCGAACAGCTCACACAAACGCTCTTCCAGGGCCGTAGCCGGACCCCGCCCGACCCCGACCGCGAAATCCGGTACGGGCAGGGCCTTACGGTCCAGCTTCCCGTTGACCGACAACGGCAGCGCCTCGAGCACGACCACCGCATTCGGCACCATGTGCCCGGGCAGCACCTCCGCCGCCGCAGCCCGAACCCCCGCCGGATCCACCCCAGCACCCGGCACCGGAACGAGGTAGCCCACCAGACGCTTGTCCCCCGGCCGGTCCTCCCTGACCACCACCACCGCCTGGGCCACCCCGGGCTGCGCGGCCAACACCGCCTCGATCTCCCCCGGCTCGATACGGAACCCGCGGATCTTCACCTGCTCATCGGCCCGACCGAGGTACTCCAACTCCCCGTCACCACGCCAACGCGCCAGATCCCCCGTCCGATACATCCGCTCCCCGGAACCAAAAGGACACGCCACAAACCGCTGCGCAGTCAAACCCGGCTGACGCAGATACCCCCGCGCCAAACCCGGACCAGCCAGATACAACTCCCCCGACACCCCCGGCGGCACCACCTCCAGGAACTCATTCAACACATAAGCCCTGGTGTTCCAGATCGGCTCCCCAATCGGCGGACCGCCATTTCCCGACAACGGCCCACTGACCGTCACACACACCGTCGCCTCGGTCGGGCCGTAGGCGTTGAACATCCGCCTACCCACCGACCACTCAGCCACCACCTCACCCGGACACGCCTCACCGCCGACCAGCAGGCACTCCAGCGCCGGCAACTGCTCCGGCACCGCACCAGCCAGAACAGACGGACCAACCAGGGCATGACTGGCCCGAAGCTCGTTGAGCGCCTCCGCGAGCACCTCTCCGGACAGCTGACCCGGCTCGGGAAGAACCAACGCCGCCCCAGAAGTCAACGCCATCAGCAATTCCATGACAGCCGCATCGAAACTCAGCGACGCCACCTGCGCCACCCGCGACTCCGGCCCGATCCCGAAAGTCCGGACCATATATCCAGCCAGGCTCTCCAGCCCCCGATGATCCACCACCACACCCTTGGGCCGCCCCGTCGAACCCGACGTGTAGATCACATAAGCCGGATGCGCCGGCAGCAGCGGCGCAATCCGATCCCGATCAGTCACGGGCCCGGCGGACTCACCCGCCACCGCCTCAGCCACCTGCGGCTCATCAAGCACGACCACGGTCACGCCCGCCACTTCCGGCAGCCGCGCCGAGGTGGCTCTGTCGGTGATCAACACACCCGGAGCAGCATCCGCGAGCATGAACCCGATCCGATCAACCGGATACCCAGGATCCACCGGCAGATACGCCGCACCCGCCTTCGCCACACCCAACACCGCAGCCACCATCACAGCCGACCGCGGCAACGCCACCGCCACCAACCGCTCCGGCCCCACACCCAACCCCACCAAAAACCGAGCCAACCGACTCGAACGAGAATCCAACTCCCCATACGACCACGACACACCCCCCGACTCCACCGCAACCGCACCCGGCGACCGCACCGCCTGACCCACAAACAACTCCGACAACACCGTCATCGGCACATCCCGGGCGGTGTCGTTCCGCACCGAGGCATCCGGGGTTCGCTGGGCAGACATCTCAGTCACGCCTGTTCGGCGCGGACGAGGCTGTTCGGCCGCATGTCGGTCCACTGCGCTTCGACGTACTCAAGGCACGTCGAGCGGGAGTCCGCATCATGCGCCGTGATCCAGCCGGCCGGGACGGCGATTCCGGCGGGCCACAAACTGTACTGTCCTTCGTCGTTGACCAGGACAAGGTACAGAGCGTCAGCGTCCTCGAACGGATTGGACACGGCAACCTCTCTCCACGTAGGACGACAAGCCGGGCCTGTCACTCACAGGCCCGCGCCACGGCCGGGCCGCTCGCTGACAAGTCTGCCCGGCCGATCTACCCGGAACATCTCGACGATTGCCCCATCCCCACGGGCGCAACGCGTGCTTGCGGCATCGGTCGAAGGACGGTGGAATGTGAGCGTTATTATCTTATGAACCTTCGTAGGTTGACAAGTTCGGTGGCGGCGGCGAGGGCCTCAGGGAACTTCACCAGCGGTGCGCGACAGCGTCCGCCCTCCAGAACTCAAAACTCAAGCCCGGTCTGCCTGGCACTGTCAGTGGCGGCACCTACACTCAGCTGTAGCTGACGAACCATCCATCCCCCGGAGGACTCGTTGAATACCAACTCACTGTCACAATCACAGTCCGAGGCACCGTCGCAGCAGCTGCCGCTTCCGCCCGTCGTCGACGTCGACACCTGGCAGCGCGAACTCGACGCCTTGCGTATCCGGGAGAAGGCCGCGACCCGGGAGCTCGACGCGATCGCCGCCCAGCGCCGCCGGCTGCCGATGGTGCGCATGCCCGACTACACGCTCGACGGCGAGGACGGGCCGGTGCGGCTCGCGGACGTGTTCGAGGGCAGGTCTCAGCTGATCGTCTACAACCACATGTGGTTCCCCGGAAAGAAGTGGCAGTGCCCCGGCTGCACCGGGTTCACCTCCCAGTTCACCCGGCTGGAGTTCCTCGACAGCGTGGACGCGCGCTTCGTCATCGTCACCCAGGGGCCGATCGACGAGGCGCTGGCCTACAAGCGGCGCGTCGGTAACAAGATGACCTGGTACTCCACCACGAACAGCGCCTTCGGCACCGACGTCGGCGCGCCGCCCGACGGCGGGTTCGCAGTCAACGTGTTCCTGCGCGACGGCGACGCGGTCTACCGCACCTGGCACACCAACGGGCGCGGCACCGAGCAGCTCGGTTCCGGCATGGGCCTGATCGACGTGCTGCCGTACGGCCGGCAGGAGGAGTGGCAGGACTCGCCCGAGGGCTGGCCGAAGGCGCCCACCTACAGCCGCTGGGCCGGCTCCAAGGAGATCGCCGAGGCCTACGGCGAACCCGACGCCTGAGTATTCAGGTCCTCGGAGATCTTCGAGTATGGGCGCAGTGTGGAAACGGCTCCCGCTGGATGATGTGTGTCCTACCACGGACATGCGTCAATCCAGCTGGGAGCCGTGTGGTCGAGTGTGTCGGGTTCGGTGTGTCCACGGCGTCACCCGAGACGAACCGAGACGAGCAGCACTGCGACCCGAAAACTCAAGCCGAGCTGTGGTTCACGGGTGCTCGGCGCGCTTGTACGCCAGTGTCACGCCGTCAAAAACGGGGAGCATGCTCAGTTCGACCCGGTCGTCGTCGCGCAGCGCGGCGTTCAGCGCGCGGAGCGAGTCCGTCTCCGGGTCGCTGACGTCGGGGCGCGCCACCTTGCCCGACCAGAGCACGTTGTCCACCACCAGCAGTCCGCCCGGCCGGAGCAATTCGAGGCAGCGTTCGAAGTAGTCGGCGTAGCTCTCCTTGTTGCAGTCGATGAACGCGAGGTCCACGGTGCCGGCGGCGCCCGCGGCCAGCAGCATGTCCAAGGTCTCGACGGCGGGACGGATTTCCAGCTGGATACGGTCGGCGACCCCGGCCCGTTCCCAGAACGGACGGCCGATTCCGGGCCACTGCGCGTTGACATCGCAGGTGATGACGCGCCCGTGTGCGGGGACCGCGCGGGCCATGGCCAGCGTGCCGTATCCGGTGAACGTCCCGACTTCCACGACGGTGGTGGCCGACGTCAGCCCGACGAGGAAGCCGAGCAGCTGTGCCTCCTCCGGTGGCGTCACCATGCCGTGCTCGAACAGCCGCATGGTGGCCATCCGCAGCTCACGCGCGATGTCGTCCTCGCGAAGCGATACGTCCAGCACGTATTCCTGGATTTCGTGGTCCAGTACCAGACTGTGGATCACCGATCCTCCTGATCATGGCGATGCGGGTGTTGTGGGTTCAGTGCGCAATGCCCAGCGCCAGTTGAGCGAGTTCCCGGGGGGCGATGGTGGCCAGATAGACGTTCACTCCGGCGTGCGTATGCAGGGTCGAGATGTCTCGCCAAATCCGCTCGAGCCGTTCACCCGCACGTACGGCGCTGGTCCCGGCCGTGGGAAACAGGATGTCGGAAACCGCGCTCCACGCCAGCCGTACGATTTCACGACTGATGATCGACATGCGCAGCTCCACCTCGCGGCTGACGTCCCCCAGCTCGGCCGTCTCCTGCCATTGCCTCAGCATGTCGGTCATCGCCGCCCGGGCCGTCGCGACGCGTCCGACCGCTTCGCCGTAGCGGAGCTGATAATCGGGATCCTCGGCACGCCGCCCGAACGGCGGATACGGGATCGTGCGTTCCCGTGCCAGCTCGCCGTAGACATCCAGAGCCGCGGTGGCCATGCCCACGGCCAGCGCGCCGACCTGGAAGTTCAGCGGGGCCAGCACGCTGCCGCCGTACAGGGTGGTGCCGTGTAACCGAAGCCCCGGCGTTCCCCCCACGACGGAGGCCAATCCCATATGCGTACCAGGCAGGGCGTAGTGCGCCGGGATATGTGCCTTCTCGATTTTGACGCTGTAGGAGCCGCTGCCTTTCAGGCCGAGCTGCGAACCCCAGTCGTCCAGCCGCCGCCACTGGTCCCTCGGCACGATGAACATCATCTGCTCGGGCGGTTCCCCCTCCGCTCCCGCGATGAAGGTCTGGCCGACGAAATGAGTGGCGTAGGGCGAGCCGGAGGCATAGCGGAACTCGCCGTCCACGATCCAACCGCCGTCTTCGGCGGGCTCGGCGAACCCGGCTGGGGCGACAACACCGGGGCAGATGAAGTCGCCGCCCGCGAACACCTCGTTCTGTGCCTGTTCGCCGAGAAGAGTCGCGGCCAGATGGGCGTGGGACGCCCCGAAGGTGTACATCCACGCCGTCGATGCGCACCCTCGAGCAAGCCGGGCGACCACCTGCATGTGGGTGTCGATACCGAACTCGTAGCCGCCGTATCGCCGTGGCACCATGAGCCGGTAGAAGCCGGCGTTGAGCAGCACTTCATGCGTGTCCAGCGCGTAGTACCCGCGCTCTTCCGTCTCCTGCTGCCGGTCGATGAGGGTCTCGGCGATCCGCTCGGCGCGGTCGAGGACCTCGTGTTCGGTCAGGCCCGGTTCCGGCGGAACCGGGTAGTCGTCTGCCGAGGTGTCCACGGCGGCTGTCATGTACTGACCATCCTTTCAGCGGACATGATCACCTGTCAGCGCAGCGTCGCTTCGACGAAGTTCACCGACGTCGAGCTCGGTATCACCTGGTCAAGGGTGAACCCGGCCGCGTCCAGCAGTTCCCGAAACTGATCGGCGTTGCGCTCGCGCCCGCTCACCAGCGCCAGCATCGTCAGGTCCATCCCCCGCACCGGATGCGGGATGTCTCCCGGCGGAAGGACCGCTTCGACCAGGACGAGCCGGGCACCGGAATCGGCTGCCTTCGCGATGTTCCGCAGAATCCGCAGGCAGGACCGGTCATCCCAGTCATGCAGGATGTAGGAGAGGAGATAGATGTCGGCCGCCGGAACGGACTCGAAGAAGTCGCCGGCGACGCAGCGGACCCGCTCGGCGAGACCGTGCTCGGCCAGGTTCGCCCTGGCCGCCCCCACGACCTCGGCGCGGTCGAACAGGATGCCGCCGCGGTCAGGGTGACCGGCGAGCAGGTGGACGAGACTCGCACCGTCGGCGCCACCGAGGTCGGCGACGACGGCGCCGTCCGGCAGCCGGTATCCGTCGAACATCCCCGCCCGCACCGCGGTGTTCATGTTCAAGCACATGCGGTTCTGCACCTCCACCCGTTCGGGGTCGGCGGAGATCCAGTCGAAGAACGGCCGACCGTAGTGGCGCTCGAATGCGGGTTCCCCGGTCAGCGCCGTGTGCAGGAGGTCGCTGAACGCGGTGTAATGCGACTCCATCCAGTAGATCGCGGCGTACCGAAGCGACTCCGGCCGGCCGTCGGCCAGCGTCAGTCCCAGCTCGGTGACCTCGACCTGGCCGTCCTCGGTACGGAAGACACCGATGGTGGCGAGGAAGCGGATGATCCGCTCGAGCGCGTCCGGGTCGGCTTTCGTCTCGGCGGCGAGCCGGGCGATCGGCACAGGGCCGTTGCTCAGGATGGTGGCGAGGTCGAGCTTCGCCGCGACGTACAGGGCCTGCGAGGCCTCGAATCCGAGCAGCATCGGAAGCATCTGAAGCTGTGGAGGGACGGCCACCTGATCGGTGTCGCTCATGACATGTTTCCTTTCACTCGTCTGCGGAGACCGGGACGCCGTCGCCGAGCAGGGCGCGGCCTGCTGCGCCGACGTCGGCGAATGAGGCGAGGTCGGGCACCCGCCAGCCATTCAGGTCGTACTCGGCAAGGCAGCGGTCGACGAACGCGCGGTAGCCGTCGAGCCGGCCGTCGGCGAGTTGACCACGGAGTAGTTCGATCCTGGTGTTCTCGTGATTTCCGGAATAGTTTCGTTCGTAGAGTTCGTGCCTGCCGCCGAACTCGGTACCGACCGTGTCCCAGAGCAGCTTCATCACCTTCACCCGCTCGACCGCGTCGATCCCGTTCGATCCGCGAAGGTATTTGTCGAGATACGGCCGGACGTCTTCGTTGTGGAAGTCCTGCGCGCTGGAGTTCACGTAGATCAGCCCACTCGCGACATCCTGCAGCACGATCTCCCTGATCCTGGCGTAGCCGATCTGGGAGAACCAGCGGTAGGCCATGGCGTAGTCCGGGTTGGGCAGGACGGCGCCGTTGCGCCACGGCACCGGGTTGCGCGCTGCCGCGTCGGACAGCCCCCAGAACAGGTTGCGCCAGGCGAGCACTTCGCCCAGCCGCGCCTGGATCCCGCGGAACTCGGCCACGCCGGTGATGTCCAGCGCCTTGGCCAGCAGCCCGGCGATGAACTCCAGCTTCACCGCGAGCCGCGTGCAACCGTGGAACATGGCGCGCTCGTTGAATCCGGAAAGCCCGGTGAACATGCCGACTTTGGCGACGTCTCCGTAGATGAACACGTTCTCCCACGGGATCAGCACCTTGTCCATCACCAAGATGCTGTCGTTCTCGTCCAGCCGCGAGGACAGCGGGTAGTCGAACGGACTACCGGTCAGCGCCGCCGAGGCGGCGTAGGACTGGCGGCAGATCAGTTTCAGGCCGGGCGCACTCATCGGCACGGTGGCCACGATGGCGAATCTGCGATCCTTGATCGGCAGCCCGGTATGGGCGATGAAGTTGTAATGCGTGAGGGCGGAATTCGTCGCGACGACCTTCGCCCCGCTCACCACGAGGCCGCTGTCGGTCTCCCGTTCGACGTGCACGAACACGTCGGCGACCTCGTCCGGGGGCCGATGCCGGTCCACCGGCGGATGCACGAAGGCGTGATTCCAGTACAGGACCTTCTCCTGTGACTCCCGGTACCAGCGCAGCGCGTTGTCGGCGAACGGATTGTAGAAGTCGGCGTTCGCGCCGAGGGTGCCGAGGAACGACGCCTTGTAGTCCGGGCTGCGGCCCATCCAGCCATAGTTCAGCCTCGACCACGCGGCGATGGCCTGCTGGTCGGCGACCAGGTCGGCCGCGCTGCGCGGCGTGGTGAAAAAGCGGTGTGTGTAGCCGTCGGAGCCCTCGGCGTCGGTTTTGGCGGTCAGGACGTGCTGGTGCTCCGGGTCGTGCAACGCGTCGTAGAGCCGGGCCGTCATCCGTGCCGGATTGCGGAACGCGGAATGTTCGGTGACGTCCTTGATTCTTTCGCCGTAGAGGTAGATCTCGCGGCCGTCGCGGAGACTCTCGAGATATTCGGCGCCGGTCAGCGGCCGGGTCTGTCCGGTCATCGCGTTCTCCCTGTCTCAGACCGCGGTGGTCCGCTTGGCGTCGACGAACGCGGCCAGTTCGGCCACGGTCGGTGCGTCGAACAGTGTGTTGACCAATATGTCGACCCCGGTCTTGGTCCTTATCTGGTTGAGCAGCCGCATGGCCTGCAGCGACTGGCCGCCGAGCTCGAAGAAGCTGTCGTCGATCCCCACCTCGGGCACCCCGAGCACGGAGCTGAAAATCTCACAGAGGACCAGGTGCAGAGCGCTCTCCGGAGCGCGGGAGGCGCGGATCTGGTCGAAGTCCGGTGCCGGCATCGCCGCCCGGTCCAGCTTGCCGTTGGCGGTCAGCGGCAGCGAGTCCAGGCTGACGAATGCGGCGGGCACCATGTAGTCCGGCAACAGGGTTCTGGTGTGGGCGCGCAACGCGGCGAGATCGAGCCCGCCGGATTCCGGCACGACATAACCGACCAGTTGTTTCTCTCCGCCCTCGAGTTCGCGTGCCAGCACGACGGCCTGGGCCACCCCCGGGTAGCCGGCCAACGCCGCCTCCACCTCGGCCGGTTCGACGAGGAAGCCGAGGATCTTCAACTGGCTGTCCACGCGCCCGAGAAACTCGAGCACGCCGCCGGCGGTCCGGCGGGCCAGGTCGCCGGTGCGGTACATGCGCGATCCCGGCGCACCGAACGGGTCGGCCACGAACCGCTCGGCGGTCTGGCCGGGCTGGCCGAGATAGCCGCGGGCGACGCCCGCGTCCGCGAGGTAGATCTCGCCGGCCACTTCAGCGGGCACCGGCGTGAGGCGGCCGTCCAGAACGCGCACCGTGACACCGGTCAGCGGGTCGCCGATCGGCACCACCGTGCCGATCTGCGCTCCCCTGGTCAGCGGGAGATGGGCAGAGAGCACCGTCCCTTCGGTCGCACCGTACGCGGCGCGCACCACGATGCCGTCGCAGACCTCGAGTACTCGGCTGACCGCGGTGGGCGCGATCACGTCGCCACCGGTGAGCACCTCGCGCAGCCCGCGCAACGCCTCCGGCGCTTCCTCCGCGATCACCCGGAACAGGCCCGCGGTCAGATGCAGACCGGTGATCCGGTGCGCCGCGATCAACCGGCGCAGCGTCGCGGGCTCGAGCCGTCCGGGTGGCGCGACGACCACCTGTCCGCCGTGCAGCAACGGCAGCCAGACCTCGAAGACGAAGATGTCGAAGGCGTGCGGTCCCAGCAGCAACGAACGGGCGTACCGCTCGGGCGACCACTGTGGATCGCACAGCAGCCGCACCACCTCCTGCTGGGTCACCGCGACCCCCTTCGGCAGGCCGGTGGACCCTGAGGTGTAGATCACGTAGGCCAGTTGGCCTGGATGGATCGACACCCCAGGGTCGAGGGCCGGTTCGCGCACGAGCGCCGGATCGTCCACCGTGACGACCGGAACACCGGCCGGCAGGTCCGTCGCGCGCGTCGTTTCGTCGGTCAGCAGCACCGCGGCGCCCGCCCGGTCGATCACCCACTGCCGCCGGTCGGCCGGATACGACTCGTGGATCGGCAGGTAGACCGCGCCGGCCTTGAGAATCGCCAGAAAGGCCACCACCAGGCCGATCGACCGTTCCATCAGGACCGCCACCCGGTCCTCACGACCGACGCCGAGTCCGATGAGGTGCTGCGCGAGTCGGTTGGCCCGCTGGTCCAATTCCCGATAGCTCAGCTCCGCTCCGGTCGCGGCCTCGGTCACCGCCGTCGCTTCCGGGGTCCGCGCGAGTTGTTCGGCGAACCGGGCGGGGATCGAAAGACCCACCATTCCACTCTCCTCATCAAGGCCTGGTTGATCGAGACCGCCCGGACGCGTTTCCGCGCCGGGCGGTGCCGGCGTCGACGGCTCTCAGCCCGCCCGGAGATCGGCCGGGGTCCGCGGCGGGTAGGCCAGGACCGCCGAGTTGTACCGGTCGAGCACCTCCTGCGCTTCCTGGGTCGCCGCTCGGAACCGGGCCACCGGGTCCGCCCCGTTGAGCAGCACGTCCTTGAGCGCCTCGGTGATGGCGATGTTGATGCCGTTGAGGTTGCCGACCATCGGGCCTGACGACGCCACGGTCCGCTCCGCCGAGGTGATCTGCGCGATCGCCTGCCCGTAGCCGGGGTACGGGTCGATCCAGTCGTCCGCCGTCGCCTTCTGGTAGGCGGCCAGGGTGATCGGGTACGAGGTCATCGGATTCGTGGGCTCGTGCATGCGCGCCACCGCGTGTGACGCGTTGAGCTGGTGCTGCAGGAAGGCGAGGGCGCCGTCCTCCTTCGCCTTCGGCAGGCCCCTGGCGAGGAAGAGCGCCTGGCCGGCGACGGTGCCGCCGGGGGAACAGTCCTCGATGGGGCGCGGCAGCTGGCCCGCCGTGAGCTCGAAGCCCGACGAGGTGGCGATGTCGCTCATCATCCGGCCGATGGCCGAGGACGAGACCACGAACGCGATCTCCTGGCGCTCGAAGGCCTGCATCGCGGTGAAGTAGTGGAGCTCCTCGGTGGGGAGGTAGTGACCGTCTTCGAGCATCCGCTTCCACCACTGCACGTAGTTGAGCATCTGGGGGGAGTCGAGCAGGACGCGGGTGGCCCGGCCGGACCGGCCGTTGCCGTTGTTGACCAGCAGCGCGCGCTGTCCGGCCAGCTCCTGGTGGAACACCCAGCCGTAGTTCGGCCAGCTGACCCCGTGCCCCGGCCCGTCCGGCAGCTTGGCGATGGCGGCGCAGGCCTCCTCGAGGTCCTGCCAGGTCACCGGCATGCGCTCGATTCCGGCGGCGGTGAGCATCGTCTTGTTCGCGAAGAGCAGGTTCGTGGCCACGAAGCTCGGGAAGGCGACCAGATCGCCGCCGACGGTCCAGTAGTCACGCACGGCGGGCATGAGGTCCTGGATCACCACCCGCTCCCCCAGGATCTCGGACCGGCCGGCGATCGCGCGCTGGACCGGCACGAAGAACGGATCACCGGCGGGGGTACGGGTGTCGAGCGCGGTCTGGGTCGAGGAGTACATGTATTCCGCGATGTCCGGCGGGTTTCCCTGCACGACCGCCTCGGCCACCGTCTCGGCCATCACGTGGGTCTCGACCTTGCGGAAGTGGACCCGGTACTCCGGGTGGACCCGGCTGAACGACTCGGCGGCGTTCACCAGCGGGTCGCCGAACCCGGGAAGCGTGTTGTTGGGGCTCGCGGCGGCCCATACTTCGATGTCTATCGGCATGACGATCCTCTACGACTCGGTGCTGGCATCACATGGGTTTCTAGCGGTCTTTCCATTTCTGGTCCGGGCGGTCGGCTATCATCTGGATCAGATCGACGAATTCAATGCCCAAGCGCTGCACCGTAGCCGCGTCGATCGCGTCGGGTTCATATCCAATGGCACATCGAAATTCGCCGGACGAAAGAACGACAAAGGTCCAGATGAACGCGAACGCGCCGCGAACATAGGAAGCTGACACTTCTTTCTCCGGCACGACCGGTTCGACACTGGCCGCGAACCGGGTTTGCACCTCGGCCTTCGGTGACCGGACGTAGTTGAAACTGGGCAACAACGCCAGCGGATCGAAGGCGCCCTTCACGAGGTCGGGGAACACCTCGAGTAGGGAATCGAAAGGCATCCTGTGCTGCTGGGAATCAGCACTTGCCCGGCGCGCGAGGAGCATGAGGTCGCGGAAACTCGCACAGCCGCCGAAGTCAAGGCGAACGGGCACCAGATCGACGAACAAGCCGACGGTCTGATAGAACCTCTCGTCGTAGCGTCCATTGTTGACGATCGGCAGGGTGATGTCGGTCCGGCCGGAGACCTTCTCCGCGAGAACCATGAACGCCGCCAGGAAGACGTGCCAGACACTGCATCGATGCCGGGCCGCGCTCGCGGCGACCTCGGCGAACCTGCCGGGATCGATCGTGAAGGTCTCCATCTCGGTTCGCGGCGCCCGGGTCTCGGGACCGTGCGGCCGATCGGCGGGCATCGTGTACATCTCGACGCCGGCCAGCTCACGCCCCCAGTACCGACTGCACTCCGCCGCCTTCTCGCTCGCCAGGAACTCCCGTTTCCAGGTGTCGTACATCCGGTACGGGACCGGACTCGGCAGCGTGTGCGGCACGCCGGCCAGTCTCGCCCGGTAGCACGCCGCGATCTCGCGGCGGAGCAGGTCGGAGGACCAGCCGTCGGAGAAGAGATGGTGGGTCACCAGGGTCAGCAGCGCATCCCGGTCGTCGAAGCGATACAAGTCGGCGCGCAGAGAAGGAATGGCGAGAAAGGAGAGCTCCGCTTCGTGCAACGCGACATGAACGTCGAGGGCCATCTCGTCGCGAGGCCGGCCGCGCGGTAGCGGAGTGTCGTAAACGGTGAGCGGAACCGGTTGCGGCGCTAGTACTTCCTCGAATCCGCGAGTGCCGTCCTGCTCGTCGTAGTGAATCCGGGTGCGAAGTGCTTCCTGCCTTTCCACCACCTCGTCGAGCGCATCCTGAAGGGCATCGACGCGCAACTCTCCCTTGATACGAAGAGCGAGTGCGACGACGTGCCGCGGTGAGCGAACCAGGCCCTCCGGGTCCCTGTGCCGAGAATTCAGCGGATACTGATCCACAGTGCAGCTCCCCATCTACCCATCGACGTCGGGCCGGTCCGCGTTTCTCCCCCATCATGCTGACGGCATGAGTTCGGGTCACCTTCTCCGTTGCCCACCATTGCGCCGACTCCACAGTTTTGAAGACGTCTGCCGGCGCGGTCGACTGCGACCATGAGTGCCGACCGCTGCTGTCTCGGCGTCGCCGACACGGCGACAGGGCGCTGAAGCTCGGCCTGAAAGCATGAATCCCTTGTCAGGAGTGACGAATGACCGACAACGACTCCCGGGCAGTGGCAGGCCGGCTGTCCGTGGCGGTGCTCGGCGCCGGCCTCATCGGCATCGACCTGATGACCAAGATCGCCCGCTCGGACCATCTCGACCTGAGGCTCGTCGTGGGCCGAGACGAGGCCACGTCGGGACTGCGGCAGGCGCGCCAGTTCGGTGTGCCGGTCGCGACGGGCGGCGTACAGTCCCTCGTGGACCGCGAACCGTTCGACGTGGTCTTCGACGCCACCAGCGCGTCCTCCCACGCCGAGCATGTGGAGAAGCTCGCACCCTCGGGCACGATGCTCATCGACCTGACGCCCAGTCGGAACGGGCAGATGATCTTCCCGACCGTCAATCGGGCCGACATCTGCGCACACCGAGACCTCAGCATGGTGAGCTGCGGCGGGCAGGCGGCCGTGCCGATCCTGCACGCGATCTCGCAGGCCCATGAGATCGACTACATCGAGGTGGTGACGACTGCCGCCACCCTGAGCATCGGCCGCGGGACGCGCATGAACCTCGACGAGTACGTGGACACCACGCAGGAGGCGGTCCGCTGCTTCAGCGGGGTCACCGACGTCAAGGCGATCCTCAACATCAGCCCCTCGCGGCCGCCCGCGACCTTCCGCGTCGCCATGTCCCTGCTGGGCCGGGATCTCACGATCGACTCGCTGCACTCGATCGTGCTGGCGGCCGCGGCCGAAGTCCGCTCCTTCGCCAGGGGTTTCGAGGTGAAGGCGTGCACCGTGAACGACGGCGAGGGCTTCGTCGCCGTCGAGGTCACCTCGTCCGGGGACCGCGTCCCGCGCTATGCCGGGAATCTCGACATCATCAACTCGGCCGCGCTCCTGGCCGCGGAGAGCTACGCGGCGGACCGGCTCTCGATCGCAGGCGAGGTGTATTCATGACCGAGGTGACGAGCCGCAATGTCGCCGGGGACAAGCCGATCCAGATTCACGATCCGACGCTGCGGGACGGCCACCACGCCGTCCGACACAGCCTCGGCGCAGAGCAGCTGCGCGCATACGCGCTGGCCGCGGACGCCGCGGGTGTTCCGGTGGTCGAGGTCGGCCACGGCAACGGGCTGGGCGCCTCCTCTCTCCAGGTCGGCCGAGCCAGGCTCAGCGACGACGAGATGCTGACGGTCACCCGGGACGCACTGACGAACAGTAAGCTCGGAGTCTTCATGTTGCCCGGCTGGGGCACGATCGAGGACCTGAAGAACGCCATCGCGCACGACGTCGACCTGGTGCGCATCGGCACCCACTGCACCGAGTCCAGCCTGGCCGAACGGCACCTCGGTTTCCTGCGCGAGCAGGGCGTCGAGGCGCACGCGGTGCTCCTGATGAGCCACATGGCCACGCCCGGGAAGCTCGCCGAGCACTGCGCGCGCCTGGTCGAGTTCGGAGCCACCGGGGTGGGCATCATGGATTCCGCAGGCCACTATCTGCCTGCCGATGTCACCGAGCGCATCACGGCCATGTGCGGCGCGGTCGACGTGCCGGTGATATTCCACGGGCACAACAACCTCGGCATGGCTGTGGCGAACTCCATCGCGGCGGCCGACGCCGGAGCGTCCATCCTGGATGCCTGTGCCCGGGGTTTCGGCGCGGGGGCGGGCAACACCCAGCTCGAGGTGCTGGTGCCGGTGCTCGAACGCGTGGGCTACCGCACCGGTATCGACCTGTACGGGCTCCTGGACGCGGCGGACGTCGCCGAACGGGACCTGATGCCCGCGCCGCCCACGGTCGACTCCATCTCCATCGTCAGCGGCCTGGCCGGCGTGTTCTCGGGGTTCAAGACCCCGGTGCTCGACGTCTCCGCCCGCGAGGGCGTCGACCCGCGCGACGTCTTCTTCGAGCTCGGCCGCCGTCAGGCCGTCGCCGGCCAGGAAGACCTCATCGTGGATGTCGCGCTGGCCCTGCGCGGCGCCGGGACCGGGGACCGGTCGTGACGGGTGGCGCGGCCGGTCCCGCGGACCGCGCGGTCGTCTGCGGTCTCGGGTACCGGCTGCCGGAGCGGGTGGTCACCAACGCGCAGCTGTGCGAGCGGCTCGACGCGACGGAGGACTGGATCGTGGGACGGACCGGGATCTCCCGCCGCCGCTGGGTCGAGCCGGGTGAGGCGACGTCCGACCTCGCGGTCGGGGCGGGCCGGGCCGCGCTCGAGTCGGCCGGCGGCGGGCCGGTCGACGCCGTCGTGCTGGCGACCACGACCCCGGACTACCGTTGCCCGGCCACCGCACCCGACGTGGCCGCGCGCCTCGGCCTGAACGGCGTCGCAGCCTTCGACGTCTCCGCCGTGTGCACGGGGTTCGTCTACGGCCTGGCGACCGCGGCGGGCTTCATCGCGGCGGGATTGGCCGAGCGCGTCCTGCTGATCGCCGCTGAGGCGTTCTCCACCCTGCTCGACCCGGACGACCGCACGACCCAGCCGATCTTCGGTGACGGAGCGGGCGCCGTGGTCCTGCGGCGCGGCCGGGCCGACGAGCCGGGAGCCGTCGGACCGCTGGTACTGGGCAGTGACGGCGCTCGCGCCGAGCTGATCACGGTGAAGGCGGGCGGCTCGCGGTTTCCCTTCCGAACGGCGGTACCGGACGACGGGTCGCAGTACTTCCAGATGCGGGGACGCGAGGTGTTCCGGCAGTCGGTCGAGCGGATGAGCGCCGCGGCGACGGAGGCGCTCGACGCGGCGGGCTGGGAGCTGCGCGAGGTCGACCGCATGATCACTCACCAGGCGAACGCGCGCGTCAGCGCCGCGCTGGCCACCCGGCTCGGCCTGCGCCGGGACGCGGCACCGCAGAACATCGCCGAAGTCGGCAACACCGCCGCCGCCTCGATTCCGGTCCTGCTCGCCCAGGCGGCGCTGGACGGGACCCTCAAGGCCGGCCACCGGGTGCTGCTCGCCGCCTTCGGTGGCGGCCTCACCTGGGGCGCCACCACGCTGACCTGGCCCGAACTCGAAGTCCACGACGCATAGGGCATCGAGCCGACGAACACCGGAGGACGCAATGTTCGAGCTACTGAAGTCGGTCATGAGCGAGGTTCTGCAGCTGAACGTCGACGGACTGCGTCCGGACGCGAGCCGCGAGGACGCGGGCATAGACTCCCTCGCCGTCGTCGAGCTGTCCTTGGTGCTCAAGCAGCACCATGGTATGGAGATCACCGACGATGAGCTGTTCGAACTCGCCACGTTGGCGGAGATCGTCACGCTCATGGAGCAACGGAAGCGGACCGCCGCCTGACCGGGCGTTCGCGCATGGTACTTCGTGCAGACGGACCCCGGCACGGCCAAAGTAGAGCCCTGTTATAGCCGAACGCCGGCCACACCCCTCCGACAGCACGCCGCCACCCTCGGCAGACGCCGAGGGTGGCGCTCACGACACCGGAGAACGGGGCTTCCACGTGCTCGAACGACGAACGCCTATCGGCTCGCCTATCGCTTACCGCCTACCGCCTACCGCCTATCGAACGGCCTGTGAATTCCCCATAACCGTTGCCTGACAACCGTTGCCTGGTCACGTCCGCAGGTAGGAGGCGCCGTTCAGGTCGAGGATGGTGCCGCTGGCCCACTCGGCCTGAGCGGAGGCCAGGAAGAACACGCCCGCGGCGATCTCGTCCGGCTCGGCGACCCGGCCGAACGGGCTCTGCGCCCGGATCTCATCACCGCCGGGCGGCGCGAGCCAGTCCGTGGTCATGTCCGTGGCCACGAATCCGGGTGCCACGGCGGAGACCGCGATCCGGTACGGCGCGAGCGCGATCGCCATCGACTGGGTCAGTGCGTTCAGGCCCGCCTTGCTGGCCCCGTAGGCCGGCACGTCCGGCTCGCCGCGGAACGCACCCCGCGACGAGACGTTGACGATCCGCCCGCCGCGCTCCTTCATGTGCCGCACCGCACACCAGGTCACGTTGGCCGCTCCGATGAGGTTGACCCCCAGCGTCGAGCGCCAGTGCTCCTGCCAGGCGGCGTAGTCCACCTCCGTGATCGGGTGCGCGACGAAGATGCCGGCGTTGTTCACCAGGACGTCCAGGCCGCCGAGCTGCTCGGCAGCCGAGTCCACCGCCGCCAGCACGGCCGCACCGTCCAGCAGATCGGCCTCGACGACGATATGCCCGCTGCCGTCGAGGCCGGCCACCAACTCGTCTGCGGCACCACCCCGCACCTTGTCCAGAATCGCCACCCGGTCACCGGCCGCCGCGAACCGTCTGGCCACAGCCCACCCGATACCCCTCGCCGCGCCGGTCACGAGAACCGCGCGACCACCGGCCGGCCCACTCACGTTCTCGACCATGGTCAGACCCCCTTCACTAATCTGCTGACGGCTTCGGCGATTACCTCGTCCGGCAGCGAGAAGCAGGCGCGGACGTACGGACGATCCGGTGCGGCCACGTAGAACACCTCTCCGGGCACCGTCCCGACGAGACTGTTCTCCAGCAGGATCTCGGCCGCTTCCACCCCAGTCGTCACGCCCATCGGCGAGCAATCGACGAACAGGTAGTAAGAACCCTCCGGTTCGTTGGGCGACAGCCCAGCGGCGGCGAAGCCTTCCGCCAGGGTCCGGCGCTTGCGGTCATACATCGCGCGGAGATCGCGGTAATAATCCTCGCCCAGGCTCAGCGCCCGCGCGCCGAGCTCCTGCAGCGGAGCGGGCGCGCAGACCACGAGCGCGTCGGCCGCGATCCTGATCGACCTGATCAGTGGTTCCGGGCCGTGGGCGTAACCGAGCCGCCATCCGGGAATGCTGAACGATTTTCCCAGCGACCCCAAGGTCACCGTTCGCTCCTTGAGGGTTCCGACCGTCGCCGCGGCGAGATGCGGAGCCGGACCGAAGTAGATTTCTTCATACACCTCGTCGGTGATGACGAGCAGATCATGTTCATCCGCCACGGCCGAGACGATCTCGAGCTCCGCCGCGGTGAGCCGGTGTCCGCTCGGATTGTTCGGCGAGCAGATGATCATCGCACGCGTCCGGCCGGTGACGGCGGCCCGCAACGATTCCTCGGTGATCGCGAAGTCCGGCCCGACGAGCCGGACCGGCTCGGGGCTCAGGTTCAGCATCTTGAGCGAGGACAGGTAATAGCTGAAAAAGGGCTCGAACAGGATGACGCCGTCTCCCGCGTTGAGCAGGGCCGTGAGCGTCGCCATGAGAGCTCCCGTCGCGCCGACCGTGGCCAAGACCTGGGTGGCGGGATCGATGCCGAGCCCGGTGCGCCTGTTCACCTTGTCGGAGACGGCTTCGCGAAAGACGGCGAGGCCTTCGGGCTGACTGTAGGAATGACCGATGTCCTTGAAGTCTCGTGCGCCCTCCGCAAGCAGCGAAGCGGGCGGCGGCACCAGGCTGAGCCCCTGCGCGAGGTTGAGGGCACCGAGTTCCTGACAGCGCACCGTCATGGCCCCGAGCGCGGACTGCTGCAGGCCTCGCAACCTGTTGGCAACCTTCACCGTCGTCAGCCTCCGGTGCTGCTCAGCCGAGTCAGAAGCTGGTCGAGCTCCGCGACGGTGGGCGCATCGAAAACCTCGTTCATCGATATCTCCAGGCCGAACTCCGGGCCGACCCGGCTCGCGATCAGCATGGCGTCGATCGACTCGCCCCCCAGGCGAAAGAAGTCGTCATCGACGCCGCACCGAGGCCTGGAGAGCACCTCGGCGAAGATCGTGCACAGGGCGACCTGGCGCGGGGTGTCGGGTGATCGGTAGGGCACCAGGCCACGCAGATCCGGTGCGGGCAGCGCCTGCGACTCCGGCGTTCCCGCGAAGTCCGTCGGGATGGCGTCGACGACCACGATGGCGGCCGGCACCGCGCTGCCGGGCAACATCGCCCTGACGTACCTGTGCAGCGCCTCCAGGTCGAAATCAGGGCTGTTGGGCACAGCGTAGGCCACCAGGACCTGGCCCACAGGCTCCTGCACATGTGTCAGGACCGCGACGTCCGCGAGTTCGGGGTAGGCGCCCAACACTTCTCGCACGTCCTGGATCGCAGTCACAGCCATCAGCTGCTCACCTCCATTAGAGCTCCGAGAGTCCCCTGGACACCTTCGCAGCCTCGGCGTGCCGGCAGGTCCTCCGCGTTGCTCGGATTCGGGCCCGCCGGTCCTCGAAGCGTCCATGAGTTGCGGTGCACGCGTACCGATCGTCCGAGGCACGTGAAAGATGCTGAACCTCGTGCGACGACCGGACCCGCGCGCCGTGCGCCAGCGCGCCCGGTAGGTAGTTCGACGGTTGTTCAACAGCGGTGACCGGATCACCTCAGGCGGCCGCGCCGACCAGCTGGGAAGGCTGCATATCCAGACTCCGATTTCGCCACGGCGCAAGCGAGAGAGCTACCGGCACATCGTTGGGGCTCAGTTCCCTCATCCGGACAGTCGCTCGCGCGGACTGATCAGGACGCACCACCACGGGGCTCACGGATCTGCCGCTGAGCAGCCATTGCGGGGACTCGTTGTCCTGACCGGCCACCGCCCATATATGCCATCGCCCGGCCGGCACACCGGCAATCGTCATCAGGCCGCTTCCGTTCATCTCCCCATAGCGGTAGGCCACCGGCGCGCCCTGTGGAATGCGCTCCGGGTATATCCCCACCAGAACCTGCACGGGACCGACTGCCAACGGCAGTTCGGCCGCGACCATCACGGTGCCACCACGGTGGACGGGCGGGGAGGCATGTGCCACGCCTGCGGCGCGCAATGTCGCCGATGACGGCAGACGCAACAGGTCCGGCGCCATGGCCACCAGGAGCGCCTGCACGTCCGGGTCCCGGTACTGGGTCGGAGTCATCCCGACCATGCTGGTGAATCTTGTGGTGAACGTGCCGGTGCTGTTGTAGCCGACGCTGCACACGATGTCCGTGACCCTCAGCGACGTGGTCAACAGCAGGCGCTTCGCCTCGAACATGCGAACCGCCGCCAGGTACCGACCAGGCGTAAGACCGGTGGCTTTACCAAAGACTCGGCAGAAGTGATACGGACTGACGAAGACCGACGAGGCCAGCTCGCCCAGCGTTATGGGTTCGGCATACCTGGACTTTATGAGATGTATGGCTTCCCGCACTGCCGAATGCATGGTTCCTCCAGTGATGGATTTTCTGCACCGTTGATCAGCAGGCGCAATCAACGGCAGCCAAGAATCACCTGATCAGTGCACCCGCCGACAAAGGTGCCAAGCGCCAACATGGCGACGTCAACGACCGCACTTGGTTACCTAAAGGAACCAGAAACGCCCCTCGAAGAACTTGACATGGTTCAGCGCGGCATCGCGAAAGCCCTAGTCCTGCATCACATTTCCCGTTTCATCGACGCCGCGCGGAACACACTCGCCACGACACTCGTCTCGACGCAGGAAGGCGTGACGTTCCTACTCTGTAGTGCGACCGCCCATCGACACAGAGCAAGAATCGACGCCGTCGCAGTTACGGTCTAGGTATGCCACCTCGTGAATGGCACACATCACACCACGTATATTGAGCGGTATGGTGTCCGCACGACGGCGCGTTGGATTGGGCTTCGCCGATGAGTTCTCGAGAACGCCCGCAGCCTATGCGTGCTGAAATTCTGCTGAAGTGATAAACGACCCAAGGCAAACGAGCGATTTCGCGGACAGGTGACTTCGAATAGCCTGTCCGGCAAACCAACATTCACCTGGATGGGCCTAGTGATAGTTTGCAGGTCCTCGACTACCCGCAACATCTTCCATGGTGCCTAGCACATAAAACCGCCTCTACCAACGGTCGCATCACGATCAGAGTGCTGACCGACGTGGCTCGCTCGCCGCGTTTGACCGCCGCCGAATACCCCGTCAGCCCTCGGAGGCGATCCGTGGATTGGGCCTGGGGCCGCGGCTCGGGCCTGGGAGCCAGGATCGCCCAGCCGTCGGGGCGGTCGGGGCAGTCGAGGTAGTGCTCGTCGAGGATGCAGTGTCGCCCGGAGTCCAGAGCCGGTGCCGGGCGATCTCGCACGGCCCGGCCGCAGTGTCGGCGGTCACAACCAACTCCTCGCCACCCACCCGGCAGAACATGAAGATGCCGACGTGCCCGAGCGCGACCGAACAGCGCACCGAGCCCCAGCGCACGCTCCGCCCATCGCCGACCAGCTGCCGGCCCCGACCGCCAGATCGAGCGCGACCTCCGGGACGCGGCACACCACCCCGCGCCCGTCCGCCAGCCGGCCAGTCGGCCGCGGTAATGCCGCCCCAGGGCCACCATCCGGGACCACGCACCCGGATCCCGGCGACGCGCTCGATCGTCACACGGTCATGACGTAGTCCGAGAGCGCGAACCTCGCCACCCCGCCCGGGATCCGCAACACCGCACCCAGATTCACCCAGACCGCGATCACCACCCGGAACCTCGACTGATCCTGGACTGCGGGTGCCGGTTCCTGTGCGGAGAACGCGTTGTCAGTGGTGCGTGCGATGCTGCAGCCGTGATGACCTGGGACGACTTCTGGAAGCTGATCGCCACCCTCGGGGGACGGACCGACTATGACTCATGCACTCGACTGACGAACGCCCTGGCCCTGCGGGAGGTGCAGGAGATCGCCGGGTTCGGGGAACGGATAGCCGAGTCCCTGTATCGGCTCGACCAGGAGCGCTTCGGACGCTTGCCCGTGGCGAACATGGGGTCCCCGGACGCCCCCTTTCCGCAGTCGGGTGATCATTTCCTCTATGCGCGGTGCGCGGTGGTCGCAGCCGGGCGCGACGTTTATGAGGGCGTCTTCGATGACCCCTCGGGCTTCGGGCCGTTCACGGCGACGAATCTGGAGGGTGAGTGGCTGCTGTACGTAGCCCAGAACGCATTTGAGCTGGTGACAAGTGAGGAATGGGACCGTAGGACGCAGTACTCGTTCGAGTCGTATTCGAACCGTGACGGCTGGCCGGGACGGGGCTGACGTCCTGACTCCGCCCTCAGCGCTCCTGATTGAGCTCGTGGAAGGCTCGGAAGTCGAAGAAGCGCAGACCGTCGATCGTCTCTCCGGACTCGATCTCCTGCAGAGTCCAGGGGTGGGCCGAGTAGTCATCGGTCGCCACGCCGCCGTGTTCCAGCAGTAGTGCGACCATGTGGTGAACCTCCGCGGTGCCGTCGATCCGCCCGGAGATGTCGATCTGCACTGCCCAGGTGGGGTGGTGCTGCATGGCCGCTTCGACTGCCGTCACATCGTCGGGATCCCAGTCGGAGAAGAGGTAGCCGGTCTGCTCATCGTCGATGTTGATATAGAGGTCGCCGTTGTAGGTCCACGGATCGCGCTGCTGGGGCAGGTTCCGGTCGAGTGAGGCAACAGTCTCGGCCCGCTCTCCTGTGGGGAAGATGAACACAGTGCGCATGGGGTGGAGCGTAAATGGTGCGGCTTCACGCCGACCGCGATTTCACGACCGGCGTCACGAACGCCTCCTCGGAGGGCGTCAACCGACTGATCAAGACTGATGCGCGCTGCGCCTTCGGGTATCGCAACCCCGCCGACCAGCGACTGCGCGCCCGCTGCGGCACCACCCGACGAGCCCGAGGCCACCTCACCACCCACACCGGCGGACGCACAGCCGACCACGAAACGCTCAGGCCTTTGATGCTGAGGTCACGCTCGATGAGCCTTGCATTGCGCCGGCTGGAAAACCAGATGCGCGGCGCGGCAGACGGGTGTGTGATCTGCCCATGACTATTGCGCTGAGCACGCCGGGAGTCACCGAGTTCCACGAAGTCCTCGCCGCGCTGCGGGACTGGCAGCACGACAAGGCGCCGCTGGAGCTGCATCCCGGCGACCTGGGCTGGGCCTGCTCGCACGGCGTGGAGAAGGTGGTCTCGACCGTCCGGACCTGGAGCAGGGACAGCCGGATCGTCGCCGTCGGGTTTCTGGACCAGCCCGACCTGCTGCGGCTGGCGGTCGCACCGGAGCTCCAGCGGGACGAGGCGACGGCCCGGGTCCTCATCGAGGACTTCTCGGCCCCGGAGCGAGGCGTACTGCCCGCGGGAGCCGTGTATCTGGCGGCGGCGAACGGCACGCTGGTCAAGGAACTGCTGCTGGCGGACGGCTGGAAGACCGACGACGCGTGGACCCCGCTGTCCCTCGACCTCGCGGAACCGGTGCAGGACCCGGGGCTGCGGATCGAGGTGGCCGATTCCGACTCGGCGCACGTGTGGATCGCCGTCACCGTGGCGGCGTGGGAAAAGTCGACCTTCTCGATGGACCGTTGGCACGCGCTGGCCGCCGGACCGGCATTCTCCGACGCCCGCTTCCTGATCGCCTACGACGACCAGGACACCCCGGTGGCGAACATCGGCGTCTGGTTGGCCGGCCCGGGCAAGCCCGGCCTGATCGAGCCGCTGGGCACGCACCGGGACCACCGCCATCAAGGCCACGGCAGGGCCATCACGCTCGCCGGGGCGGCGGCGCTGCGGGCGATGGGCTCGTCCAGCGCCTTCGTGTGCACGCAGAACTCCCTGGCCGGTGCCGTCGCGACGTACAAGTCCGCCGGGTTCACGGCCGGCGCCGAGCGGCTGGACATCTCCCGGAGCGCCTGACTCGGGGCACCCGTCCGGCGGGGCCCCTCCGGCGGAAAGCCAGAGGCGCCCTTACCGGGATGCCGTGCGATGTGAATATCGGCCATGCTATTGCGGAATATTCATATCCGTGAGGTTCTGTCCTGAGGACGGCTATGTCGCCGCCATCCCGGCGGGCGAAGCCCTCATGGACCAACCCCTTGATGCCGTGGTCAAGCCTGCACATCCTCACGCGCCAACCAAGGCTTCACACGTGGCGGCGGTCACCAGCCGGCTTTGATCGTCTCCGCGATGTGGGCGCGGTCGCCTTCGGACAACCACCAGCCGACCGGGATGTAGACCACTCGATCGGACACGCTGTCGAGGCCGGGAAGCGTCGTGCTCATGGCGTCGACACAGCTGTGCGCGTCGTTGCGTCGGGAAATGATGCTGGTCACGATGCCCGCGTCGGCGAGTTTGCGCATGAACGATGGCCGGTCGGACACCTTGACGGGGTACACCCAGAACGAAGCTTGCCTGTCCTGAGCCCGCTCCGTCTGCTCGAGGCCCGGCACTCCGGACAGTTCTTTGTCGTAGAAGGCTGCGTTGGTCCGATGACGCTCCACCAGTTCGTCGGCCAGCTGCAGGTTCGCGAGGCCGATCGCGGCGGCGATGTCGTTCATGTAGAAGCGGAAGCCCCACTCGGAGACGTCGTAGCCACCGTGCATCCGGTCTGCCTGCCTGTTGATCCCGTACCACCTGCGCGATCTGGCCTGCTCATAAAGATCGTCGTCCGGGAGAACGAGCATCCCACCGCTACCGCAGGTGAGCTGCTTGAGCGCGCCGAAGCTGAACATGCAGATATTGCCATGGTTACCCAGGGGCAGGTCCCGGTACGTGGCCCCCCAGGCTTGTGCACAGTCCTCGATCACCATCGGACGAAACCCGAAGCGTTCCTCCGCCCGGTCCAGGATTTCGCGTAGCCGGTTCAGGTCCACTGGATAGCCGGTCCAGTGCACGACCACGATCGCCCTGGTCGCGGGCGAGATCTTCCGTTCCAGGTCGTCAAGGTCGATGTTCAACGTGGCCGGATCGACGTCTACCCAACGGATGCGCAGTCCATTGGCGAGGATCGGCCAGTTCGTACCCTCGAAGGTCAGCGGGGTGCTCAGCACCTCGCCCGGCTCGTCACCGTGGCGCCCCTCGGCCGATCGCGACCGGGCTGCGAGATCGATGCCGAGATGCAGGCCCGAGGAGCCGCTGTTGAGCGCGATGACCCTCGGGTTGCCGATGCGCTCGCCGAGTACGCCTTCGAACTCCGTGACGATCGGCCCGTGTTCGAGCCGACCGCTGCGCAGAACGCCGGCTACCCGGTCCAGCGCGTCCTGCTGCGACATTGCGACATTGAACAGCGGAATCATGAAAGATCACTCACCTCTACGCTGCCGGACGCTCGTTCTTGTACAGCGCCTGCCAGTAGAAGCTCCATGGCGCGGCCCAGCCGTCGGCGGAGCAACGCCACGCCGCACCAGGCTGGTAGGCCGAAACGAAGTTGCGGGCGTGGGCCGCAACCGCCTCGCTGTCATGGACGTCGATGACGTCTTGCAACATGCCGGTGGTCAATGCCAGCTCGACCACCTCACGGCCCTCCGAGTGACCGTCCAGGCTGCCGTCCAGGTATTTTCCGACCGGGTCCTTCACATAGAAGTGGTCGCAGCGCTTGTCGATGAACGCAAGGTAGTTCCGCACGGTGTCGACGGTCATCTCGGCGAACGCGTTGACGCCGACGCCCAGGTCGAAGCGCTCGGAGTCCGGCAGTTCGTCCACCTCGTCGATCGTGAGGAAGTGGACCTTGGCGAACTGGTCGGCATCGAGCACCTTCTCCAGGTACCCGCTGGAGAGCGTCAGAGAGTTTTCCAGATCGACGATGTAGTACGCGGCGACGTCGTGGTTCGACAGCATGGTGTGGCAGGCGCGCCCGTACCCGGCACCGATCTCCAGGATCCGCCGGCCGTCTGGATTGAAACCGGCCGTGATGAACTCCAATTCGAGCACCGCCTGCACGTAGTCCATGCAGACCGCGTCCCCGGCGTACTTCACCGTGATCGGTTCGCCGATGTTCCGATTGCTGATTCTGCGCAATCTGGCCCGGCTTTCCGCGCTCAACCCGGCTGCCAGGTTATAGGTCAGCGCCTTCAGATACCGCACCCCGTTGACGCTGGGATCCCAGAATCCGATCTTGAAGTTGATCGGCTGCGACTTGAAGCTGTCCAATTCCCTGGCCGCTTCGGCAGTGACGTGAACATCGTTGTGGCGCATCCGCAGCTGACTCGGGCCGTATTTATGAGGCATTGTCGTGTTCCAATCCCGCCGTGCCGACTATCGGGAATAGTCCGCAGACGGCGTCGCAGAAGTCTCGGTAGTCGGCGTGGCGGGGGGTGGTGGCCGGTGTGGATGATACGCCGGAATTATATGTGCGACAACTCTCCTCGATGGGTGCCCGGAGTCCGGGCACCCATCCGCCGCCGGAGTTACTGATGATCTCGGCGACCATGTCTCAGAACGCTGGCTTGCCGCGGGTTTCCACCGAGCGGACCGGGCACGGATCGGCGTGCCGTCCAGGAGGCTGACCAGCAGCCGTCTGCGTTCCGGCGCCGAACTCAGATCCGGCTGCGGCCTTCGGCGGTCAGTCGCTCCAGCGCCGGAACGATCTCGTTCGGGCTCGGGGTCGCCAGCCAGATGTCGTGCAGCTTGTTGGCGCCGGCCCGGTACGACGGTCCGTGCAGGACTTCGAGGATCTGCTTGCGGATCTCCTCCACGGACATGGTCTGGTAGTTCATCCTGACACCCGCGCCGTACTTGACCACGTAGTTCGACCACCAGGGTGCCATCATGTGTTTTGCCGGGAGTTCCCAGACCGCCTCGGCCGCGGCCGCGGCCTCGTCGTACTCGATTTCGTCGCTGGTCATGGCGGCCCCGGTGACAGCCGCCGCCGTGACGCGGCGAAGCATGTTGGACTCGTCGGTGTCGGTGACGATCTGCGGCACCCTCGACGCGACCGCCGGCATGGCTGTGCCGCTGCCACCGTGGTGGATATGGAGCGAGCACGTCGGCAGAACCTGAGGCAGGGGCAGCCAATCGGACACGTGCACGTTGTCCGGAATCCGCCGCACCCCGTCGAGCTGGCGACTGTTCAGGGTCGCGATCACGTCCACGTCGAGGTCGGCCAAGGCCTCGAACAGCTTGGGCGTGCGACCGAAGTCACCGTTGACGACCCGCCGCATCGACTCGCCCAGCGACAGGGCGATTCGCGGCCGCTCCAGCCGCTGGAGCAGCCACGGCTGGGAGGTCTCCGCGAAGGCGTACGGCACCCAGCGCACAGGAAGCTTCGGCAGATCGGTCTCCAGCCGAATACCGTCCGGCAGCGGATCAACCGTCCACTGCCCGAACAGGAGTTCCTTGTCGACCGTTACGCCGTATCGCTCGGCCAGCGGCCGCATCGCCTCCGCGAACGGGTTCGCCACCAGTCCGGCCGCCTCGAGCTGGGTCCGGTATTCCTCGAGTCTGTTGTGAAAGAAGCCGGGCCAGTCCAGCATGCTGCCGAGGAAGCGTGCGTGGACCGCACCGCTGGCCGCCGCGGCCACCGCACCGGGCGCGAACACCGGATCCCAGAGCACGAGGTCCGGCTTCCACGTGCGCGCGAACTCCACCAGGTCGTCCGCATACGGAAGGTCAGGCCTCAGATACTCGGAAATCGGATTGATAAGGTACTGATAGAAGCAGATCCAGTGTTCGCGCTCGTCCGGGTTCAGGCCCATGATCTTCGCGTAGGCGTCCACTTCGTCCGGCATGGCGGACATTCTGGCGTCCGGCCTGAGAACCGGCTCGGGATCGTTGGGATCCCCGAGTGACACCGTGATGAGGCCGGTCCGCGTAAGGGCGTCCGCGAAGCCCCCGTGCAAATGCGTGCCGATGCGAACCTCGTGTCCGGCACTCTGCAGCGCCCAGGCCAGCGGTGCGATCGGATACAGATGAACGTTTGCCGGATAGCAGGTCAGCAAGACTCGCATGAATGCCCTCCCTGACAAGACGCCCGCAAGCGCCACGAGTTGAAGTCTTTACTTCGAATAGTTTCACAGGGCACTCATCGCGACCTCTTCACGCTTGTGCAGTACGGGTCACCGCGACCGGAAGCCCGCGCGGTCCACGCCGAACCCCGCGGCGGTTTCGGCCTGACGGATCCGGTTCCGCATGACCCCAGGATGGACACAAGGCCTCGTCGGGGTGTGCACGGTCGTGTGGTGACTCCCGTGCAAAACCCGGCGAGGCCGCTACGTTCGCACCCGCATCAAGACGGACAGGCTACGAACAAACCCTCAGGCAACCCGTTAGCAACGGATGGCGAACCCGGTGAGGTACCGGGTGTTGGAGCGGTAGAGCACGTCCGTCGACACGCTGCGCAGAATGGCGTCGACCTCGTTCACGTAGAGGATCTGCGACCGGTAGGCGCCCCAGTGGATCTGGCCGTCGGTCGCCCGCAGCGCGACCGCGTTGCCCAGGAACGACAGGCTGCGGCCGAGGTGACGCCACGGGCCGTGCACGTTGCGCTGGTACTCGTGGTAGTGGTCCATCGTCCAGACGTTGCCGATGAGCACGCCACCCGGCTTGACGAACTTCTTCAGCCGCTCGATCACGTCCTGGACCCGGCCCAGGTGGTGGATCGCGTTGACACAGATCACCACGTCGGCCTGGCCCAGCTCGAGGTCGGACCAGAAGTCGCCGTGGACCAGGCGCAGCCGCGGGCTGTTGACCCGGTCGCGGCTGGCCGCGAGCGCCTTGGCCGACACGTCGACCCCGACCACCTCGGGCGCCGACGTGTGCTTCACCGCCGCCTCGAGGTAGATGCCCGGCCCGCTGCCGAACTCCATCGTTCGCTGGGCTCCCTCGCCGTAACGCTCGATGAGTTCGATGATGCGCCGCTCGTTGTCCGCGATCTCCGGACCGCCCAGGCTCGACTTGTCGTATCGGGTCGGGTTCCAGACCCGGGCCGCGAAGTACTCGCGTCCCTTGGGCGGAAGGTCTTTGACCAGTCCGCGACCCACCTGGAAAAACGCCTCCGCAAGCATGTTTTCCTCCATGGATAGTTGTAAAATGCATGAGCCGGATCGGATCAGCCGCGCCGGCGCGGGTACGGCGACGTGACGTACGCGGCCGGCCCGATCGCGGGTCCGCTCTCCGGCCGGCCCCCGCCCGGCGCCGCCGGGGGACGCGAACGCGGTCGACCGGGCGAACGGCGAGGTCCGGAACACGTTGCGCGGCAGCGAGTAGCGGCGATGCTTCGACGTACGGGCATGCAACCCTCCTCACGCGGCACGGTCGCGAACACCATGAATGGTCACAGCCCTCGCCACCGGCACGCATCTCCCGAAGTGCCCGTCCCGCTCGTGCCGCGCCCGGCCCCGTCGTCACCGAGCGGAGCGCGGTGGCGGAGCCGGCGGATCCGGTGTCGGCAACCTCGGTGACGTCGAGGCGGTCGGCAGGCCGTGACACGGGCGGCCCTTCTTCGGCCGTGCTGAATATGCCCCGCAGGGTGTTGTTCGGCTTGTTCGTGCCCAGCTTTGCTTGCTTCAATGTCACGCATGCCCGGCTTGGTGAACAACGCGTCTGAGCTGCCCGAAGAGGTAGACGTCATCGTCGTCGGAGCCGGCGCCGCGGGATGTGTTCTCGCGGCCCGGCTCAGTGAGGACCCGAATTGTAGCGTGCTGGCACTGGAGGCAGGCGAACGTCTCGACGGCCCCGAGTTCACGAATCAGTCGTCGGCCATCTGGCTTCACGAGCCGGAGTCGCCCTGGTTCTGGGAACATCTGACGACACCACAGGCCGCACTCGGCGGTCGAGCAGTCTCGCTGCTGACCGGGCGGGCGCTGGGCGGTGGCAGCGCGGTCAATTCCATGGTGTGGCTGCGGGGGCACCCGGTCGACTACGACTCCTGGGCCAAGGCGGGCGCGAGCGGGTGGGGCTGGGACTCGGTCCTTCCTGTTTTCCGCGCGATCGAAAAAACAGCTCCCCGCATCGGCGGTGCCGACTCGCCGATGGCGCTCAGCGACGCCACCGGGCTCGACGTCTTCGCCAAGGCGTTCATCGCGGCAGGCGGCAACCAGGGGCTCAAGGTCCTGCCGTACATCGATGCCGACGACGGTCGCGCCGGGTTCGGACCGCTGCGATCCAACGCGGTGAACGGCAAGCGGCACAGCGTGATCGAGGGCTACCTGCAGCCCGCGCTCGGTCGGCCCAACCTCACCGTCGCGACGGCGTCCCCGGTCGCCCGCCTGCTGACGGCCGGCAAGGCCGTCAACGGCGTGCAGCTCGCCGACTCGACCAGGCGCGTGATCCGTGCCCGCCGGACAGTGGTGTTGACCGCGGGGGCGCTGCGTACCCCGCAGTTGATGATGCTCTCCGGCATCGGACCGGCCGCACACCTGGCCGAGCACGGCATCGCGACCGTCCACGATCTACCCGGTGTCGGCGCGAACCTCCAGGACCACCCCTTGGAGCCCATCATCTGGCCGTCGCTGCCGGGCATCGACCCTCCGGCCGAGTCAGGGCACGACCAGCAGGGCGTCCACTTCCAAGCGGGTGCCCTGCTGCAGACGGACCCCGACACTCCCGCACCGAACCTTCAACTGTCCTTCGTGGTGCTCCGATCCGGCCCCGACGGGACACCGTTCCCGCAGCCGATAGTCAGCTGCATGCTGATTCTGTTGACGCCACGCAGCCGCGGCACGGTGCGCCTGGCGTCAGCGGACCCCGGAGCACCGCCGCTGGTGGACCCGGCCTACCTCAGCGACGGCCACGACCGCGAGAGCCTGCGGGATGGGCTCGTCTGGGTCCGGGACCGCCTGTTCGACGACCCGGCTCTGCGCGCGCTCTGTGGTCCGCCGATGGCGCCGGCCCAGGAACTCACCACCGACGAGGCACTCGACACCTACCTTGCCGAGGAGGTGCGGTCGACCCACCATCCCGTCGGGACCTGCCGGATGGGTACCGGCGAGGGGACGGTCGTCGGCCCCGACCTGGCCGTCCACGGGATCCGGGGACTGCACATCGCGGACGCGTCGATCATGCCCAGCATCGTGCGCGGCAACCCCCACGCGGCCACGATCATGATCGCCGAACGAGCCGCCAGGCTCTTACGCGAACCCTGAGGACTTCGCCCGACATCCCCGCGATGACGCCCGACCCGGAGGAGTGGACCGTCCTCCGGGTCGTGGGCACCGGGTTTCGCAGCAGGAAATCGCCTCGTGCCTCATCAAGATCGCTGTTGCGACACAGCGATCTTGATGAGGCACGAGGCGATGCTCTTACCGCGCGTCGGATTACCGCGCGTCGGATTACCGCGCGTCGGATTACCGCGCGTCGGATTGCCGCACGTCACGCTGGTGCGCCGCCCGGCCACGAGGGCGGGCGGCGCACAACCACGCGGCTGCTACTTCACGGTGCGGAAGAATGCCCTGACGTCATTCACGAAGAGATCCGGGACCTCCATGGCGGGGAAGTGCCCGCCGCGCGTGAACTCGCTCCAGTGCGCGATGGACGTGAAGTCACGGTCGGCCAGACGGCGCACCGGGACGAAGCAGTCGTTCGGGAAGACGGCCACGCCGAGGGGTACGTTCAGCGGCTCCTCCCGGTATCCGGCCAGCATCTCGCCGGTCGGGTCGGCGGACTGCCTGCGCTGCAGATCGGTGATCTCGTAGTACAGCTGCCCGGATGAGCCGGCCGTGCCGGTCAGCCAATAGATCATCACATTGGTCAGCAGCAGATCGCGATCGATCACGTCCTCGGGCACCTCGGCCGGCGCGGTCCACTCCTTGAAGCGTTCCATGATCCACGCCAGTTGGCCGATCGGCGAGTCGTTGAGTGCATACGACACGGTCTGCGGTCTCGTCGACAGGAGCTTCATATAGCCCGAGCCGTCGGAGTCGAACTTCGCGAGGCCGCCGAGGCGGGCCATGTCCTCGCCGCTGAGGTTCGCCATCTCGGCCGGATCGCCGGACGGGAACACCGCCAACATGTTGGTGTGCACCCCGACGACGTGCTTGGGGTCGACCCGTCCCACGCCGAGGGAGATGGGCGACCCGAAGTCACCGCCCTGGGTGCCGTAACGCTCGTAGCCCAGACGGTTCATCAGCTCCGCCCAGGCCCGGGCGATGCGGGCGATGTCCCACCCGGGCTCGCGCAGCGGACCCGAGAAGCCGTAGCCGGGGATGGACGGGATGACGAGATGGAACGCGTCCGCCGCGTCGCCGCCGTGCGCGACGGGGTTGGTGAGCGGGCCGACGACATTGAGGAACTCAGCCACCGAACCGGGCCAGCCATGCGTGATGATCAGCGGCAGGGCGTTCGGCTCCGGAGAACGTACGTGCATGAAGTGGACGTTCGCGCCGTCGATCTCCGTGGTGAACTGCGGCAGGCCGTTGAGCTGCCGCTCCATGGCCCGCCAGTCGTAGCCGTTGAGCCAGTACTCCGTCATGCTCTTGAGGTAGTCCAGCGGAACCCCCCGGGCCCAGCCGACTCCGGGCAGATCCTGCGACCAGCGCGCATGGGCCAGCCGGCGCCGGAGATCGTCGAGCTCGCTCTGGGGGATGTCGATACTGAACGGTTTCATTGGCCTACTCTCGTGTCCAGGTCGGGTAGAGCGGCGGCGTAAGTCCGTGCAGGACAGACAGGCGGCCGGGCTTAACATGACCCTCGCACCTGCGCGCGCGGGAGCGCATCCTCTGGATTGCCTGATCGGCAACGGATGCGGCGCGCTTCGGGGCCGGCGCAGGCCCGGTGTTCGAGCAGCTTGCGATCACCGGGTAGCCGGCGCGGGCCAATGATCAGAGGCCTTCAGCGCGTCGCTCACTCATCGATTGTGCTTCCTCACCCTGCGTACGCAACATCGGAGACGCCTACCTGTTCTCCGGCTGCTGACGATGGAGATGACCCTGGTCCTTCCATCGTGCAAGGAGCTACCCGTGTCTCTTGAACAATCCACGAAGGTCTGTCTGGTACAGCAGGGCGTTTGGGACATGCCGCTCGAGTCGATGCCGCTGGCGGCCGGGTATCTCAAGTCGATGGCCCTGTCCGACGACCGCATCCGGCATGAGGCGAACATCGAGATCGTCAACTTCCGGGGCGGTGTCACCAACACGACGATGGCGAACACCCTGTTCACCGACGGCGTCCCCGACGTCATCGCGTTCTCGGTGCTCGGCTGGAACTACCACTCGTTCGGCGCCCTGGCCGCCACCTTCAAGCAGCTCAACCCGGACGGCTGGGTCGTCTTCGGCGGCAACCACGCGACCAACCAGGCGGACCGGGTGTTCCGGATGTTCCCCGAGGTCGACATCGTCATCAACGGCGAGGGCGAACTGACGTTCCGCGACCTGCTGCGGGCCTACCTCGACGGCGCCAGCCGGCACGACCTCGCCGACATCGACGGGCTCTCGTTCCAGAGCGTCGACGGCAAGGCCGTCACCACGGCCGAGCGGGCCCGCATCGACGACCTCGACTCGATCCCGTCGCCGTTCCTCACCGGCGCGCTCGATCTGACCGACGCCGACGGCAAGTTCCGCTACGACGTCGCCCTGATGGAGACCAACCGGGGCTGCCCGTACAAGTGCTCGTTCTGCTATTGGGGCGGCGCGACCGGCCAGAAGGTGCGGGCGTTCTCGATCGAGCGGCTGCGCGAGGAACTGGAGATCTTCGGCAAGCTCGGGGTCCACACGGTGGTGGCCTGCGACGCGAACTTCGGCATGCTGCCGGGCGACTACGAGTTCGTCAAGGCGCTCATCGAGACTCGGGACCGGTACGGCTTCCCGCGGGCGCTGGAGACGTCGTGGGCCAAGAACAAGTCGAAGACGTTCTACCAGATCGTGCGCACGATGAAGGAAGCCGGCATGAAGAGCTCCTTCACCCTGGCGCTGCAGACGTTGAACGACACCGCGCTCGATCTGATGCGGCGGCGCAACATGAAGGTCAACGAGTGGGAGGACCTCACCAACTGGCTCGCCGGCGAAGGGCTGGACTGCTACGCGGAGCTGATCTGGGGCGCGCCGGGGGAGACGATCGAATCCTTCATGGAGGGCTACGACCGGCTGGCCCAGCGGATGTCGCGCATCGCCGTCTACCCGCTCCTGCTGCTGCCCAACACCGACTACATGGAGAAGAAGGAACGGTTCGGCATCAAGAGCGTCCGCGGGGACAACGACGACTTCGAGTACCTGCTGGCCCACGACACCATGACGTTCGCCCAGAACCAGGAGATGCAGAAGTTCATGTTCTGGGCCCGGGTGGTGGCCGAGAACGCGGTGCTGCGCCACAGCTGGGTCGCGCTGCGCCGGCTGGCCGGGCTGAGCCAGTCCCAGGCGCTGCTCAACCTGGAGGCGTGGATCGCCACCGCCACCGACCCGTCGGCCGAGTTCCTGCGGGCGGCCCAGGCCAAGGTCGGCACCAACGGCCTCGGCGAGGCCATCAAGTTCCTGTTCACCGAGCCCGAGGCCGAGCGGCTGCTGCTGCGCTGGTGGGACGAGGCGGTGCGGCCGCTGCTCCCGGCCGAGCACGAGGACCTGCTGGCCGAGGTGTTCCGGTACGACCTGCTCACCCGACCGGTGTACCGGCCCGAGGGGCTCGCCCCCGACGACGACGTCACGCTGGTGACGGTGGACGGGGACACGTACTACCTGCGGGCAGGTGTCGCGCTCGGCCACGACATCCCGACCATCATCGCCACCTTCAAGGCCGACGGCGAGCCGGACCTCACCCCGCGGCCCACCACGGTGGACCTGTACTACCGGGCCGGGTCCGAGTCGGCCGTCACCTCGACCAACCACGAGATCGTGGTCCACTACATGGGCGTGCCGGAGCAGGACATCGTGCGCGGTCCGGCGGAACAGCGCAACTGCTGAGGCCGCGGTCTCAGGCCCTTGAGCGAGCCGGGCTTCATGCCGACGACGCTCTTGCCGAGACCGATCGAGCACCCCGACCCGGGTGGACCACCTGGATGACGCGGACGTCTCGTATCCGGTCTTGAAGAAAGGTGCGCAATGCCGACTTCGGCATTGGCGGCACTATGCCGACCGGGCGGTAATGCCGCGTTTACGCGTATGGCCTGCCGCGCATGGTCTACGATATTCATACGACGCCTGATCATTAATTTCTGTGATTTCGGCATCACCAGGTAGCCTGCCGGACCCGCGCAGCGCGGGCGCCGGAGTACAAATAAGAGGCCTTATGCCGAACATCGGCATAAGGCCTCAGGCATCTGACCCTTGAGACCGAGGACCTGGCGGTCGTTGATGTCCGCCAGGTCGTGGACGCCGTCCTCGTCGATCAGCGAGGCTGGACTGGTCCGGCAGGGGTCTCAGGTTGGTCAGGCGAGATCAGGGACGCTCTCGGATCAGGTACTGCCACGCGCTGTGCGGGGTATAGCCGAGTTGGTCGTTGACGTGGCGGATGCCGGCGTTGTTCTCTTCGTTGTCGGTGAGTGCGATGCGGATGCCGAGATCCTTGGCGTGGGCATGCAGGAACTCCTTGGTCGCGCGGCCGAGAGCCCGGCCGCGCCGGCCCGGGTCGACCCCGGTGTACGTCACGTGCATCTGATCGCCGTCGGCGACCGCGAACGAGATCGCGGCGGGGCCGCGCTCCACCCGGGTCAGCACCGCCACGGACCGCTGGCCGGGCGTCGGGATGTCCCGCAAGCCGGACAACGTGACGAACAGGCCTTGTTCGGCCTCGGGGTTGGTCTGGCTCGCCCGCAGCATGGCCTCCACGGCTTCGTCGTCGTCGAAGACCAGGTCGTCGCACACCTCGAACGTCACCTGGCCGCTCGGGGGTTCGGGCGCTTGCGCGTCGGCGAGGGCGCAGGAGACGGTGATCGACCGTTGCACGGACGTGAAGCCCCAATGCCCGGCCACGTCCAGCGACGTCTGGTCTCCGTCGAGAACGGCCGTCACCAGCTGAACCACCTCATCGTCCAGGTCCGCCAGCGCCGCGGTGTAAAGCCGCGAGCCGAGCCCGCGCCCACCGACATCGGCGCGTGTGTTCACCATGACGGACAGCAAACCGGCCGGCAGATTCTCCGCGGCCAGCGCGACGCCCACGCCGGCCAACGCGCCGCCGGACTCGCGGGCGACCAGCACCCGCCGGCTGCGCACCGCCTTCTGATACAGAATTGAGCGGAGGATCACCCGGTCCTGTTGCGGGGTACGGGTCATCATAAAGTCGACGATCTCATCGACGTCGTCGTGATACGCCTCAGCGATCTCCATGCTTCAATCATATTTTCGAGCACTGATTTAGTCATCCGACGGGCCGCAAAAGAGCATTCCGCAAGCAGCGATCGTTGCGCAGCGCGGTTGTCCGGTGCGTCCGCCGGGGATCGTTGCCCGACATTCGAGTAGGGCACTCGACATCTCGATATTCGCTCCTGCCCACCACGATGTCGGGCGGCGCCGCTCTGAGCACGCCGGAAGGGGACGCCGTGCCGGAACGGTCATAAGGATGGAGTCTATGACGAACCTTCCGATGACCGATCATTTGATCGCGCTGCCGGGGACCTCCGATTGGGCGATGTGGACGTGGGGCGGGTTGCGCTCGGCCGGTTTCCCGGTGAGCACGGTCCTGGCCCTCGCGCACAGCGAGGCGGCCACCGCGGCGGACGAGGCGCACCAGGCCCGGGTCGGGCTGAGTCAGCAGATCGCGGAGTCGCTGCGCTTGTTCAGTGAGCGCTTCGACGAGTTCCGCGAGCGCTTCCCCGGCCACCCGCTGACCCGACGCGGCAGCGGTCCGCTGCGGGCCATCAAGGCACTGCGGGCCGGTCGGGTGCCGTCCGAGTTCGAGGGTATGCAGGAGCTCGGCCTGTCCCTGGCCGAACTGCACACCCTGGCCGAGAACGAGCAGGCCGCCCAAAGCCGCTTCGCCGCCGCCTACGACGCCGCCGTCGCGGCCACCTCGGCCACGTTGGTCGACCTGGCCGGGGATCCCCGCGTGGGCGAGGCCGGCCTGTGGCAGAACCGGCAGGCCTACCACACGGGCGTAAGCCGGCTGGCCGCGCGCGGGAAGGACGCCCCCCGCAACAGCGACCACCGGCAGTACGAACAGCTGGTGGCCCGGATGATCCAGCGGTACGCGGCGAAGAACGAGACCATCGGCTTTTTCGGGCCGGTCGGCTGGATCCGGCTCGGCCAGGACGGACCGCCGATGACCGCCGACCACGGCCCCGACCTGGTCCGCAAACGCTTTGTTCACATCGAGCAGTGGACTGTGGACACCCTGGCCGCCGTCATCGGGGCCGAGCCGGGCATGGAGGTCTGGCTGCGCCCACGACCAATGCCCGACTACCGGCTCGAGGGCGATCAGCTCAGCGGACCGGTGGGCGTCTGGCCGACGAAGTCGCTCCCGTACTCGGCGGCGCCGCAGACCTTGCCCCCGCTCGAGGCGGCGGTACTGCATGGCTGCACCGGGCAGCAGGCGGCCAGGGATATCGCCGCCGACGTGCTGGCCCGACCGGAGCTGGAAGCCACCGACGCCGAGCAGGTGTACGCCGTACTGCGTGACCTGGTCGGCCGGGGCGTCATCGTGTGGCGGCTCGACGTGCCGTTCTTCACCGACGCCGACCTCCTGCTGGCCGAGTTCCTCGAGACCGTCGATGACGCGTCGCTGCGCGAGCCGGCCCTGGCCAAGCTCCGGGAGTTGCAGGCGGCCAAGGCGGCCGTGGTCGCCGCGGCCGGCACCGTCGACGAGCTGGACCAGGCGCTGCAGCATCTGGAGAGCACGTTTGAGCGCCTCACCGGTCAGGCGGCGACCCGGGCCCATGGCAAGACGTATGCCGCCCGCACCCTGGCTTACGAGGATTGCCAGCGCGATATCGACGTCCGACTCGGACCCGAGCTCATGACCGAACTCGGCGGCGCCCTCGAGCCGTTGCTGCGCAGCGCGCGGTGGCTCTGCGGGTCGACGGCCCAGCGGCACCGGGACCTGTTGGAGCCGGTCTTCGACGAGTTGGCCGCACAGATCGGACCCCGCATGCCGCTGGCCGCGCTCTTCCCGCGGATGCCCGAAGTGTTCGACATGTGGGATGTGGGGCCAAACCCCAAGACGGAGGCCCGCATCGCCTCGATGAAGGCTGAGCTGAGTCGGCGCTGGCGCGACATCCTCGACCTCGACGACCTCAGCGAGCACCGCGTGCACCGGTCCCTGGCCGAGGTCCGCAGCCGGGCCGAGAAGGTGTTCCCCGAGATCAGCCCCGGCTGGCGGATGGGCCACCTGCACTGTCCGGACATGATGATCTCGGCGACCAGCGCCGAGGCGGTCAACCGGGGCGACTACCAGCTCGTACTCGGTGAGATCCACCTCGCCCACAACACCCTCGGCGTGTCACTGTTCGCGGACACGCACCCCGACCGGGCCGACTTCGAACGCTGCGCTGAGGCCGACCTCGGGATGCAGCGGGTCACCGGGCTCGGCCCTCGGGAATGGAGCGGCACGCTTGGCCGGTTCCGCCCGGCCCTGCCGGAGACGAAGACCACGTACCTCATGGTCTCGGATGAGCCGGTGTCCCACTTCGCCGACTACCAGCCGCCGCGGTCCAAGCAGATCACCTTTCTCGAGCTGGTCGTCGAGCGGATCGACGGCAAGATCATGGTCAGCACCCTGGATGGCCGGTTCCAGGCGGAGTTCATGGAGATGTTCGGCGACTCGGTCACCTTCAGCGTGTTCAACTCGCTGCGGCTGTTCTCGACCGAGCCGCACACGCCCCGCATCACCCTCGACCGGTTCGTCCTCCAGCGCGAGACCTGGCGGTTCCCCGTCGGCAACGTGCCCGCCGACGGCGCGAGCGAGGCCGAACGGTTCGCCGCGATCCGCCGGTGGGCGACCGAGCTCGGGCTGCCCCGCCTGGCCTTCTACACCACGCCGGTCGAGCCCAAGCCGCTCTTCCTGGACCTGCACAGTCCCGTCCTCGTCGAGATCTTCGCCAAGATCGCGCGACGCACCCTGCACGACGCCGGCGAAGATGCTCTGATGGGCGTCTCGGAGATGCTCCCCGACATCGAACACTCCTGGCTCAGCGACGCCCGTGGCGAGCACTACACCAGTGAGCTGCGGCTCGTGGCGGTGGACCTCATCGAGGACCAGCTCCCCACGCGTCAGCTCCTCGAAGACACCCTGACGCGTTGACTCATGGCGGGACGGCTTGAGGTCGGCCCGCCCAGTCGTCGATTCGCCCGGCGGCCGCCGTCCTCGTGACCGGCGGCCGCCGGGCGTTGTTTTCGTGACCTGCATTCTGTTGTCCGCCGACGGGCCTCACGCCGAGCCCGAAGAGCACCCCGGCGGCCTCACCGTCATCGACGTGGCCGACGACCCGTCAGTCGGCGTCAAAGCTGGACGTACTGCGGGCGCCCCTTCGGCCGGAAGACCTGGATCGTCAGGCCCTTCGAGTCGACGCGCGACTCGACCAGTTCGAAGGCCAGGTCCGGGCCGGCCGCGGGGAACAGCCGGCGGCCCTGCCCGAGCACCACGGGGATGGTGAGCAGGATCATCTCGTCGACCAGGCCCTCCTCGAGCAGCGCCGCGACCAGCACCGAGCTGCCGTGGACCTGCAGTTCGCCGCCCGGAGCGGCCTTCAGCGCCCGGACGGCCGCCGCGAAGTCACCGGACAGGACGGTCGTGTTCTCCCACTCCGGATCGGTCAGCGTGTTCGACACGACGTACTTGGGGGCCTTGTTCAACGCCGCGCCGACGGGGTGGGTGCGCATCTCCGGGACGGCCCCCCAGGAGCCGGCGAACAGCTCGTAGGTCAGCCGGCCGAACAGGAACGCGTCGGCGCGCTGGTAGGTCTCGCCGATGTATTCGAAGGTGCTCTCGTCGCTCTCGCCCAGGGCCCAGCCGCCGCGCTCGAATCCTTCCGCACGTTCCTGGTCCGACACCTTGCCGTTTCCCTGGGTCACCCCGTCGAGGGTGATCTGCGTCATGGTCGTCAGCTTCATGGTCGCCGTCTCCTAGCTCGGTGGTCTGTCAGCGGTGGGTCGTCTTGCACCGCGCCGGAATCGCAGCCGGCGCGGGAGAACCGGGGCTAAGGACGGACGGCGGTCAGCTGCCACACGGGCAACTGGAGGTTGCCGCGCTCATCGACACCGAGCCCGGCCAGAGCTTCCGGGTCGATCGGCTGGCTCAGCGCGCCCGTCTCGTTCGTCGCCAGCAGGTCTGCCGCGGTCGTCGCGCTGGCGTAGACGGCCGGCCTGAGCCGGGTGATGGTCCAGCTCTTCCCGATCGTCTCCCGCAGGCCTGCCTCGCTGAACAGGAAGGGGCTGGGGAAACTGTCGGGCAGCTCGTCGGAAAAGCAGAACAGGTGCAGGCGCGCGCCGGGCTTGGTGGCCCTGACGAGTGCGGCGAGGTAGTCGTTCCTGGCGGGTTCGTTCAGGCAGTGGTAGAGGGCACTGTCGACGACCGTGTCGAACCGGTTCTCGAACCCGTCGAGCCGGGTGGCCTCCGCCACGGCGAACTCGACTTCGACGCCTTGGGCGACGGCCCGCTCGCGGGCCTGGCGGATCGCGGTAGGAGCACCGTCCACACCGGTCACGCGGTGGCCCCGCGAGGCGAGGAAGATCGCGTTGTCGCCGAGCCCGCAGCCGACGTCCAGCACGTCCTGACCGATCTCACCCGCGTCCTCCAACTCCACCACCAGCGGCTGTGGCGCGCCGATATCCCACGGCATGTGCGGTCCGACGCCCAGGTTTCCCTGGTAGAGCTGCTCGAAGTCGACACCGTCCTCGTCGATCGCCGGTTCGGTCATGACGCCTCCCAAACAAACCTGGATGGATTCTCGAAGTGCGGCCGGTCTTGGTGATGTGTCAGACAAGATCGGCGGAAACGGCGGCGGCTGCCGCGGGCCGGCAGACGACGCCCGATCGGCTCGGCGCGGCCGTGTTTCGCGGCATGGTGTCCTGCTCGCACGGGGTGGAGAGGACGGCGTGGAAAGGATGTGGCGCAATGCTACGGAGCGTCGGCGGCGAGACGCTTCTTCAGGCGTGCGGAGACGGGCACGGCAGACGATCGACCGCTTCTCATCCGGCCGCCACCCGTTCGCGCTCGACGGCCTCGTACAGCGCGCGGATGTTGGCGCTGCCGAAGCCTCGCGCACCCTGGCGTTGGATGAGCTCGTAGAACAACGTCTTGCGATCATAAGGGGAACGGGTGAAGGACTGCAGGAGGAACCCCCACTCGTCACGGTCGGCCAGCACCCCGGTCTCGCGCAGTTCGGCGAGCGGCAGGTCCGTCCCGGCCATACGGGCGGTCAGGAGGTCGTAGTAGGAGTCCGGAGTGTGCATGAACTCGACCCCGCGCTCGCGGCACGCGCGCACCGAGGCCAAGATGTCCTGCACCTCGAAAGCCAGGTGCTGCACGCCCGGCCCGCTGTTGCGCTCGAGGAAGTCATCGAGTTGGCCGGGCTTCTTCGACGCATCCGGCTCCACGAGCGTGAAGGTCACGTCCGCCGAGGCGTGGCGCACGACGATCGAATCCATCGCCTGCCCGCCGACCTCGACGTATTCGCCGCTGTAGCGTTCGAGGTCGAACACGGTGTCGTAGAAGTCCGCCATGGTCCGGAGGGTTCCGGATTCGATACAGAGGGCGACATGGTCGAGTCGCCAGGACGGGCCGGCGGAGGGCGCGGCGTCGCCGTCCTCGTCGCCCTCCTCGTCCTCCTCGTCCTCGCGCAGCGGGCGCCATGGCCCGGTGGGGTCCGCGAAGGGATCGGAACCGGCCTCGATCAGGCTGTGGCGCACACCACCGCCAGGTCCGCGGAACGCGGCCGGCCCGAGCGGTTCCGCGCCCGCGGCCACCGCCCGCGCGTGCACGGCCGCGACGTCGTCGCAGACGACGGCGACGTCGGCGATCCCCTCACCGTGCTCCTCCAGGTACCGTTCGACACCAGCACCTTGACTCACGACGATCCGCACCGGGCCGTGGCGCAGGAGCAGGGAGTCGCCCCCCGGCTCCGCACGCTCGGCGACAGGGGCGAATCCAAAGGCTGATATCAGATAGTCGGCCGCCTGCGCGCGATGCTCGACGTGGAGCTCGAAATGGGAAACAGCACGTACGGACATGGGAAGCCTTTCTGTTCGCGGTGGTCACGGCTGGGGTGGAGGAGACGCGCCGGCTACCCCCAGCTCTCGTTCACGCGGGCCATCCGCGGCACGCAGCCGGGTGATGGCGGGGTGCCGACGCGGGCGGCCGGGCGACTCGGGCCGCGACCTCGCCGCCCGGCGGCACTTGACCGGCTCCCGATGCCGGCGCAGGATCGTCCACAGGTGACCGGAAGACGCAGCCCGGCATGACGTCCTCGTGTATCAAGGCCGGCGGTGGGGCTGTAGGCGGTATCCGGCTCTTCGAACGGATTGGGCATCTGCTCTTCCCCTTGCCTCGGGCGGCACCGAGCCCTGATTTCGTGGCGAGGCGCACGCGCCGCGCCCTCGACGCAGAGCGCTGTCCGATCTCCAGGTCCCGGAGTCCACGATGCGGGAGGCAGCGCGCCGGGTCACCTTCCTGATTGCCGAACCCGCACCGGCCGCAGGGGCACCGCGCTGAGCACGGTGAAGGACGTGGAGGTGTCCGAGCGCCCGGACGGCGAGTTGCTCTTCTCCGAGACCGCCTCGCGCCCCGGCGGCGGCTGGATCCAGCCCATGATCAGCGCGCCCTCGGGCATGGAGCACAACGGCGCGCGGGAACTTACCGCTGTCCCCGCGCGCCGTGCATCCGTGTTCGTGCCCGAACTCGTGAGCACTCCGGCTCACTCAGGCCAATGATTCATAGGGTCCGATCAACCGCGCACCCTCCGGATGCGCCGGAAGCAGACCGCGGCGAGCAGCGCGGCCAGCACGGTGTAGAAGGCCGTCTCCATCCACTGCAACTGCCAGTAGCGGTAGGCGGGCTGATAGGTCATGTCGACGTGCAGGTGCTGTGGCGCGAGACAGGCGCCGAGCGAGCTGAAGTCCGGCGGGCCGCCCTTCGCCCCGGGCCCGGCCGCCATCTGACTCCAGCAGGAGATGATCGCACTGGTCTGGATCGGCTGACCGTTCGGGCCCAGCGCCTGGGTCTGGGACAGGTCCCAGGCACCGGCCGGCGCGGCCAGGTCGATGAGGACGGGGCCGGTCGTGGACGCGGAGCGGTCGAACCTGATCGCCTGGCTCATCGTGGTCTGATTGATCGGCAGGCTCACGGTGGTCGCGGGCAGCAGGTGCGGTCTGAGCCCGGCGGACACCAGGATCTGGACCGCGATGAAGATCGCGATGGTGGCGGCCATGGCGGGCACGGCGCGCCGGAACAGCAGTCCGAGGACGGCGCCGAGCACGAACGCGAACGCGGCGTATCCGAGCGGGGTGATGTCGCGTGCGTTGAACGCCTGGATGCCGAAGCGGTTGCCCGTGAGCGTGTCGAGCGGGCTGGTCCACCACGTGACCAGGAGGCTGAGCACGCCGGCGGTCAGGACGGAGGCAAACCCGACGAGGGTGAGCTTCACCGCGAGCCAGCGGGTCCGGGTGACGGACTGGTGCCAGGCCGTGTAGTGCGTGCCGCGCTCGAGTTCCGCGGCGATCAGCGGAGCGCCCCAGAAGATCCCGATCAGCGCGGGTACGGCCATCAGGAGCAGCTCGACGAGGTCGAGTGGGCCGTTGTACTGCGACTGCAGCGCGTCGAGCACGTCCGAACAGTTGCTCGATGTCTGGCAGGTGGCCAGATCCACCGTGTAGGAGTGGTGCAGCTGGTGCCCGGAGATCAGCAGGTAGGCGGCGGCCGCCGCGAGCAGCACCAGGGCCACGTAGGTCTGAGTGCGGAATTGACGCCAGGTCAGCCAGATCATCGCGCGACCTCCGCGCCCTCGGTCGAACCGGCGCCGGCTGCGGAGCCGGTGGACGTGGCGGACGTGGCGGGCTCGGCCGCGGCGGAGTCTGCGGCTTCCATGTACGTCAACACCAGGTCTTCCATACTCAGCCGCTCGGCGGCCCAGTCCCCGGCCGGCAGCGGGGCGTCGCTGCGTACGACGAAGGTGGACTGCCGGTCGGTGTGCGTGGCCGAGACCACCTCGAGCCCGGCCGGCAGCGCGCCCGGATCGCGGCGGGTGCACACCATCCGGTGGTGCGTGGCGGTGATCTCGTCGACCTCGCCGGCCAGGCGCACCCGGGAGGAGACGAGCACGATCAGATAGTCGCAGACCCGCTCGAGGTCGGAGATCAGGTGCGAGGAGAGCACGACGCTGGTGCCGTCCTCGACCACCGACTCCATCAGGTGGTTGAGGAATCCGCGACGCGCCAGCGGGTCGAGGCTGGCCACCGGCTCGTCGAGCAGGAGCACCTCCGGCCGCTTGCCCGCCGCCACCGTCAGCGCGAGCTGGGCGCGCTGGCCGCCGGAGAGCTTCCCCGCCTTCTGCGTCGGGTCGAGCTGGAGCTGCGCGATACGCCGTTCGGCGAAGCCCTGGTCCCAGCGCGGGTTCAGGCGCGCGCCGAGCCGCAGGTGGTCGGCTATGGAAAGACTCGGATACACCGGGGCGTCCTGGGCCAGGAAGCCGACCCGGGCCAGCTGCCCGGTGCCCGAGCCCGGGGTGTTGCCCAGCACGCTGATCGTGCCCGAGGTCGGGCTCAGGAAGCCGCTGGCGAGTTTCAGCAGCGTGGACTTGCCGGCGCCGTTCGGCCCGACCAGCCCGACGACGTGCCCGGGCGGGATGTTCAAGGTGCAGTCGGTCAGCGCGCGGCGCCGCCCGTACCGCATGCCCAACGCGTGGGCTTCCAGTAACGCGGTCATTTCTCCTCTTCGCCGCTCTCGCGGAGGGTGCTTTGGAACATCGCCTCGATGCCCGGTTCGGTCAGTCCCGCGGCCCGAGCCCGGCCCAGCCACGCCGCCAGCTCACGGCGCAGCGGCTCGTGCTCGACCAGCGAGGCCTGCCCCAGCGTCTTCGTGACGAACGTGCCCACGCCCGGCTTCGGCGCGACCAGGCCCTCGCGTTCGAGGTCCCGGTACGCCTTGAGCACGGTGTTCGGATTGATCGCGATCTTCGTCACGACCTGCTTGACCGTGGGCAACTGGTCGCCCTCGGACAGCAGGCCGAGCAACAGCGCCTGCCGCACCTGCTGCACCAGCTGCAGGTAGGGAGCGACGCCGGTGCGCGGGTCCAGGTGGAACTCGATCACAAGACCTCTATTCATCTAGATGACTAGCACAATAGATGACCGGCGTGACGCCGTGTCAAGACCTCGGCCGGACCGCGCACGTTCGCAGCGGCGTTCCGAACGCGACGTCAGAACGTCCGCCACCGCGGTGCGGTGGCGGGCGTCGCGGTGCGCGCTCCCCCGGCTTTTCCCCGTCTCTCCTTCGTCTTCCCCCGCATCTGCCCAGGCCGGGGAGTCGTGTCGGCCTGGAGGGAATGTTCGGGCGGATCCCGGTCACCCGTGAGTCATGGCTACTTTCATCATCGTCCTGATCATCGTCGGCGCGATCGCCGGCCTGATTGCGCGTGCTCTACTGCCTGGGCGCGACTCGCTCGGCGTTCTCGGCACCATCGTGCTGGGAGTGGTCGGCTCGTTCGTCGGCGGATTCCTGGAGAACATGATCCAGTTCCACACCTTCTCGATCCACCAGTTCCACGCCACCGGCATCATCGGCTCGATCGTCGGCGCGTTCGTGGTGCTGCTCCTGCTGCGCCTGTCGGGCCACGAGCCCGGCCGCTACCGCTGATCCTGCAGCCGCACGCGTTCGTGCCCTCCTATCCGCGCGGATGGGGAGGGCACTGTCGTGTGGACCGGGGACGGTGGCGCTGGGGCGCATCGACCACCCGAGGGCGCCCGCCAGGAACAGGGCGGTGGCGGCGGGGCCGACGAGGGCGCCGAGCGCGGTGATGTCCAGGATGGAGTGCGAGCCGGGGACCGTGAAGACGGGCACGGTCACGACCACGCCGAAGCCCCAGCCGATCATCACACCGACATGGCGGTTCATCGCGATCAGGCCGGCTTGCAGGATGAAACCGACCATCAGGAGCCCGGTGCCCGCAGCGAGGGCGGCGAGGAACCAGCTCGGGAGCGGTGCGCCGTGGGCGTGCAGGATGTTGCGCAGGATCCAGGGGCCCAACGTGGCGCTCAGCAGTACCGCGGCCAGGCCGAGGCCCACGCAGAAACCCACGAGCAGCAGCGTCATGCGGCGCACACTGCGGTACTCGCCTCGCTCGGCCGCCGTCGTCAGCTTGGGCAGCAGCGGCGTCTGGATCGGCAGCAGCGCGATGACGCCGAGCCTGGCCAGGCCGACCGCCGAGGTGATCCCGGCGGCGATCCCGAGCTCCTCCGGGTTTTTCGAGTGCTGATACCGCGCGTCCACGAGCAGCGGCACGGCGTTGAGCAGCAGCTGCGAGGCGAGCGTCGCGCCGGTGAGCAGGCTCAGGTTGGCCCCGGCCCGACTGCCGCGCTCCTCGTCCTGCGCCCGGTCGCCCCCGGGGCCCTCGCACACCTCGAGGTTCACCAGGTGTGGACGGTGCCAGACCTGGGGCAGCCGGATCGCGGTCACCGCGGAGAGCACCGGGCCGAGCCCGAACACCAGGCCGTAGAGCCAGACGGCTTTGCAGCCCACGGCCAGGAGCAGCAGACTCGGGATCATTCGCGTGAGCGCCTCGACCAGCAGGCTGATCGCGTACACGTGGAAGTCCTGCCGCCCGGAGAGCGTGCCGCGCACCTGGAACGAGACCATCGCTCCGGCCAGCCCCAGCATCAGCTCGGCGTACAGCACCCACTGGCCGTCAAGCCAGTGATCGGTGAGCACCGGAGCGAGCAACAGGCAGGCGACCAGGGTGCTGCCGACGAACCAGGCGGCCTGCCTGACCTGCCGGCGGATGACGGGCGCGGTCGGGAGCCCGCGGGCGAGGGCCCGGCTGACCGCGCGCACCATCTCCTGTTCGATCCCCGACATCACGCCGGTGCTGATCGCGGCCAGCAGGATATTGAGACCGTTGAGCGCGAGGACGGCCTCGGAGCCGACCGCCAGATTGGCCGTCAACAGGTAGACCGAACCGGAGAACGCGCTGAGGATGAGGCCCACGGCGAGAAAGACGGTAGGCCGACGCAGCAGCTCGAAGACACGGCGCATGACCAGGCGATGTTAACGCCCGCCCGACGGTGAAAGCCGATCCGCGTCGGGCGAGCGCGTGCAGCGACGTTCTGCGCTACCGTCGGCCTCGGGTTTGTGGGGAGGGGACGGGATGTTCGCAGTGCCGGCCTGGGTGCTCGGCTCGTTGGTCGTCGTGTACGTACTGTTCCTTGTGTCGGCGCTGGTCGGCCACGACGCGGCCGCGTTCCCGGGCGCCGGCAAGCCGACCGAGACCCCGGGCGCCGAGTTCGTACGTGAGGAACTGCAGCTCGAGATCGGCACAGGCTCCGGCAACGGGGCGCCGGGGAACGCGGGCTCCGGCGACGGGGGCGCCATCGCGGGCGCGGATACCGTGCACGCCTGGTGGATCGCCGGCACCGACGCTCCCGGGCAACCGCGTACGCTGCTGTACTTCCACGGCAACGGCTACGCACTCGAGGACGAGGCGACACTCGAGGCGCCCATTGCTGGGCCTGACCGGCGCGAATCTGCTGCTGATGGACTACCGCGGCTACGGCACCAGCAGCCCCGCCAAACCGAGCGCGGCCACGACGGCGGCCGACGCTTGCGCGGGACTGCGCCATCTGACCGAGGAGCGCGGGATCCCGCTCTCCCAGATCTGGATCTGCGGTCGCTCCATCGGCTCGACGATCGCGGTCCGCCTCGCCGTCGAGTACCCCGACTGCGCCGGGCTGATCCTGATCAGCCCTCTGACGAACACGGTGGACGTCTGGCCCTTCGGCACGGCTCTGCGCCCCCTGCGATGGCTCGGGCTCGCCAAGGCCTTCGACTCACGCGCCCGGATCACCGGGCTGAGGCTTCCCGTGCTCATCGTCACCGGCACCCGGGACACGGTGGGCACCCCGGCCATGGCAGCCGAGCTCCACCGCCGCGCGGCCGGACCCAAGCGGCTCGAACTGGTCGAAGGCGCCGGGCACAACACCATCTGCCAGATCGCGCGCGAGCGCATCCCCCAGCTGATCACGGACATGATGAGCGGTCAGGACGTCCCGACCGCGAAGCCGACCTCCTGATCCGGACTCAGCGCGGCACGGCCTGGCGCCGCACAGCCTGGCGCAACGCGGCGTCGTCCGGCGCGAAGTCGTCGTCTGCGGGAGGCGGGTTGCCCAAGTGCCATGCGATGGTGCGTTGCAGCGCCTGCGCGGGATCGCTCTCCCGCCAGTCGAGGTGCTCACGGGCCTTCGCGGCGTCGGCCAGGAGTGCCTGGGACCCGGCGCGGGTGATCCGAAGGTCCGGCGGCAGTACGTCGTCGGGTACGGTGACCAGTTCCGCGGTGCTGCCGAGCGCAGCCAGGACCTGTTCGGCCAGCAGCCGTATCGACGGGGTCGCGGATTCGACGATGTTGAACACCTCGCCTTCGTCGGCCGTGGCCGTGCGCTCCAGGGCCGCGGCGACTGCGGTGGCGACGTCGCCGACGTAGATCCTGCTGAACAGGAAAGTACCTGCTCCGAAGGGAATCCGTGCGCGCCGCGCCCGCACTCTGCGCAGCACGAACTCGAGACGGCGCTGGTAGTCGTGCTCCCCGTAGACGGCGCCGAGACGCAGCACGGTGGCGCCGGCCGCCAGGTAGCGCGCCTCAAGGTCCAGGTTCTCCCACTCCGGCCCGTCGAGGTGGCGGGCCGTGCGCAGCGGGGACTGCTCGGTGAGCGGCACGGCATCGGTGTGGATCCCGGCGCGCACCGACTCGTAGGCCCGGTAGACGTTCACGCTGGAGAGCACGACCAACCGCAGTCCTTCCGGCAGCGCCCGCAGCGCACTGTCCGCGCCCGGCCCGTCCAGTGCAGAGACGTCCACTGCCGCGTCGGGCCGGAACGCCGCGATCTCGGCCCGGCGCTCGGGCCAGGACGCACGGTCGGCGTGCAGGTGGGTGGCCGGGGCCAGATCCGGTGGTTCGGTCTGCCCGCGATGGACCACGAGCAACTCGTGCCCTCGCGCGACCAGTTCCGCGCAGATCGCCCTGCCGACGAACGACGTGCCACTCAGAATCACCACACGCATGGCCGCCTCCTCCTCCGTTCCGCTCCCGCCGGTGACATCACCGACCAGGGCCGGGATATTGCCAGCGTAGGTCGGCTGTCGGCGTTCAGGGCGTGTATGTGGCGGAATTTAGCTGACAGCAGAATGGTCGCCTGAGGTGTGGGACGAAGCGGGCGTGATAGTCGGTCACGGGGCCGTCGGATTCGCGGATGCCGAGGCCGGCGGGCTCCCCGGCGACGACCCAGGCACCGAGGACGGGGCGGTTGCCGTCGTAGTCGGGCAGCGGCGTGTACTGCTGGTGGACCCAGCCCTCGGCGCCGCCGGTGCCCGGCTGGACGATCGAGTCCGCGCCGGCGCCGGTGATGCGGATGGCGTCGCCCTCGCGGCCGAGCAGGGGCTTGGCGACGTGGCGGGTGAGGTCGCGCGGGCCGTCGAGGTACGCGGGGAGCAGGTTCGGGTGGTCGGGGAACAGTTCCCAGAGCACGGCCAGCAGGGCCTTGTTCGACAGCAGCATCTTCCAGATCGGCTCGATCCACTGCGTCGCGGCGGCCGCTCCGTTACCGGAACGGGCGGCGGTGAGCTGGTCGAGGATCTGCGCGCCGAAGGGGTCGCGGACGATCCACTCCCACGGATAGAGCTTGAAGGCGGTGCGGATCGGGCGCAGCGCGAGGTCGACGAAGCGGGCGTCGCGGCGCTGCCAGCCGACCTGCTCGATCGGCAGCGTGACCACCTCAAGCCCGGCCTGCTGCGCCGTCTCGGCCAGGTACGCGCAGGTCATCTCCTCCTCGCCGCTGGTGTCGACGCTGGTGTGGGTGACATGCACCGGCCCGGGCGCGAAGGCCTTCGCCGCCGCGCGCCAGGCTTCGACCAGGCGCTCGTGCAGCGAGTTCCACTGGTCGGCGGCCGGGTGCGTGTCCTGCAGCCAGTACCACTGGCAGATCGCCGCCTCGAGCAGGCCGGTGGGCGTGTCCGCGTTGTACTCCAACAGTTTTGCCGGCCCGCCCCGGCCGTCGTAGGCCAGATCGAAGCGGCCGTAGAGGCTCGGCGGGCGCGCGTCCCAGGACCGCCGAACGGCCGCCACGACGCGTTCGTCGGTGATGCCGAAGCGGGCGAATCCTTCCTCGGCGATGACGTGCTCGACGGCCCGCAGGCACAGCTGATGCAGCTGCGCGGCCGTGTCCTCGAGCACGTCGACCTCGTCCGTGGTCAGCGCGTAGTACGCCGACTCGTACCAGTACGGCAGTTCGCGGCCGTCCGCGGTCGGGGTGGTCGCGAAGACGAGGCCCTGGGCCTCGACGGTCCGGCGCCAGCCGGGACGCGCGTCGATCGGTATGCGTCGCATCGGGATCTCCTTGTCAGCCGCCGGCGTGGCCGCCCTCGCCGCCGCCTTCCCCACCGTGTCCACCGAGCCCGCCGCGCGCGACGCCGTGCTCGCCCTCCTCGCCGCCGGAGACCTTCGAGCCGATCTTGAACCCGCTGCCGCCGGTGTACCAGTGCGCGTACGAGGTGGCCGTGCTGGTGTCCGCGCAGTACTTGTCGTCGATCACCGTGTTCGTACGGGTGTCGATGCAGCGCTCGGTATCAGTGTCCGATGAACAGGCCGCCAGCGTGGCCAGGCTCGCCACGAAGACCCCGCCGAGCGCCAACGGCACCGCCGCGCCCCGACGCCTGGTCCGCCCCCGGCCGGCGTCTTCAGATGTCATGACGTTATTCCCCCCATGATTGCCCACGTGGCGACATCCTGCCAGGAACATCATTCGTGATCAAGGCGGTTGCGACGCAGCGACCTCGGCGCGCTCGAGCACCCCTCGTCAGCCTTCGATCATGCGCCGGCGGCCGACTCGCCCTCGAGGTCGGCGATGGTTGCCTCGAGCCAGGCGCGGTCGGCGCGGCTGGTGCCCGCGGCGAGGGTGATCATGCCCTTGCGGAAGCGGTCGGTCATCTGGGCGGCGCGCAGCGGCTTGCCGTCCACGTAGAAGTAGCTGGCGGGCCGGTTCATGAACTCCAGGCGCCGCCTCAGGATTCGGGCCTGGTCGGCGGGATCGGGCAGGTGGCCGAGGAAGGCGAGGACGACGAGGAAGGAGTTGCGGTCGGTGATCTCGACCTCGGCCGGCTCGCGGAGCCTGCGGAGCAGCTCGACGCGGCCGGCGTCGGTGAGCGAGAGCACCTGGCGCGGAGTCGCTCCGCGACCGGGTTCCTCCTGCCGGTCCAGGTATCCGGCCTCGCGCAGCCGGTTCAACGCGGGGTAGAGCGCTCCGTCGCTGACCGGGCGCACGTGGCCGGACAGTCCGGAGATCCGGGCACGCAGCTCGTAGGCGTGCAGCGGCTCTTCGGCCAGGAATCCCAGGATGCTCAAGGTCAACACGCCACCATCCTAACCCCGAGGGCCCACGAAGAGAGTTGACTCTAATCGAGTGCCTCGATTAGAGTCATAGCCATGACGACCTTCGTTCTCGTTCCCGGGGCCTGGCACGGCGGCTGGTACTTCGAGCCCATCGCCGAAACGCTGCGCCGCCAAGGCCACACGGTCTTCCCCGTCACCCTCACCGGCCTCGGCGATCCGGCGCGCCCCCGCACCGCACAGACCAACCTGGACACGCACATCCAGGACGTGCTCACGCTGCTGGAAACCGAAGACATCCACGACGCCGTGCTCCTCGGGCACAGCTACTCCGGCATGGTCATCACCGGAGCCGCGGCCCGCGCCGGCGGGCGCATCCGCCGCCTCGTCTACAGCGACGCCTACGTCCCGAGCGACGGAGACTCCTGCTTCAACCTGACCAGCCCGGGCTACCGGAAGCTGTTCCTCGAAGGAGCCGAGGCCGACGGCCTCACCGTCACTCCCCCGCCCGGCCTGGACCCGCGCACCACCGCGCACCCCCTCGCGGCGTTCCTGCAGCGGATCAGGCTCGAAAGCGAGCCCAAGGTCCAGCGCCGCGACTACATCTACCTGTCCGCCTGGGCCGAGACGCCCTTCACCGGCGTCTACGAACGGCTGCGCGACGACCCCGACTGGCATGTCCACACCCTGCCGATCGGCCACGCCATCGCCCGCGAAGCCCCCGACGACCTCGTCCGGATCCTGACCGAGGAGTAGGAGCGAGCGCCTGCACAGCGCATCAGCCCGCTGAGAACACCAGCCGCCGAGCGTGATTGCGATACCCGGCCCGCAGGAACGCAGCCGCCATCGGCTCGTTGACCAGATCGGTGTCCGCCCGGATGGTCGTGGCGTCGGCCTCGGCAACGAGGATCCGCGTGATCTCGACAAGTATGGCGTCCACGTAGCCGCGTCCTCGATACTCGGGCAGAACGCCGAGGTAGCCGACAACGGGGAAACTGAGGTTGGCCGAGGGAATGCCGAAGCCCACGGTCTCGCCGTCCCGATTGACGGCAACCCGCCACCACGAGCGATCACCGACCATCAGATCACGCAGGTGGGCAACGTCTTGGCGCGCCTGCTCAGCACTACCAACGCGCGCCGCCTCCCGAGTCGAGGTGGTGTCGAGGGATTCGGAAAGCACGCGGGAGAACAGGTCCACGAACACCGCATCGTCCGACTCCGCACGAAACTCGAGCTCGCCCCCGGGCTCGGCAAGCCCGTCCGCCGCCGTCCATTCGAACCGCAACCGCTCGAGCAGAGTCCCAAGGCCGGCCCGGGTGACGGCCTCCCGCCGCCATGACAGCGCACTGACAACATCAGCCCGCTCTCGCCAGTCCCCCGGCACGAAAACGTGGCACGCAGGCGGCTCGCTCAGCCCGAACTCGCCGGCAAACGCCGCATGCGCCGCATGCAGCAAACCCGCCGCAAGCGCGACGCGCTCCTCCTCATCGACGCCGAAGGATTCGTGAACGTAGAAGGCATCGAGCGAGACCGGTTCCGAATCCTTCGGCGAGGCACCAGATGGCGACGGCCCGGATGTCGCCGCCGGACTCCTCGGCGATCCAGGTCCACCCGTGGCGGTACTGCCCGTCCTCGACGTGGGCCCGGTAGCCATCCACCGTCAACGGGCAAGCCCCGTCACGCCGGATGAAGGGAAGGATCCGGTCGAGGTCGGCCTCGGTACTGGGACGAAAAGCGATGGTGCGAGCGGGCAAAACTTCGCCTCCGGTATACAGCCTCAACGACGGTGAAGCGAACCCGGGCAACGCTAGGCAGCAGAGGGAGGTGGGGTCAATCGAATATGGCTCTGTCACCGAAGTGGCTCCGGCGCTGTCGGTGCTCAACTCTATGGTCGACACCATGGGCAACCTCTTCCAAACCCTCGTCGACCTCGACGCCACGCCCGCCGAGGCCGCGGACCTGGCGAGCCGTGGACTCGACTGGCTAGTTCGAGAGGCGATCGTCAGCGCCGAGCGCACCAACTGCGTGCTCGGCGCACCGTTGGGCAATCCACCCGGCCAAAGCTGGGCGAAGGCGGTCGCGGATCCCGACTGGGAGCCGACGGACGGCCTCAACATCGCCATCGGACGAACCGTCTTCTACGGCGGCCAGGGCGGTGCCCGGTACGCGACCTGTCCGCGGTGCGCAGCTCGTGTCTGGTTCTACACCGAGTCCTGGAAGCCCATCGCAGGCCCTGACGACCCCTTCTTCGCCGCGATCGACGTCTGGTACGAGACAGGCGAAGCAAACGTCACCTGCCCAAGCTGCGAACAGGCTTCTGATCTGGTCTCGTGGCAGTGGGCAGACGACTACTTCGCTTTCGGCTACCTCGGCTTCGAGTTCTGGAACTGGCCCGAATTCGCCGCCCGCTTCGTCGAGGACCTAGCCCAGGTGCTCGACGGCCACCGGCTGATCCGGGTGTGGGGAAAGCTGTGACGGCTCCGAGGATGGTCCGAGCAAGCCCCGCCCGTTGGGCTGCTGACTAGTACTACAGTTGCAATTCTTGCCCTGAGTTGCATCGTCGCTGGTAGTGGCATCGGCGGGCGGTGGCTTGGTGGCGTCTTCGCCAGGCGGACCAGTGCAGTAGGTGTCGGTGTCGGTGGTGGCGTGGCG
>NZ_JAGSOG010000049.1 GCF_018139695.1 Actinospica durhamensis | reverse complement strand
CGACCGGTCACCCCGACCACCTCCCGCGAGAATCAGACACCACCCTTCGGCAGCGTCCACCCGCTGACCGGCAACGTCACGCGAACGCCACCCTTCGCTCGGCGGTCCGAGGCGTAAGCCTCTTTAGAAGTCCGATGAAGATCTCTGTTCTGGCCCGGCCGCGCAGCGGTTGGGCCAGAATGCTGTCATGCAGGGTGAGTGGACGGGTGAACTGGCAGGTCCCGACGTGTGGGTCACGTGTCGGGAGCTGATCCCGGCTTCCAGCGTGTTCGCGTTTTTGGCCGAGCATCGTGAGGCGTTGTTCCCGGCGGGGATGTTCGCTGACATGTACCCCTCGCGCAACGGCCGGCCCTCGATGCCGCCGCAGATCCTGGCGGCGGCGGTCACCCTGCAGGCCCTTCACGGCCTGTCAGACATCGAGACGGTCCAGGAGCTGCGCTGCGACCTGCGCTGGAAAGCCGCGTGCGGGCTCGGATTGTATGACACCGCGTTCGACTCCTCGCTGCTGGCCTACTTCCGCCGCCGTCTATCGCGCTCCGCCGATCCGCAGCGGATCTTCACCGCGGTGCGCGCCGTGGTGGCCGAGACCGGGGTCCTTAAGGGCAAGACCCGTCGGGCGTTGGACTCCACGGTGCTCGACGACGCGGTCGCCACCCAGGACACCGTCACCCAGATCATCGCCGCGATCCGCCGGGTCGCACGCGAGGTGCCCGGCGCCGACGCGCTCCTCGCGCGCGAACACCGCCTGTTTTTCAAACCCGCCCCGCTCACCACCGCTGTCGCGGGCGGGTTCAGCCTCGACGACTTCGCCATCGACACCACCGCCGGACAGGTCACCTGCCCCGCCGGGCACACCGTCCCCCTCACAGCGCCCAGCGGAATCAACCTGCAGCGCAGAGCCGTCTTCGAGCAACTGTGCGCCGGATGCGAGCTACGCGAGCGCTGCACCAAGGCCAAACGCGGACGGGTGCTGACCATCCGCCCCCACCACGACCAGCAGACCGCCGCCCGCCACATGGCGGCCACCGACCCCGACTGGCAGGCCGCCTACCGCCGCTGGCGCCCACCGGTCGAACGAGCCGTCGCCTGGCTGGTGGCCGGCGGCAACCGGCGCCTGCGCTACCGCGGCACCATCGCCAACAACACCTGGATCCACACCCGCGCCGCCGCCCTGAACCTACGCACCCTCATCAACCTCGGCCTCACCCGCACCAACGGACGCTGGAACCTGCCGACACCAGCATGAACAGGCCAGTGGCGGGCCGGCTACGCCGACCCGCCACATCAGACCACGAAGATCTTCATCGGACTTCTAGCGGCGCGCGACCATCGCGAAGTGCTTGAGCGCGCGCAGCGTGTCCTCGGGGGTCAGCGCGTCGACCGAGATGCGGTCCATCACCCGGGAGTACTGCTCCACGTCCTCCGGCCGGTCCAGGTACTGGGCCCCGGTCAGGTGCTCGAGGTAGACCAGGTCGGCGAGTTCGGGTTCGGCGAAGCGCAGCAGCACGAAGGCGCCGCCCTCGGCCGCGTGCGCGCCGACGGAGAAGGGCAGCAGCTGGATGGTGACGTTCGCCCGCTGGGTCTGCTCGATCAGGTACTCGAGCTGGGGCTGCATCGAGTTCGCGCCGCCGATGGGGCGGCGCAGCGCGGCCTCGTCCAGCACGGTCCAGAACACCGGCGCGCCGGGACGGTCGAGTATCTCCTGACGGCGGATGCGCACCTCGACCCGGCGCTCGACCTCCTCCCGGCTGAGGCTGCGGTTGCTGCCGATCACGGCCCGCGCGTACTCGCGGCACTGCAGCAGTCCGGGGATGTACTGCACCTCGTAGGTGCGCACGATCGAGGCCGCGGTCTCCAGGCCGACGAAGGCCTCGAACCAGCTGGGCAGCGACTCGTTGAAGGTGTGCCACCAGCCGAGCGTGTTGGCCTCGTTGACCAGGTTGAGGATCTGCTCGCGCTCACTGGAGTCGCTCACCCCGTACAGGGTCAGCAGATCCGCGACGTCGCGCTCCTTGAACGAGACCTTCCCGGTCTCCATCCGGCTGATCTTCGACTCGGTGCCGCGGATGTGGTAGCCGGCCTCCTTGGCGGAGATCTGCTTCTTCAGCCGCAATTTGCGCAGCACCGTGCCCAGCAGGATACGGCGCACGGTGGAGTTGTCTCCCTCGCCGTCCATCCGCACTCCCGAATTCCCGCCCTCGCTGTCCGTGACGGCAAGTCTGCCACCTGGTCACGGCGATTTGAAGAGCCTTTGCCGAAGATGCCGTACAGACCGTCGCTTCGGCGCTACGATGCAAGTGCATCGGCACGCGAACCATCGGCAAGTGCATCGACCCTTGCAACACCGGACGATCGCGCCGAGACCGAGCGTACGCGTACGACCCGCGCTGTGCACCGAGATCACGTACAGGTTCGGATTCACGTCCCTCCACTCCCCACGGATGCCCACATGGCGCTCGCGACCTCCGCAGACACCTGCGGTGCTACCGACCCGGCCGATACCGTGCGCACCGCGATGTTCCGGTTCGACCCGGTCCCCGAGTCCGCCGGCAAGGCGCGGCGTGCGGCCAGAACCGTGCTGACCTCCTGGGACCTGCACGCGCTCACCGAGGACGTCGACCTGGTCGTGTCCGAACTGGTCACCAACGCGCTGCTGCACACCGGCTGCGGCGCGGACGGCGCGCTCCAGCCGGTGCTGCTGGAGCTGGAGTGCTCTTCCGGCGCGCTGACCTGCCGGGTCGTGGATTCGAGCCCGCTGCCGCCGCTGCCGGAGCAGGCCGACCACAACGCCGAGTCCGGCCGCGGCCTGATCCTGGTGGAGGCGCTGGCCAGCGCCTGGGACTGGGAGGACCTGCCCGACGGTAAGGCGGTCTGGGCCCGATTCCTCGTACGCGCCACATAACGCCACCTGGCGCCACCCTGGCGTGTCGCCGAACTCCGCCTTCTTCGGCGCCGCACCCCGGCGCCCGACGGCGTCGTGGCGTTCCCGCCCTTCACTCCATTCACATTCTTCATCAGTACACAGATAACGCGGCCGGCTTTCGCCGAGGCCGCGCTTCGGCGTGTCCGCACTTCGCCGCATGCATTATCCAATATGCAACCCCGGGCGCGTGTACGCGCGCCCCGAGCGCCGATCGAGCGCCCCCGCGACTCCGTGAAAATGCACTTTCTTTGGCAGATGCACGTGCATCGGCAAGGGAATCGGCGCTATGGTCGAAGAGCAGGGAAACAGCACTCGAAGATCCGGAAGATCCATGAGGAGAGCAGCGATGTCCAGCACCCCCCGTAACGGGATCGCGGCGACCGAGCTCGCCGGCGCCGCCTGGCGCAAGAGCAGCTACAGCAACTCCCAGGGCAACTGTGTCGAATTCGCCGCGCTGCCCGACGGCAGTGTGGCCGTGCGCAACTCCCGTGACGCCTCGGGTCCTGCCCTGGTCTACACCAGGGCCGAGATCCAGGCGATGCTCGCCGGCGTCAAGGACGGCGAGTTCGACGATCTGGCCTAGGCGCCCGCGCCACGGCTGATCGCCACCCCGAGACAGGCCTGCCCCGCTCCTGGACCGCCGGAGCGGGGCAGGCCGCTGCCGCATGCCCGGACCACGTACGCAGCGGTGGCCACAGCCGTATCAGCGTGCGCAAACAGGTGGGTAGCAAGGTGGCAAAGGCTCGGAAGAACCGTTCCCTCGGGCCGTTTGACGACCTATCATGACGGCCATGGCGCAGCCGGCGAATCGCCCGGCTCCGCCCGGAATCGGGAGGACGGGATGTCCGGACACGACGACGCACCGGAGCTCCAGCTCGGGCCTGGCACCGACTGGACCGAGTCCCTGGGTGGAGACTGGGACCCGCCGGTCATCGATCCGACCGTGCCCCACCCCTTCCGTATGTACAACTACCTCATCGGCGGCAAGGACAACTACCAGGCCGACCGGGACGCGGTCGAGGTGCTGCTGCGCGCCCGGCCGGACGCGGTGATCAGCGCCCGCGCGGTCGAGGCCTTCAACCGCCGGGTGGTGCGCTACATCGCGGGGTCCGGCATCACCCAGTTCCTGCAGCTGGGCACGGCGATCTCGATCGCCAACAGCCACGACCAGGTCGCCCGCACGGTGCAGCCGAACTGCCGCTTCGTCTACGTGGCCGACGACCCGATCACCCTGGCCCACGCCCGGGCGCTGCTGGTCGGCCGGCCGGACAGCGACGTGACCGTGGTGGAGGGCAACTTCCGCAAGCCGCAGCTGGTGCTGGCCGACCCGCTGGTCACCACGCACCTGGACCTGAACCGGCCGATCGGCGTGCTGCTGCTGGGCATGCTCGACTACATCAGGGACCTGGACCAGACGCGCGCGGCGCTGGCCGAGGTGGTCGCGTGGGTGCCCAAGGGCAGCATGATCGCGTTCCAGCACGTCGAGGAGGTCGGCCAGAACGACATCGACGAGGCGGTGGACCTGATCATGGCCCAGGAGCGGATCGAGCTGACGCCGCGTTCGCTGGGGCAGATCGAGTCCGTCGTGGCCGGCTACGACATGATCTACCCCGGCATGGTGCAGCTGCCGCTCTGGCGCCGGGACGACATCCCGCCGGAGGAGAAGGACTTCGACGACGGCCCCGGCCCGGAGATGGCCGACCGGGCCGCGACCCTCGGCGGCGTGATCAAGGTCTGAGATCCGCTGTTCGGCAGTTCGGCCACCCAACCGCCCAGTCGTTCAGCCGCTCGCCGCTCAGGCTCAGCCGCTCAGACCCGACGCAGGATCCTGAGCGAACCCTGCCCGGGCAGCTCCTCGAACTCGCCGGAGTCCAGCGCCCCCAGGTAGATCCGGTACGGCGCCTGGCCGCCGTCGGCCGGGTCGGGGAAGACGTCGTGGATCGCGAGCAGGCCGCCCACCGCCACCTTCGGCGCCCACCCGGAGTAGTCCGCGCGGGCCGCCTCGTCGGTGTGGCCGCCGTCGATGAACACGAATCCGGCCGGCCCCTGCCACAGCCGGGCCACCTGCGCGGACCGTCCCACCACCAGCACCACGTGCTCCTCCACCCCGGCCAGCGCGAGCGCCCTGCGGGCGTACGGCAGGGTGTCGATGCGCCCGACGGCCGGGTCCACCAGCGTCGGGTCGTGGTACTCCCAGCCGGGCTGGTGCTCCTCCGAGCCCCGGTGGTGGTCCACGCTCAGCAGCATCCGCCCGCCCGCGCGCGCGGCCGCGCCGAGCAGGATCGCGGACTTGCCCTGGTAGGTGCCGATCTCCACCAGGTCGCCGACCGCGGCTCCGGCCACCGCGGCCGCGTACAGGGCCCTGGCCTCGTCCTCGGGCATGAACCCGGTGGCCTCGGTGAACGCGCGCCACAGCGGCGGGTCGATCTCGAGCGTCTCGTCGGCGGCGACCGCGGCATGATCGTGCATGTGCACAGCCTCGCACATCCGGGCCAGACCCGATCCGCGTTCTCCGACTGCGCCCACAGACGCCACCCGCTACGGTGGCAGACATGGGCGAGATCATCCTGCTGCGCCACGGCGAGACCGCGTGGTCCAGGGACGGGCGGCACACCGGGCGCACCGACCTCCCGCTGACCGACGAGGGGCGCAGGCAGGCCGTCGCCGCGGCCGCGCTGCTGGCCGGACGCACCATCGCGGCCTGCTGGACCAGCCCGGCGCAGCGGGCCGTGGACACCGCCAAACTCGCCGGCCTGGACGCCGACGGCACCGACCCGGACCTGTGGGAGTGGGATTACGGCGGCTACGAGGGCGTGACCTCGGCCCACATCCAGGCGCAGCGCCCCTGCTGGTTCCTGTGGCGTGACGGGGTGATCCCCGGCGGTCCCGCGGGCTTCCCCGGCGAGTCGGTGGAGCAGGTGGGCGAGCGCTGTGACCGCGTCATCGCCCGGGTGCTGCCGCTGGTGACCGGCGACGCGCCGGACGGCGACGTCGTCCTGGTCGCGCACGGCCACCTGCTGCGGGTGCTCGCCGCGCGCTGGATCGAGCAGCCGCCGGAACACGGCAGCCGGCTGAAGCTGGACACCGCCTCGGTCTCCCGCCTCGGCTTCGAGCACGACGTGCGCGTGCTGACGGCGTGGAACCAGCTTCCGCCGTCCGCCTAGGGAGTGTCTTCAAAGGGGCGTCGCGGCCCCGGCGAACCTTTGCAGACACGACCGAGGCGTGACCCGAACGGCGTACCCCCGCGGGGCCGACGGCCGCACAGGCCGCCTGAGCCCCCGCACGCGCGTTCCCTGATCTCCCAACGCCGCCCGGCGTCCGTGAGGCGCTCAGGGCGCACCCAGGGCGCCGCCTGACGCCGCGCCGATTCACCGTGCGGGTCAGGGTTTGCGCGCCACCCAGGCCGCGATGCCGGTGTCCGCGGCGCTCGGCCGCGGCTGCGCCTCGTCCTCGGCCCGCCACAGCGAGATGGGCACCACGCCCGGGTCGAGGATCTCGAGCCCGGCGGCGAAGCGGGCGATCTCGAAGCTGTAGCGGAATGCGAAGGGCGAGCGGTGGTCGCGGTTGGCCGCGTCCACCCGGCCCTTGGTGCGCGGGTCGAGGTAGTCGGTGGCGGCGTGGCTGAACGCGACCACGCTGCCGGAGGGCAGCACGTCGATCAGCCGCTTGACCGCGGTGAAGACCTCCTCGTCCTTGACGCAGAAGTGCGCCACCGCCACCATCAGCAGGCCCACGGGCTGGGAGAAGTCGATGACCGTGCGCAGCTCGGCGTTGGCCAGTATCCGCTCGGGCTCGCAGAGGTCTGCCAGCACGTGCCCGATCAGCCCGCGCGTCTCGGTGGGCGCGCCGGAGCCGTTCACCTCGTCGATCTCTTCGATCACTTCGATCTCGTCGATCTCGTCGATCTCGGCCGGCTCGTCGAGGCCGAGGACGCCGGGGGCGGTGTCGATGTGCGCCTCGGCCTCCTCGTCCTCGTCCGCCGACCCGAAGTCGAGGTCCACCGCGGCCGCGAACTCCCGCCCGTCCTCGTCCACCGGCGGCAGCGCGGCGCTGCGCAGCAGGGCCCGGGAGTAGGCGATGACCACGGGATCGTTGTCCACGTAGAGCACCCGGGTCTCCGGGGCGAGGGCCTGGGCCACCTCGTGCGAGCAGTCCGGCGCCGGGATGCCCGGGCCGACGTCGATCAGCTGCCTTATCCCCTCGCCGACCATGAAGCGCACGGCCCGGCGCAGGAACGCCCGGTTCTCGTGGATGCCCACCCGGACCGTGGGCATGGCGGCGGCCACCGCGTCGCCCGAGGCGCGGTCGACCCGGTAGTTCTCCCGGCCGCCGAGCCAGTAGTTGTAGCGGCGGGCCGGGTGCGGAACCGTGGGATCGTCGAACGCGTGCGTGTTCGCTTGCGCTGTCATGCCGTCCGCCTCGGTCGAGTGCGCCTGCGCCGTGCGCGGGCCGTCACTGTGGGTCGACGTTCACAGTACCCGAGGTCAGCTTGATCGGGTATTGCGAAGATGCGGTCCGATATAGCCGACGACGACAGCTCCGGTGGGTCCGGAGGTGTCGTCGTAGTAGTGCAGCCGTGGAGCCGTCTGCCCCGAGTTGCCGATCTTCACATGGGCCCAGAATTCGGCGTAGCCGGAGGGATCGATCAGCCGTGGCACCCGGAATCTGCGTTGCTCGGCCAGGCGTGGGTCCTGCCGGACCGTGTCGGACTCGAGCGAGGCGACCTGGGTGGCCGGGTAGATCCGGCCGCCGTGCCGGGAATCCTCGCAGTAGCGCCGGAATCCGCCGCCCTCCCAGTTGCCCGAGCGCCGCTGCGCGGCGTAGGAGTCCAGCGCGGCCAGGGCCTCGCGGGCCTTGCCGGCGAAGGTGGTGGCGTCCTTGTGCCGGTCCAGCACGCCCATCGGCCCGGCCTCGGCGGTGATCAGCAGGTTGGGATAGTCGCTGAAGGAGTCGGCCAGCAGGTCGAACGGGCTCGGCTCGGCCTCGAGGTGCGCGTCGCGCTCGTCCGCGGCCGGGCGCACCAGCTCCACGCCCATCTCCACGAAGGTGCGGCGCAGCCGGGCCGCGTCCGCGCGCTGGGCCTCGCCGGACTCGTAGAGCACGTCGGCCACGTCCTCGAGCGGGCGCGGCAGGGGCGCGGCGGCGGCCTCGGCCCTGATCCGGTGGGTCAGGATCGCCTGCACCGCGTCCATCTCGTGCTCGAGCCGCTCGCCCTTGAGCACCCGGTGCCGCTCGGCGTCCTCGCGGCTGGCCGGATCCACCCCGGGCTTGAAGGTGCGCAGCGCGGCCATGGTCCAGTGGTATTCGAAGTCTCCGTTGAGTTTTCGCCCGGCCTCCTCGTCGAGCAGGTAGAGCGAGGCGATGCCGGGCAGGTAGCGGGTGGCCTCGGTGAACCGGGCCCGCCACGGCTCGAGGTCCTCCCCCTCCCCCGGCACCGCGACGATGGCCGGGAGCCTGCGGCCCGGGTCGCACAGCACCGTGATCAGCTCGTCGATGTCGCGCACGCCGAGCACCTGGGGCGAGGTGGTCAGCCGGGCCGGGCCGTCGAAGGCGGTGACCGCGTCGAGCACCAGGCCGGTCAGGTCCGGGGTGCGCACCCGCTCGTCGATCGCGCCGACCCCGTCCTCCGCCCGCGCGCTGACCTCGATCAGAAAGTAACCGCTCTCCTTGAGTTCCTTGTCCGGCCTTCGGGACAGCGACACCGAGGTCAGCGAGGTATACCAGTGCACACCGGCCCGGGGGGCCTCTTTAAGCCGATATCTCGCGGCTTTGAACCGGCCTGGCGCCACCCCCTCGGTGACCGTGAGCACGGCTCCGCCGCCGACCTTGTAGCGTCCCGGCGCGGTGTCGAAGGGCTCTTCGAAACCCTCGGCGCGCAGCCAGGCGGCCATGCGGTCGGCGCCGATCTGCGCGCCGTGCCCTGCCTCCTTCCAGTCGACGCCGAACACCGAGCGGTACCCGACCCACATGACGTATCCCTCCCTCGCGGCAGACGGCGGGGGCGCGGCAGCCGCGCCCTGAGCCGAAAAGCCTCCCGGCTTGATCCTTCCTTCTAGAGTCTTTACCCGATTGTGACCCCTAGACGCTACCCCCCGTCTACTGTTTCGCCGATTTACGTCGTGGTGGGACCGTAAACGCGAAGTGGCCACGGTCGCGCCTCCGCGCCGGGCGGAAGCGAAATCGTGACCACTGTACAAGTCTGACGTGCAGTCAGCCCCCAGGTGGCGGCGCCCGCGCGGCCGCGCGCCGGTCGAGCGCGCAACCGCCGGGCGTCGCGGATTTTCCGTCCTAGAGCGGAATGTTGCCGTGCCGCCTGCGCCGGAGCGTCGCCGAGGCGCGCAATCGGCACCGCGGCGACCGCGTGCACCACGCCGGGGGCGGCGGCGAACACCGGCCGGCCGGGGACGACCAGGTCGGTCAGGGCCGGGCCGTGGGCCGCTCAGCCGGCCGCCGGGCCGAGCCCCTCGGCCCCGCCCCGGACCACGAAGCCGCCGCTCGGCGACGGCCGTCGAGGTCCCTCGTGTGCCCTCAGACGCGGCGCACCGCGAGCACGACGTTGTGGCCGCCGAAGCCGAAGGAGTTGTTGAGCGCCACGATCGGACCGGCCTCGGTCTCGGCGGGCAGCTTGCGCGGCTCGTCGCGCACGATGTCGAGGTCGGCTTCCTCGTCGAGCTCGACGATGTTGATCGTGGGCGGGGCCACCAGGTCGTGCACGGCCTTGACCGTGAACACGGTCTCGATGCCGCCGGCGCCGCCGAGCAGGTGCCCGGTCATCGACTTGGTGGCCGAGATGGCGATGTGCTCGGCGTCCGCGCCCAGCGCCATGCGCAGAGCCCTGAGTTCACCGGTGTCGCCCAGCGGGGTGGAGGTGGCGTGCGCGTTCAGGTGCACGATCTGGCCCGGCTCGGCCCCGGCGTCCTCGACCGCCTTGCGGATCGCGGCGGCGATGCCCTCGCCGGTGGGGTCGGGCTGCGCGATGTCGTGCGAGTCGGCGGACATGCCCACACCCGCGATCTCCGCGTACACCCGGGCGCCGCGGGCGGCGGCGTGCTCGGCGGACTCGAGCACCAGGATGCCCGCGCCCTCGCCCAGCACGAAGCCGTCGCGGCCCTTGTCGTACGGGCGCGAGGCGTGCTTGGGGTCCTCGTTGTTCTTCGACATCGCCATCATGTTGGCGAAGGCGGAGATCGGCAGCGGGTGGATCGCGGCCTCGGTGCCGCCGCAGACCACGACGTCGGCCCGGCCGCTGCGGATCATGTTCATCGCGTAGCCGATCGCCTCCGACCCGGTGGCGCAGGCCGAGACCGGGGTGTGCACCCCGGCGCGGGCGCCGAACTCGAGGCCCACGTAGGCGGCCGGGCTGTTGGGCATGAGCATCGGCACGGCCCGGGGGCTCACCCCGCGCGCGCCCTTGGACAGCAGAAGATCGTAGTTGTCGAGCAGGGTGGTCACGCCGCCGATGCCGGAGCCCACCACGGCTCCGAGCCGCTCGTGGTCCACCTCGGTGCCCTCGAGCCCGGCGTCCTTCCAGGCCTCGCGGGCGGCGATCAGGGCGAACTGGGCGGAACGGTCAAGGCGCCGGCGCTCGACCGGCTTCATCACCTCGGACGGCTCCACCCTGACCTTGCCGGCCATGCGCACCGGCAGTTCGGCGGCCCAGTCGTCGGTCAGCGGGACGATGCCGGAATCCCCGGCCAGCAACGACTCCCAGGTTGACGCCACGTCCCCGCCCAGCGGGGTCGTCGCGCCGAGGCCGGTCACGACCACGGTCTTGTTCACTGCTCTGCCAATCTACTCGTCGAAACCGACCGGTCGGGCCGCCGGGGCGGCGCCGCGGCAGCCGCCCCGACCGCCCGGACGGAACCGGGCAGGCACGGCGGCTGCGCGCGGGTGATGCGGATCAGTCCTGGTGGGACTGGATGTAGGTGACGGCGTCGCCGACGGTCGAGAGGTTCTTGACCTCCTCGTCCGGAATCTTGACACCGAACTTCTCCTCGGCAGCGACGACGACCTCGACCATGGTCAGCGAGTCGACGTCGAGGTCCTCAGTGAAGGACTTGTCCGACTGAACGTCCTCGACGTCGATGCCGGCGACCTCGTTGACGATCTCGGCGAGCCCCTGGAGGATCTCTTCCTGCGTGGCCATGACCTGGCTCCTAACCTGTGTTCAACCTGTGTTGCTGCGGGTGTCGGCCGCTACCGTGCGGTCTCGGCCGGAGGGACTGGGAAAGCCTACATTCAGCACGTGTGCGGAATGTGGACGGCTACGGCAGCACGACCACCTGCGCCGCGTAGACGAGCCCGGCGCCGAAGCCGATGAGCAGCGCCACCCCGCCGTGCGGGGCCTCGCCCTCCTCCAGCATCCGCTCCATGGCCAGCGGAATCGAGGCCGCCGAGGTGTTGCCGGTACGGGCGATGTCCCGGGCGACCGGGACGTGCTCGGGCAGTTTCAGGGCCTTGATCATCGCGTCGGTGATACGCATGTTGGCCTGGTGCGGGATGAAGGCGTCGAGGTCCTCGGCGCTGATCCCGGCCTTCTCCAGGGCCCGCTTGGCCACCGGCACCATCTGGTACGAGGCCCAGCGGAAGACCTGCTGGCCGTTCATCCGCAGCGCCGGGAAGCCGATATCGGTCTGCTCGCGCAGCACGTCCCAGTTGAAGGTCTGGCCGATCGCCTCGTACTGCGCGCCGTCGGCACCCCACACCACCGGGCCGATGCCCGGGGTCTCGGACGGGCCGACCACGGCCGCGCCCGCGCCGTCGCCGAAGATGAAGGCGGTGGAGCGGTCGTTCATGTCGGTCAGGTCCGAGAGGCGCTCGACCCCGATCACGAGCACGTACTCGGCCGAACCGCCGCGCACCGCGTCCTGGGCCAGGGCGAGGCCGTGGCAGAACCCGGCGCAGGCGGCGGAGATGTCGAAGGCGGCGGCGTTGAGCGCGCCGAGCTCGTTGGCCACCATCGCGGCCAGCGACGGGGTCTGCGCCAGGTGCGTGACCGTGGAGATGACGACCAGGCCGATCTGCTCGGCCTCCACTCCGGCCGCGGCCAGCGCCTTGCCCGCCGCGGCGAGCGACATGACCGCGACGGTCTCCTCGGCGGTCGCCCAGCGCCGCTCCTTGATCCCGGTGCGGGTGGTGATCCACTCGTCGGTGGAGTCGATCACCTGGCAGATCTGCTCGTTCGTCACCACGCGCGAGGGCCGGTAACCGCCGACGCCGAGGATGCGGGCGTGCGGCGCTCCCGCGGGGGACTTGATATCGACCGGCATCAGATGAAGACCTCGGCTCTGGGGTGGATACGGATGAGCGGCTGGCCCGCGGTGACCGCGGCGCCGTCCTCGACCAGCCATTCGAGCACGGTCCCGCCGTGCTCGGCGACCAGCTTCTGCTCCTCGCGCGGCGAGACCACCGTGCCCAGGTGGTCGCCGGGCTCGAGCACGCTGCCCTCGACGGCGGCGGCGCGCTGGACGGTGCCAGAGAACGGGGCGAGCACCAGCCGCCAGTTCGACGAGGCGGCCGGCGCAGGGTCCGAGTCCTCGGCGTGCCGGGCGACGAACGCGCGGGCCTGGTCGAGCTGGTCCGGGGTCTTGAAGGCGAAGGTCTCCACGCCCTTCAGGGCCCGCTTGGCGATGCCGGTGAGGGTGCCGGCCGGGGGCAGTTCGAGGATGCCGGTGACGCCGAGCTCGCGCATGGTGTCCATGCACAGGTCCCAGCGCACCGGGTTGGCGATCTGGTTCACGATCCGGTCGAGCACCTCGCGGCCGGAGTGGACCACGTGCCCGTCCCGGTTGGAGATGTAGCGCACCCGCGGGTCGCGCGCGCTCACGCCCTTGGCCAGCTGCCCCATCCGCTCGACGGCCGGGGCCATGTGCTCGGTGTGGAAGGCGCCCGCCACCGACAGCGGCACCAGCCGCGTCTTGGCCGGCGGGTCCGCCTGGAACGCGGCGAGCTGCTCGATCGTCCCGGCCGCCACGATCTGGCCGGGGCCGTTGTTGTTGGCCGGGGTCAGGCCGTGCTCGGCGATCTTGGCCAGCACCTCCTCGGCCTCGCCGCCGAGGACGGCGGTCATCGAGGTGGCGGTGACCTGGGCGGCCGCGGCCATGGCCCGGCCGCGCTCGCGCACCAGGGCCATCGCGGACTCGGCGGTGATCGCACCGGTGCCCGCCGCCACGGTGAGCTCGCCGACCGAGTGCCCCGCCGCGGCGCCGACCTGGCCGAAGGCCTCGGCCGGGTGCGGGAACAGGGCGAGCGCGGCGGCCAGCCCGGAGGCGACCAGCAGCGGCTGCGCGATGGCGGTGTCGCGGATGGTGTCCGCGTCGGCCTCGGTGCCGTAGTGCACCAGGTCGAGGTCGGCGACGGCCGACCACCAGGTCAGCCGGTCGGCGACGCCGGGCAGTTCAAGCCAGGGCGTGAGGAATCCGGGGGTCTGAGCCCCCTGCCCGGGAGCAACGAGTACGAGCACCCAAATAACTTTCTCGTGAGCGGGTCAGAAAGCCGGGGGTGCGCACCGCCGGGTTTCCCGACCGGGAACGACGAATGCGAGCACCCTTCCACCATCCCGCGCGCGGGCCCTGTCGGCCCCCTACGACGGGTACGAAGATCTCAGGTCCGACTTTGTGGGATCTCTACAAGGGGCCTAGGCCGACTTGCCGGACTCGGCCAGCCGCCCGAGCACCAGCGCGATCTGCAGGGTGAAGGCGCTGCGCGCCTGCGAGGGCGTCAAGCCTGTGATGTCGGTCACGCGTCTGAGCCGGTAGCGGACGGTGTTGGGGTGGACGAACAGGATGCGGGCGGCGGCCTCCAGGCTGGCCGCCTGCTCCAGGTAGACCGAGAGCGTCTCGAGCAGCGCCGAACCCGCTTCGGCCAGCGGCCTGTAGATCTCCTCCAGCAGCACCGCGCGGGCCAGTTCGTCCCCAGCGACGGCGCGCTCGGGCAGCAGGTCGTCCGCGAGCACCGGGCGCGGCGCGTCCGGCCACGCCACCGCGGCGCGCAGCCCGGACAACGCGGCCTCGGCCGAGCGCGAGGCGGCGGTCAATTCGGCCACCACCGGGCCTATCACCACCGGCCCCGGGGCGAACTGTCCGGCCAGCGCGCGCAGCGTGGTGACCGGATCCCCGGTGACACCGCCGACGATCGCGATCAGCCGGTCCCCCTGCACTCCGGCCAGCACTGAGAGCCCGGGGCCCTCGTAGCCGGAGACCGGCCGGTGCCGTCCGGCCCGGTGCATGCCGTCGACCACGGCCTCCGCCTCGTCGTCCGGAGCCAGCCCGACCATGACGGTGATGTCGGTGCGCGCGGCCCAGCCGAGAGTCGAGGCACGCGAGAGCAGCGAGTCGTCCTCCTCGCCGCGCAGCACCGCGTCGACGATCAGCGCTTCGAGCCGAGCGTCCCAGGCGCCGCGCAGCTCCGCGGTCTGCGCGTAGATCTGCGCGGTGGCGAAGGCGATCTCGCGGGAGTAGCGCAGCATCCCCTCGCGCAGGATCCGGGACTCCTCGGGCGACTCGGAGAGCGCGTCGATCCGGTCCTCGACGACCTCTATGGTGGTGCGCACCATCTGCACCGTCTGCTGCAGCGTGACGGCACGGGTCAGTTCGCGCGGCGCGGTGCCGAACACGTCGGCCGAGACGGCGGAGCGCTGGTCGGGGTGGCGGAACCACTCGGTGAACGCGGCGATACCCGCCTGTGCGACCAGGCCCACCCAGGACCGGTTCTCCGGCGGCATGTTGCGGTACCAGGCGAACTTCTCCTCCATCCGCGCGATCGCCGCCGCGGCCAGCGCGCCGGTGGCCTTCTCCAGCCGCCGCACCGTCGCGCCCCGGCTCTCCCGGCTCTCCCGTTCGGACGGTGCGTCTCCGGAGTCCGGCTGCGTCTGCGCGTGCGAGGTGTCCACGCCTCTACTTTCGCAGATCCGAACCGGGCCCCGACGCCACGGGTCGCGCCCCGGGTTCACCGGGCCTTGACCGCGGCACGACCCGCGTCGGCGCCGGTCAGGGGCTGCGCTCGTACCCGACCGCCTGCATGACCTGCGCGTACACGGCCTTCCCGGTCGGGTCGAGTTCGGGCTGCCCGGTCTTGCCGACCGCGACCCAGACCGCGTCGTAGTCGCCGTCGCACCCGCCCCAGGCCAGCGTGCTCGGCGCGGTCTGCTTGACGGTGGCCGAGACCACCGCGGGAGCATTCGCGGTGGCGTGGAAGGTGAGTTCGACCTCGTACATCACCGGGCCGGTGCCTCGCGCCGGAACCCCCATCGCGGGGCAGGCCGTGACTCCGGTGATCGGCACGGTCGGCAGGGCGTCGAGGATTCCGGCGACGCGCGCGATCACCTTCGGGTCGGTGACGGTGAAGGACTTCCCGGCCGTGGCCGGCCCCACGGCCGGGCGGACGTCCACATCGAGCACCCCCGTGGTGGGAAAGGCCTCGACCGCGGTCTTGGTCGGCCGGTAGTCGTCGGTGACCTCGACCTGCACCGCACTGGTCGTGGGCGAGAGCGCGTAGGCGACCAGCTGGATCTCCCGGCGCGCGATCGCGGCGCCGCCGAAGTCGCGCTGCACGCCAATGCCCTGAATTCCGACTCCCTCGGTCGTGTGCGGGGTCGCACCGCTGCCCGCCCAGCTCGGCAGCAGCGCCTCGGCCTCGGCCAGCGCGGCGTTGTACCCCACCGGGACGCGGTACCACTGGTCGAGGGTGAGCGGCTCACCCTCGACGACCTGGTCGCTGTCCGGACCGACCCCGACGAGCCCGGTCGGCGTGGCGGAGAGTTTCACCGCGTGGGGCAGCCGCCCGAACGACGAGATCGATTCATTGGCATCTGCGTCGGCGGTCTGCAGCGGCGTCATGGCGGGCGTGACGTGCGTGGGCGGCGGGTCGGAGGCCGGGGACGTGCACCCACCGAGCGCGAACGCGGCGGCGGCCGTCACGAGGGCGACGGTGGCGGTAGCCGCCGACGTGCGCGCACCCGCGCGGCGCCGCGGTACATCAATGCTCTTCATTTCAGGCCCCGCCCGGCAGCGCTGCCAAGGCGGTGATCCGGGCGTACACCGGCTGCCCGGTGGAGTCGAGCATGGGCTCGCCGGTGGAGCCGACCGTCACTTGGACGATTCCCGCGCCATCGCAGTCGTCGATGCCCTCTTCGTTCTTCAAGGTCGAGGTCACCGTGGCCGTGATCAACGCCGGGCCGCCCGCGGTGGCGCGGAAGGTCAGCTTGAGCAAAGTCACGTCGACGGTGGTCTGCGCGTCCATGGCCGGGCAGGAGGACGGTGCTTCGAGCGGGACCGTGGGGAGCGCGTTGAGGATCCCGGCGATCTGCGCGATCTTCGCCGGATCGGTGATCTCGCGGGTCGCGGTCGGCTTGGCCTGATAGATGTCCGGCGACAACGCCACGTCGAGTACGCCGCCGGCCGGGAAGTGCTCGGCGGCCGGCTTGTCCGGCCGGTACCCCTCGGAGACGCTGACCTCCAGCTCACTGGTCTGCGCGGTGAGCTCGAAGGTGGTGACCGTGATCCAGCGGTTTCCGAGCGTGCCCGGGTAGAGGTGGTCGAGCATGAACTCCAGAAACTGCAGGCCGTGTGTGTGTCCGTAGCCGTCCGACACGGGCCCGTGGTCGTCCGGCGCCAGGATCGCCTTGGCCTCGGCCAGCGCCGTCGCGTAGGGCGCCGCGACGTCGTACCAGCCATCGACTTCGAGCGGGGTGAAGGGCTCGGCAGAGTACCCGGCCCCCGAGCCGTCGAAGACCGCCGGCGCCTTGGCGAGCCGGACGGCGTCGTGGATCGCGGACATCGAGGAGATCACCCCGTTCGCGTCGCCCGTGGCGATCTGAACGGCGGTCAGCGGCCCCGAACTGTGCGGATGCTCCGACCTGGCGGAGTTCGACGAGGTACAGCCCGCCAGGGCGAAGACGACGGCGAGGCCGAGGACCGCGCGCCCTATCCCATCCATGCTCTTCATGGTGCTTCGACGCGGCGTCCGCGCGATACGTTCCGCGCGTCTTCGTGCTCTTCGTTGCGTAGAATCCGGGCATGCGACCCCCGGCGATCACCCTGGATCCGATGTCCGAGGAGGAGTTCGCCGAATTCATCCGCTGGGTCGTGCGGGATCACGCGCTGCAGCAGACCAGGATCGGGAAGTGGGCCCCCGAGGACGCCCTGGAGTATGCCAAGGGAGAGCTGATGCTGGCCCTGCCGAAGGGCCGGGAGAGCCAGGACTCTTATCTCTACGCCGTCCGCGACGCGGAGACCGGCGAGCGGGTGGGCTCACTCTGGCTGATGCTGCGCCGCCGCGCCCGCGCCCCCGAGACGTACATCTACAACATCGTCGTCGACGAGGCCAAGCGCCACCGCGGCTACGGCCGCGCCATGATGCGCGAGACCGTCCGCTGGGCCCGCGAGCACGGCACCGCCACCATCGGCCTGCACGTCTTCGGCCACAACGACGTCGCCCGCGCGCTCTACACCTCGTTCGGCTTCCGCGAGACGAACGTGCTGATGCAGTGGGACCTGGACACCGAGGCTCCCGAGACACGCTGACGCGGCGCGGTGGCCGGGCGCGGTGGCGGGACGCAGTGGCGCGACGCGGTGACGGGACCGCTCAGCGGACCGGCACGGTCAGGCGGTGTTCGATCAGCGCGATGTCGGCCAGATCCTTGGCCCGGCCAAGACCGCGTTTCCAGCGCAGGGTGTCGCCCAGCGACATGAACGGGATGCCCTCGACCCGCACGGCGGCGTCGATCATCGCGTCGACGTCGCCGGATCCGGCCAGCCAGTGGTCGAACACTTCGATACAGCCGTCGAAGAGCTCCACCCGAAGTCCCAGGCCGGAGGCGGCGAGGCTGACCTGTCCGTGCGTGAGGGCACGGTCCCAGGCCTCGCCCCGGGCCACCAGGTCCAGATCGTGGACGGTTGTCTTCAACCCGTAGGCGAGCAGGGGTCCACTTCCTGTGACGACATAGTCACTCGGAGGTAGGCGCAGTCCGGCGAGCAGCCGGATGAGTACGTGGTCGGCAAGAACCATGCATACATCATGCTGCAAAACCCGACTAAACGGCTGCCATCCCCAAGGCCAACCGCGTGAGCAGGGCGGAGACCACCGCGATGACCAGGCTGCTGAGGCTGCCGATCAGGTAGTACTCGGCCAGGCCCTCCTCGTCGCGCTGCAGCGCCGGGAACCGGGCGGCCGACTTCGCGGTCAGCGCGAACGCGGCCGCGGTGGGCTGTCCGGCCAGCAGGAACGCGAAGTACAGGGAGCGCTCGAGCCAGCCGAGCAGCGTCCCGCCGCCCAGCACGGCCTGGGCCCGCCCGGCCGTCACGCTGGAGAAGCGGCGCAGGATCAGGCCGGTGGCCAGGCCGCCGAGGAAGAGCGACGCCGCCGCGCCGTTGACCGTCACCGCCAGCCGGTTGTCCTCCAGCGCCCGCCCGAGCTCGCGCCACAGCGGCGTGCCGCCCAGGGTCAGCGCGGCGAAGACGGCCGGCACCGCGAACAGCACCGAGCGCGCGGCGCGGATGAGCGCGCCGGTCGCCCGGGCGCGCAGGTCCGGGGCCGGCGACTCAGTCTCCTGATGTTCCGTGGTCTGGGCCGAACCCCTGGACACCAGGAGTCTGCGAACAGCCGCTGCACACACCCCGCACATGCACACCGCGACCCAGGCCTGCCAACGGCCGTATATCGGCAGCACGGTGTAGAGCGCGTACGCTCCGGCCAGCGCGGCGGCGGCGGGATCGGAGGTGCGGATCCGGCTGAAACACAAGGGCAGCAGGACCGCGAGCACCAGCCCCTCGAGCAGTCGGATGTCGAGCATCCCGCCAGAATGGCGGGCGCCGCCGACCAAGTCAACAGAGGACTGACATCAGAACACCGCGTCACCGGACGGGTGCGGGCGGGCCCGGCCGTGACCGCACCGCAGCCGATCCGTCATGGTCCTGACATATCGGGAACCCTTGGAGTTCCACCGGAATTCACTCGCCCGCGATGTGCCGGACGTCGTCCGTAGCCGCGTGCGCGGCACCTTCGATCCCCTGTGGTGGAAAAAGGCGAACGCCGCGGGTGACGGATTCGGAGGGGAACCCGTCGCCCGCGGCGCGTTGGCCGTTAACCGTCAGCCGTGGATCAGCCCTCGCCGCCGGTCGGGCCGGTGCCGGCCGCCTTGACGTCGTGCAGCTTGTAGCGGTTGATCGCCTCGGTCACCACGTCCCGCTTGACCTCGCCGCGCTTGGCCAGCTGGGCCAGGGTGGCCACGACCACGGACTCGGCGTCGATGTGGAAGAACCGGCGGGCGGCGCCGCGGGTGTCGGCGAAGCCGAAGCCGTCCGCACCGAGCGAGGTGTAGTCGTTCGGCACCCACTGGGCGATCTGGTCCGGCACCGCGCGCATCCAGTCGGACACCGCGACCACCGGGCCGTCGGTGGCGGCGAGGGTCTCGGTCACGTACGGGGTACGGGCCGGCTCCTCCGGGTGCAGGAAGTTGTGCTCGTCCACGGCCAGCGCCTCGCGCCGCAGCTCGTTCCACGAGGTGGCCGACCACACGTCCGCGGCCACACCCCACTCCTCGGCCAGCAGCTGCTGGGCCTTGAGGATCCAGGGCAGGCCCACACCGGAGGCGAGCAGCTGCGCGCGCGGGCGGTCGGCCGGGCCCTGGGGCGCGACCTGGTACCGGTAGAGGCCCTTGAGCAGGCCGTCCACGTCGATCCCGGCCGGCTCGGCGGGCTGGACGCCCGGCTCGTTGTAGAGCGTGACGTAGTAGAACACGTCCTCGCCGTGCGGGTGCTCGGCGCTCGAGCCGTACATCCGGCGCAGACCGTCCTGCACGATGTGGCTGATCTCGAACCCGAACGCCGGGTCGTAGGCCACCACGGCCGGGTTGGTCGAGGCGATCAGGTGCGAGTGGCCGTCGGCGTGCTGCAGGCCCTCACCGGCGAGCGTGGTGCGTCCGGCGGTGGCGCCGAGCACGAAGCCACGGCCCATCTGGTCGGCGAACTGCCAGAACTGGTCGCCGGTGCGCTGGAAGCCGAACATCGAGTAGAAGATGTAGATCGGGATCGACTGCACCCCGTGCGTCGCGTACGAGGTGCCGGCCGCGATCAGGGACGCGGTGGCGCCGGCCTCGCTGATGCCCTCGTGCAGGATCTGGCCCTGCTTCGACTCCTTGTAGGACAGCAGCAGCTCGCGGTCCACGGCCTCGTAGGTCTGCCCGTGCGGCGAGTAGATCTTCGCCGTCGGGAAGAGCGAGTCCATGCCGAAGGTGCGCGCCTCGTCCGGGATGATCGGCACGAAGTGGGCGCCGATCTCCTTGTCCTTCATCAGGTCCTTGAGCAGGCGGACGAAGGCCATGGTGGTGGCCACCGACTGCTTGCCGGAACCCTTCTTCAGGTCCGCGTAGACCGCGTCGCCCGGGAGCTTGAGCGCCTTGGGCTTGACCGTGCGCGAGGGCAGGTAGCCGCCCAGCGCCGCGCGGCGCTCCTTCATGTACTGCACTTCCTCCGAGTCGGCGCCCGGGTGGAAGTACGGCGGCAGGTCCGCGGCCAGCTGCTCGTCCGTGATCGGCAGGTGCAGCCGGTCGCGGAACTCCTTGAGCTCGGCCTTGGTCAGCTTCTTCATCTGGTGCGTGGCGTTGCGGCCCTCGAAGTCCTTGCCCAGCGTCCAGCCCTTGATGGTGTGGGCCAGGATCACGGTGGGCTGGCCCACGTGCTCGCGGGCCGCCTTGAACGCCGCGTAGACCTTGCGGTAGTCGTGGCCGCCGCGGGAGAGGTGGCGCAGGTCGTCGTCGTTCATCCCGGCGACCATCTTGCGCAGGCGGGCGTCGCCGCCGAAGAAGTTCTCCCGGATGTACGCGCCGGACTCGACCGAGTAGGTCTGGAACTGGCCGTCCGGGGTGGTGTTCATCTTGTTCACCAGGGTGCCGTCGACGTCCTGGGCCAGCAGCTGGTCCCAGTCGCGGCCCCAGATGACCTTGATCACGTTCCAGCCCGCGCCCCGGAAGGTGGACTCGAGCTCCTGGATGATCTTACCGTTGCCGCGCACCGGGCCGTCGAGCCGCTGCAGGTTGCAGTTGATCACGAAGGTGAGGTTGTCGAGCTCCTCGCGCGCGGCGATGGACAGCGCGCCGAGCGACTCGGGCTCGTCCGTCTCGCCGTCGCCGAGGAAGGCCCACACGTGCGAGCGCGAGGTGTCGGACAGGCCGCGGTTGTACAGGTACTTGTTGTACCGCGCCTGGTAGATCGCGCCGATCGGGCCGAGGCCCATGGACACCGTGGGGAACTCCCAGAAGTCCGGCATCAGCCGCGGGTGCGGGTAGGACGGCAGGCCCGGGGTGTGGCTGTGCTCCTGGCGGAAGCCGTCGAGGTGCGCCTCGGTCAGACGGCCCTCGAGGAACGCGCGGGAGTAGATGCCGGGGGCGGCGTGGCCCTGGAAGTAGATCTGGTCGCCGGCCTCGCCGTGGTCCTTGCCGCGGAAGAAGTGGTTGAAGCCGACCTCGTAGAGCGAGGCGGCCGAGGCGTACGTGGCGATGTGCCCGCCCACGCCCATGCCCGGCCGGTTCGCCCGGGAGACCATGATGGCCGCGTTCCAGCGGATGTACGCGCGGATGCGGCGCTCGATGTCCTCGTCGCCGGGGAACCACGGCTCGCGCTCGGGCGGGATCGTGTTGATGAAGTCGGTCGAGCGCAGGCCGGGAACACCCACCTGGTGCTCGCGGGCGCGCTCGAGCAGACGCAGCATCAGGTAGCGGGCACGCTGACGCCCCTGTTCGTTGACGACCGCGTCCAGGGAGTCGATCCATTCGCCGGTCTCGGCCTGGTCGATGTCCGGCAACTGGCTCGGCAGGCCGTCACTGATGATCGAGAAGCGCTCTCGTCCGCTAGCCACGTTCGTCCTTAGAAGTGATCGCGAAACGCGCGAGTCGGCGATCGGGCCGCCGCGTGCGTCCTACTGTTCGGTACCTCGTTCCTCCCCATGGTCGTACGGACGAGCAGCCCCCGTCATCTCTACCGGGGGGTAACCGACCCTTATCGGGTCACATGCCACCCCGAATGGCGGCTTCGACGCCCGTCGAGTCCGATTGTCGGACGTCCTTGTTTCCTCGGCGGAACCCGCCGCGGCGCGCGGGCTTTGGACCGGTCGACGGCGAAGTGTTGGCGAAGTGTTGGCAATGGCCGGGTTGGGATGTTTTCTAGGAGGAAGGGTTCTGGCAGGGCGTGACCACCCGGTCACTGCGCGCAGCGCGCGCCCCGCGGCCGGTGCCCCGACACTGGAGGCAGCCGGGACACCACCCGGCGCCACCCCGCACCACGCGGCATCACCCCGCACCACGTACCACGCACCACCCCGAACGGCCCGTACATGGAACCAACGCGCGCGAGAGGCGGCTCATATGCGTGCAGCGATCGGCGACACCCTCCACATCCACACCAACCACCTCGGCACCACCGAACATCTCGGCGAGATCCTGGAAGTGCGCGGCCTCGACGGCGCGCCGCCCTATCTGGTCCAGTTCCGCGACGGGACCACCCGACTGCTCTACCCGGGCCCGGACGCCGTGGTCGAGCATCCGACGGCCGCCGCCCATCCGGCGCCCGTCCACGCCCCGCTCAGCCCCGCGGTGCCGAGCCACTCCCCGGCCGTCTCGAGCCCGCAGCAGGTGGCCGTATCGGCCCGGCGGATCCACACCAGGCCCGGTTGGTGACCGCATTGTGAGCGCAACGGGTGCGGGGTACTTGCGTCCTGGGCGTTGCCCGTGTGGACTAGCCGGGTGGATGAAAACAGCATCCGGGCCGCGCAGGACGCGACGCCCGGCACCCAGACGGGGAGGAACACCTTCGTGAGCGCCACCGCGGACCGCGCGGAGACGGACGGTGAGTACCAGGCGGCACGCCGCCTCGGGTTCACGTCCGGTCAGGTGGTCCAGGAGATCGGCTACGACGAGGACTGCGACGAGGAGCTGCGCTCCGAGATCGAGGCGGTCACCGGCGGCGAGCTCTTCGACGAGGACTACGAGGACGTCGCCGACGCCGTCCTGCTCTGGTACCGCGAGGATGACGGCGATCTGGTGGACGTCCTGGTGGACGCCCTCACCTCGCTGGCCGACGGCGGCCATATCTGGCTGCTCACCCCGAAGGCGGGGCGTGACGGTCACATCGAACCGAGCGACATCGGCGAGGCCGCGCCCACGGCCGGGCTCACCCAGACCAGCTCCGTCTCGGCGGGCCGGGACTGGGCGGGCACCCGGCTCGTGGCACCCAAGGCCCGGGTGGGCAAGCGGTGAGCTTGTCGGCGGGCGCACCGGCGCCCCGGTTCGTGCTCAAGGACCAGCACGGGGCCGCGGTGGAAGTCGGCGGTAAGGCGCCGGACGGCCGCTCGACGCTGGTGGTGTTCTACCCGTTCGCCTTCTCCAGCGTGTGCGGCAGCGAGCTCGCCGCACTGCGCGATGCCGGAGCGGAGTTCGACGGGGACCGGGTGCGGTTGGTGGCCGTCTCCTGCGACCCGATGCACGCCCTGCGCGGCTACGCGGACCAGGAGGGCTTCGGCTTCGCGCTGCTGTCCGACTTCTGGCCGCACGGCGGCGCGGCCCGCACCTACGGCGTGTTCGACGAGGCCCGCGGCTGCGCCGGACGGGGCAGCTTCCTGATCGACCCGGACGGTGTGCTGCGCTGGTCGCTGGTCAACCCGATCAGCGAGGCGAGGCCGCTCGAGGCTTACCGCGAGGCGTTGGCCGGCGCGGCGGGCTAGCACAGAGGCGAACGCACCAGCTCGTCGGCCGTACCCGCCCGCTCCCCGTTTCCCACCGCACCGCGCGGTGGAGGGGCGGTCGCGCACGGCTGTTCATCCACGGCGGCTCCGGGTCCCCCCGGGGCCGCCGTACTCAAGCTCGGCGCACGTCTGAAGCTCGGCGCACGTCTGAGACACGCGCACCGCTCGACCCACGCACGCCTCGGCACACGCACCGCTCGACACACGCACGCCTCGGTGCCGCCCCCGTCGAATCAGCGCTCTGCCCGGATCCGGGTCTGCGCGCCCGGGCGCGGGGCATACTGAACCTGGGCCCGGCGCGCCGGGGAAGCAGAGTTCGATCACCGAAGGTGGGGTCGCGTGTCCGGGATCGACTGGAACTCCGGCGGTCAGGCGCCGTTCGACCGGGTGCGGCTGAGCGCCGCGGCCGGCGAGATACCGCTCTCGCGCCTCGGCGCGGCCTCCGGCACGCTGCGGGTGAACCTGCGCTGGTCCGGCCCGGACGAGAGCGCGGGACGCGGCCCGTTCCGCCGCAGGATCGAGCCCACCCCCGCCCCGGGCGTGGCCCGCGGCCCGAAGGTGGACCTCGACCTCGGCTGCCTCTACCAGTTCACCGACGGCCAGCGCGGCGTGGTCCAGGCCGCCGGCCAGCGCAACGGCGACTTCGCCCGGCCCCCCTACATCCGCCTCGACCGCGACGACCGGACCGGTTCGTCCACCGGCGAGAACCTGTTCGTCAACATGGACCACAGCGCCCACTTCCAGCGCGTGCTGATCTTCGTCCTGCTCGCCGGCGGCTCGGACGACCTGACCAAGGTCGGCGCCGCGCTCACCCTCTACCCCACCAACGGCCCCGCCCTTGGCCTGCGCCTCGACGGCCAGGGCACCACAAAGGCCAAGAGCTGCGCCGCCGTCCTGATCCAGCGCTCCGGCCCCGAGTTCGCCCTGCGCACCGAGACCAAGTACTTCGGCGGCTACCAGAGCGAGATCGACGCCGCCTACGGCTGGGGCCTGCACTGGGCCCCGGGCCCGGGCAAAGTCCGGATATAGACCCCCGCCCGTCCACATCCCGGACACTCGGGAAACTCACGTGGCCGACCCCCGTGCCCGTGCCGCTACACTGGGGCCTTGCACCGGCCACCCCGGGCGCTTAGCTCAGCGGTAGAGCGCTGCCCTTACAAGGCAGATGTCACTGGTTCGAACCCAGTAGCGCCCACCTAGCCCAGACGCAGATCAGGCCACCCCGGACGGGGTGGCCTGACGTGTCGAACGCCGCGACACGGTCAACGAGGGTGGTTGAAGAACGGCAGCGGCAGCCCGTGCTCTTCCAGAGCTCCGCTGTAGCGCTCAAGCAAGCCGTCCACGTCGTGCAGCACGAGCGCCAGCGACTCGCGAGCATCGTCGACATCGCCGGCCGCGATGGCCTCCTGCACCTCGGCCAAGTCGGCTCGAAGCTGCGCGAGCGTATCGCCCTGGACGAGCACACCGGGGAAGCGCCGACCCGGCAGCCGTACGACGGCGTTGTTGCCGCCGTCCGTGAACAACTCAGCCTCGATACGTTCCACAGGATGCTTCCGATCCAGCCGTGGGCCCGTGAGAAGTGAACGCTCACGCGTCGAGATGGTGACGCCGGCGGGATTCGAACCCACGCCTACCAATCTCCCGAAGGAGCGTTGGTCATCCTAGGCCGCTAGACGACGGGCCACCGGCACATGAGGCTACGGACGGGCGCAAGCTCCGCCAAGTGGTTTTCGTGCCACTCACCTGCCGGTAAGGGGGCGGTTGGGCAAGCTCCCGCTGTCGTTGCCGCGTTTACGAGTACTCTTCCCTTGATTCAAGGGGAGGGCATCACATGCTCGATCACGACAACGCTTCCGTCGCAGCTCTTGCCCGCCCGGGCGGGGGCACGTGGACGGCCTTGGCGCTGGTCGGCCTCTTTGCCTGGTGGGGACTCTGGGGCGAGGCGGTGGAGCACACCAGCGTTCCCAACGGCTTCGTCTTGCTTTTCTCGCTCGCCCTCGCCGGCATCGCCGTCTCCCGCTGGCTCGCTCGATACGGCGCCGTCAGGCTTGTCCCGAGCGCGCGGGCTGGGGCGGGCTGGTTCGACTCGGGCAGTGCGCTGTATGTCGGCGTCGCCCTCCTGCTTCCCGGCAGCGCATGCTGGCTTGCGCTGCGGTCTGTACGGGTCGGCCGGCTGAAGCGGTCAGCCGGCCGCACGCGCGAAACGCGTCTTGGACTCGCCGCGCTCTGGATGCTCTGGGCCGTCGCCGGCACCGCGGGGCAAACGGTCCCCCTGGTCTGGGCCATGGCCTCGAACGACCCGGGCACGGGTCTCGCGCCGGAGATCATTCTGCAGGCAGGAATCCTGCTTAACGTGGCCGCCATGGGAGCGCTGATGTACCTCGAACCACGGGCGGATCCCAGCGCTGAGCGCAGGTCAGCCCGCCTTTAGGTCCATCCGGCAGATCAAAATTCAGGGATGTGAGCCACCCTCGAACGTCAGAGGCTTCGGCAGCTTCGGCAGCGGTCTGCTGCTCAATCAACCTGCGAAGGGCCGCCTCGAGAACCCTTGTGCGCCTCGGGCAGCAGGACCTTGTTCGAGATCCGCACCTGGTCGACCATGAGCAGCCCGAGGTGGCGCACCAGGTACTCGGCCAGGGCGTCGTCGGTGATTTCGGTGCCTTCGATGTCGAGCCGGAATCCCTGGGTCTGCAAGCCGCCGCCGTTGCTGAAGGTGATCTCTGCGTCGAACTGCACACGCCACTGCTGCTCGGTGTCCATGGCAGTCATGCTCGCCGACGCGTAGCGGCCGATCAACCCCGCCTTGGTCGGGGCGCGTCGGCAAAATCAGTGGGTGCCGAGCGGTCTCGTTGGCGATGATGGGCGCCATGGCCTCGCTCCCGGTTCTGGTGTTCCCGCCGCGCTTCAACGACACCGCACGTGTGCTGTCGGAAGCCGCGGCGCGGCGCGGGCTGCGCATTGAGACGCTCTCGACGTGGCGGGTGCCTGAGCACCTGCGGGGGCACGGGGCCGCGCACCTGTATGCCGGCCCGCTGTTCGCCGATGCGGTCGGAGCCGAGTTGAACCTGGCGTTGCTTCAGCCGCCGGAGGACTTCCTGCCCTCGCTCGACCCGGCGTTCCTGGCCCGCGACGTCCGGCTGGCCTCGATCGCCGAGGCGCGCACGATCAGGCGGCCGGTGTTCGTCAAGCCGCCGGCCGACAAGCAGTTCCCGGCCAAGGTCTACGCCGACGGCTCGAAGCTGCCCGGTCCGGACGCCGTGGACGACGACCTGCCCGTGCTCGTTTCCGACGTCGTCAGGTTCCTTGTGGAGTACCGGCTGTTCGTGCTCGACGGCGCCATCCACACCGGCAGCCGCTACGCCACCGACGGCGACCTGGACATCGCCCCGCTCGACCCGGCTAACGCGGACACGGCCCTGGCCCTCGACTTCGCCGACGACCTGCTGCGGGCGACCGCGGCGAGGCTGCCCTCGGCCGTTGTGGTCGACGTGGGGATCCTGCGATCCGAGGACGGCGCGCGGCGTCCCGCGGTCATCGAGGCGAACATGGCCTGGGCGTCGGGCCACTACGCGGCCGATGCCGACCGAGTCCTCGACGTCGTGCTGCGCGCCGCCTTCGACCACGGCATGCTGACCACGCGCGACACGCCGTTCGCCCGGCCGGTCCCGGCGGTTCGGGGGTGACAAGCGCGGCCAGGGTGACGAGGCGCCACCACGTCGCACGCCATTGCGTTAGGCGTGGCTGGGCTCGGCCTCGTCGGGGGCTGACGTAAGGAGTGCGTTGGTGGGGACGAGTTCGACCCAGGTGGCGGCGGGGGCTTCGGGGCGGGCCTGAGCTGCGCTCTGGGCTATGTAGGCGCCGAGCAGGACCACGACGCCGCCGGTGATCTGGACGGTGTTGAGGCGCTCGCCGAGCAGGATCCAGGCGAGGACGCAGGCGGTGACGGGTTCGACGTAGGAGACGCCGGCGGCGACGGGGGCGGACAGGCGCTGGACGGCCATGCCGCCGATGACGTACGAGACCACGGTGCTGATCATCACCAGCAGCAGCACGACCAGCCAGCCCTCCACCCGGCTCGAGCCGATGGCGACCGGGTGGGCGAGCAGGTGCCAGGGGGCGTCCCACGGCGTGGCCAGGGGCGCCAGCGCGATCGCGCCCACGACCATGCCGCCGGAGGTCAGGCTGAGCGCGTCGACGGTGCCCGTCATCCTGTCCAGCAGCACGAAGTAGGTCGCGTTGCCGGCCGCCGCGCCGAGGCCGCAGACCAGGCCGAAGGCGTCGAGGCGCACGCCGGTCCAGATCTCCACCACGCAGCACAGGCCGACCATGGCCAGGCCGATGCCGAGATACGCGGCGGGGCGCACGTGCTGACGGCGGATCAGCCGCAGGTAGCCCACCACCAGGACCGGCCCGGTGAACTCGAGCAGGATGGCGATGCCCACCGGCAGCCGGCTGGCCGCCACGAAGTACAGGCCCTGGCACGACGCCACCACGACCAGGCCGAAGACGATCACCGAACGGCGTATCGTGCGGTCCCGCCACAGCGGCGCGAACGCCGCCGGGCCGCGCAGCCGCAACAGCACCGCGAGCAGCACCACGCATGCGCCGACCACCCGCAGCCAGACCGCCTCGAGCGGGCTGAGACCGGCGTCCGTGAGTGCCTTGGCGAAGGTGCCGGACGCACTGAAACAGGCGGAGGACGTCGCGCCGAGGGCGACGCCGATTCCGCGGCTCGAGGTGGAGGGAGATGTCACATCGATCAGCGTACGTGACGTAATACGCCCGTTACCCAGGCGTTTTCGCTCCGGCCTCGGCCCTGCCCGCGCCGCGCCCGCGCACCTTCTCGCGCAGCCACCGGTAGACGGCGAGCGGGTCCCAGCGGTAGTCGGTGATCCGGGTCAGCGGGAAGCAGGCGAACCCGATCAGCAGCGCGCTGAAGTGGCCGAGGTCGGTGAAGGTGTCGTTGACGACCAGGTTGTAGCCGTAGTACGTCAGCAGCAGCCCGGCGTACAGGTAGCACCACGGCTGCACGATCAGGTACGCGAGCACCCCCTGCACGCCTGCCAGCGCGTAGCTGACCCCCACGTCGAGGGTGAAGATCGCGCGAGAGGACATGTAGCCGCGGCTGACCTCCCAGTAGACGACGCCCTCGCTCAGGTACGTCGCGCCCACGTGCGCCGAGACCACCACCACGAACCAGCGCGCGGTGCCGAGCATCCGCTCGACCGGGACGTGGAAGACGTTGTAGAGCAGGTAGTACATCCACAGGCCGCCGCCGTCGATCCACATGGCGCTGCTGACCAGCACCCTGATCGGGTTGCGGCCGAGTTCGTGCAGGTTGGTGGAGCGCTGGCGCAGGAAGTGGTCGCGGAACGCCGGGTTGACGCGGCTGATGATGTACGTGGTGATGGTCAGGATCACCAGCCAGCAGAACGTCGCCGGAGCGCGCCGGATGTAGTGCCACACGCCGGCGGCCGCCCGGGTAAGCGTCACAGTCGGTGACCTTAACCGACCGTCCGTCGTCAAGCTGCGCACCTCGCCGCAGGCCGATTACCCTTCACCCGTGATCGAAGCACCGAAGGACCTCAGCAGCTCGGCGGACCGCGACCTGTGGGATGTGGTGGTGGTCGGGGCCGGACCCGCCGGCTCCAACGCAGCGCGCGCCGCCGCGCAGGCCGGGGCCGAGCGCGTGCTGCTGCTGGAGAAATCCGAGCTGCCGCGCTACAAGACCTGCGGCGGAGGCCTGATCGGCTACTCCCGCCGCGCGCTGCCGGAGGGCTTCGACGTCCCGGTACGCCAGCGGATCGACGCGATCACCTTCACCCATGACGGCACCAAGGAGCGCACCCGCCGGGACAAGGCGGGCGACCTGCTGGTTCTGGTCAACCGGGCGGAGTTCGACCTGGCACTGGCCAAGGCGGCGGTGGAGGCCGGAGCGGTGCTGCGCACCGGAGCCACCGTCAGCTCCGTGGACCAACCTGGACCCGCCGCTCCGGTGACGTTGAACCTGGCCGACGGCTCGAGTGTGCGCGCCCGCGCGGTGGTGGGCGCGGACGGCTCGGCCAGCCGGATCGGGCGCTACGTGGGGGTGCGCTGCGAGCAGGTCGACCTGGGGCTCGAGGCGGAGATCCAGGTGCCGCAGGCCGTGGCCGCGCACTGGGCGAACCGGGTGCTGGTGGACTGGGGGCCGCTGCCCGGGTCCTACGGCTGGGTGTTCCCGAAGGGCGACGTGCTCACGGTCGGGGTCATATCGGCCCGCGGCGACGGCGAGGCGACGCGCACCTACTACCGCGACTTCATCCGGCGGCTCGGGCTCGAGGGCTTCCCCACCGTGTCGGACTCGGGCCACCTGACCCGCTGCCGCGAGGAGGGCTCGCCGCTCAGCCGGGGCCGGGTGCTGGTGGCCGGGGACGCGGCCGGACTGCTCGAGCCGTGGACCCGCGAGGGCATCTCGTTCGCGCTGCGCTCCGGCGCCCTGGCCGGAACCAGCGCCGCCGAGCTGGCCCGCCGGGGCCGCACCGAGCAGGAGGGCGGCGCGTCCGACGCCGGGTACGCCGCGGCGGTCGAGCACATGCTGGGCGTGGAGATGCAGGCCGGACGCTCGATGCTGGCGCTGTTCGAGCGCCACCCGGCCTTCTTCCACCGCGTGGTGACCCTGATTCCGGTGGCCTTCCGCCTGTTCGCCGACTTCTGCCGCGGCCGCACCTCGCCGGCGAAGCTGATCCGCAACCCGGTGGCCCAGAACCTGCTGCGGACCCTGCCGAAGCCCAAGCCGCAGGACGCGATGGAGGCCGGGCGGTAGCCGGGCCGGCCGACGGGTGGATCGGTCGGACCGGGGTTCGGCCGGTTCGCCCGGTTCGGCCGGATCCACGGCGCCGGGGTGCAACGGCGGCGCGCCGGGGTAGGTACGTCGGCGCACGCCCGTAGTACGGCCGGGGACGGCGCGGCGGGTTCGTAGTACCGCCGTTCCCGCGTATACCGTGGACCCGGCTGCATCCGCCGTGATCCATACGCAGCATGAGGGGTCTGATGAACAGGGAACAGCTGCGCCGCACCGCGTTCTTCTTCGACTTCGACGGCACGCTCAGCGCCATCGGCCCGGATCCGGAGAAGGTCGGCCCGGTGCCGGACGCGCCGCAGGCCCTCGCTGAACTGGCCGGGCGCAGCGGCTACTGCGCCGTGGTCTCGGCCAGGCCGGTGTCGTTCCTGGCCCGCCAGTTCGGCGGCGTGGAGCCGGGCGGCGAGGCGGACTCCGACGACGGGGCGGCGCCGAGCGGCGTCCCGGAGCTGCACGGCCTCTACGGGCTCGAATTCTCCGCCGACGGCGGCGCCACCGTGCACACGCTGCCCGAGGCCGCGCCGTACCGCGAGGTGATGCGCGAGGCCGTGCTCGAGGCGACCCGTGATCTGCCCGGGGCGCTGATCGAGGACAAGGGCCTGTCCTGCGCGGTGCATTTCCGTAACTCGCCCGACTTGGGCGACGCGGCGGACGAGTGGGTCGAGCAGTACGCCCGGGCACACGGGCTCAAGGTGCAGCGCGGGCGGATGGTGGTCGAGCTCAAGCCGCCGGTGCAGCGGGACAAGGGCGCGGTGGTGCGCGACGCCCTGGCGGCCCGTCCGGAGCTGGTGGGCGGCTGGTTCTTCGGCGACGACCTGGGCGACCGACCCGGCTTCGAGGCCCTGGCGGAGCGGGCCGAGCGCACTCCGCGCTTCACCGCGGTCCGGGTGGCCGTGGCCAACGCGGAGGGCGACCCGCTGGGCGACCTCGCGGACCTGATGCTGGGGGCGCCCGACGAGGTCCCCGGCCTGGTCCGGCGCCTGATGCGGGAGGGCTGAGGCGAACCGAGGCGGCCGGGACGCTGGGCCGGGCGCGGCCCCCGGGGCGGGTGGCGCCGCGGTACGGCGCGCCGGGCGAGGCACGGCGAGCGCCCCCGGGGCTCGGCCGGTCCAGGTCGGAGCGGGGGCGGGACGACGCGGGGCGGTGAGCGCGGACGTTCACCACCGTGTCGTTGAACGGGACCGCTCAGGCGTGAGACTGTGGACGAGTGAAGCAGCAGCCCAAGTCCAGCCCGGTCCCCTTGCTGTTCGACCCTGCCGTGCCGGAGCCCGACCGGGCCCGGTTCTTCGGACTCGAGGACATCGCCGACCCCGGCGAGCTGCTCGAACGAGCCACGAAACTGGCCGAGGCGTTCCGCGCCGCGGCCGAGCGCGCCGCCGCGTACCAGGCGCTGGCGGCGGCCGAGCTCACCGACCCGCGCCGGTTCGACCGGCTGACCTTCGCCGAACTGGGCGAACGCATCGGCCTGTCCCCCGCCGCGGCCCAGACCCTGGCCGAACGCGGCCAGCGGATGGGCGTGAAGGTGAAGTAGGCCGGACGCCGGACCCGCTTCGGCGAACGGCGCCGGAGGGACCGGAAGCCAGCGCGGTCGCTCGCGGCCACGTGCCGCGAGCCGCCGCGCCCCGGACCCGCGTGCCGACGGGCGCGGCTGTCGGCCGGCCGGCCTAACCGACCTGGTGGAGCCAGCGCACGGGCGCGCCGTCTCCGGCGCAGCGGAAGGGCTCGAGCTCGTCGTCCCAGGGGCGGCCGAGCAGCGCGCTCAGCTCCTCCAGCAGGTCCGCTCCGCGCGCCGCGTGCAGCATGGCGGTGCGCAGGCGGTCCTCGGTGATCATGATGTCGCCGTGGACACCCGTCACCGCGTGGAACACCCCGAGTTCGGGGGTGGAGGAGTAACGTTCCCCCTCGGCGCCCTGCGAGGGCTCCTCGGTGACCTCGAAGCGCAGCTGCTCCCAGCCGCGCAGGGCAGAGGTCAGCCGGGTGGCGGTGCCGGGCTGGGCTTCCCAGGACAGCTCGGAGCGCCAGAGCGCCGGCGAAGCGGGTTGCCGGGTCCAGTCCAGGCTCACGCGCACGCCGAGTACCCCGGCGACTGCCCACTCGACGTGCGGGCACAGCGCACGGGGCGCCGAGTGGATGTACAGCACTCCACGAGTGACACGGGTCGGCACGTCGGACTCCTTAGATAGCAACTGCGTCTACTCCACGGCGTACGGACGAGGTTCGCCTTCCCCAGCGGCCTTGCCATACCGTTGAGACGCCGATGCCACCCGTGCGGGGCCTTCGCGTCCACCCTGATTCAGTTGTCTGTCGTGTCCGGCAGGGCGCCGGTCGCTGCCCGCGCCCTGTGTCCGGGGACCCACGCCCTGGGCCGGACAGGTGGACTGAGTCGAGGTCAGTTTAGCCGTTCACTGCGATCATCATGCCTCGTACAAGCTTTTCTCGATACGTCGATGACCTTACGCGAGGGCCGCTAGTCCTGTCAGGCACCCGTACGAGTGACGACTCGGCCGCCTGGACACCCGTACGGAGCAACCCGAGCGGCCGTGCACCCTCCGGGGGCGCGGCAGAACCCTGCGGAACTGGAACCGGAGCTGGAACCGATCCGCGGTGATCCGTCGCGAGGACGAACCCTGACGGGACTAGGAGCCGCAGGATGCTGCGGTACCCGAGCTCTTGCCGGTGGAACCTGCCGTGCCGGTGGAACCGGTCGTGCCGGTGGAACCGCTCTTGCCGGTGGAGCCCTGTGCGGTGGAGGCGGTCGTGGTCGCCTTGCCGGAGCAGGAGGCGCTGGAGGAGCCGTCGGTGGAGACCGCGGCGAGGTACCAGCAGAGACTGAACACAGCGAGTATGCAGGCGACGACGACTCCTCGCCAGGCCTCCCGACGCCACCGCTCCCGCCGCAGGATCCGCCGCTCCACCCGGTGTAGGAAGGCCAGCTCGCGGCGCAGCCAGACCTCCGCCTCGGCCGTGGCGCCGGCCGCGCGCCACCCGCCGGGCTGGCCGCCCGGTTCGGGGGACGAAGAACCCGCGCGCCAGTCCTCGGGGAACTCGATCACGTGCACGCCCTCCCTTGGCCGCCCGACGTCGCCGTCTGGGACCACCTTCATGGTCCGGAAGTCAGACCGGCGAATCTGGACAACTCGTGACCAAGGCCGGTGAACTGACTTTCTCCCAATGATCCCCATTCGGGCAAGACCAGGGCGCCAAGGTTACCGTTCCGTTATCTACCAGGGACGTCGGTGTCGAATTTGACCCCTTTGATATTGAATGAGGTTCCCATGAAAACCGTTTCCGCCTGCTCGGGGGCCGCGAAAGGGCGCGTTCCGCGACCGTGCCGACACGGGCGGTCACGGGCGGTCAGGCACACGCACCGTCAGGTGCAGTGACCCTCCGGGCGGCCGCCGGTGTCGAGGGCGCCGCGGCCGATGGTGAGTATGTCGGAGGCCGTGTGGTCCACCTGGAGCGTGGTGTGTTCGATGCCGTATTCCTTGCGCACCAGCGCCTCGAGCTCGAGCCGGACGCTGTGGCAGTCGTGGCCCGGGGAGACGAGCACGTGCGCCGAGAGCGCGGGGAAGCCCGAGGTGATCGTCCACACGTGCAGGTCGTGCACCTGGACCACGCCGTCGAGCCCGCGCATGCCGCCGGCCACGGCGGCCGGGTCCACGCCCTCGGGTGCGGCCTCCAGGAAGATCTTCCAGGACTCGCGCACCAGCCCGTAGCCCGCCCGCGCCATCAGTCCGGCCACCACCAGCGAGGCCAGCGCGTCGGCCCGGTCGAAGCCGGTGAGCAGCACGACCAGGCCGGACAGGGCGGTGGCGATGAAGGCCCAGGCGTCGTTGAGGATGTGCTGGAAGGCGCCCTCGACGTTGAGGCTGTCCCGGTTCGCCCGGCTGATCAGCAGCGCGGCCGCGGCGTTGACCGCGATCCCGGCGATGGCGACGACGAGGACCTGGGCGCCGTCCACCGCGGGCGGGTTGATGAGGCGGGTGATCGCCTCGTAGACGAAGATGCCCACGAGCACCAGCAGCGTGATGCCGTTGGCCTGGGCGGAGAGGATCTCGGCCCGCTTGAACCCGAAGGTCCAGCGGCCGTAGGCGGGCCGGGCGGCCAGGCGCATCGCGACGATGGCGAGCACCAGCGAGAAGGCGTCGGTGAGCATGTGGCCGGCGTCGGAGATCAGCGCGAGCGAGCTCGCCGTGATGCCGACGGCCACCTCCACCGCCATGTAGCCGAGGATCAGGCCCAGGGCCCAGAGCAGGTAGCGGCGGTCGGTCTGCGCGGTCACCGCGGCGCCGTGGTCGTGCCCGCCGCCGTGCCCGTGGCCGGCGCGGCCGTGCCCGTGGTGACCGTCGTGATCATCGTGCCCGTCTGCCATACGGGCGAGTGTACCCGAGGAGTGACAGTACCTTGAGATATGATAATGACAACGGTTGTCAGCGTCGCGGGCGGCCGGTGCCGAATCCGAGGCGTGCCGATTGGCTCCATCCCCCCGCGATGGAGCACGATAGAGGCCGGGGATCGGGCTACGGACGAGGCGGAAGAACAGCGCATGGCAGCGGGCACGACGAAGACGTTCGCCGAGGCGAACCGGGGGCCCGGGCCGCTCAGCCTGCCCGGCAAGATCGTGGTCTGGTACCTGCGGCTGGTGGTGCTGGTCGACCTGATCGCCGTGCTCTCCTACACCATCGGCCGCGAGGTGCACCGGCACGAACACGACGGCGGCTTCGGCGGGCACTTCTTCACCCCGTTCCTGTTCACCGCGAGCCTGGTCTCGGCCGCGCTCGCGGTGTTCCTGGCCGTCACGCTGCGGCGGCGCAAGCACGTCGCCTGGGTCTGCACCACCATGCTGGTCGCCTTCACCTGCGTCGCCGACGCGTACTGGCTGAGTGAGAACGGGTACCGGACGCACTGGATGAACTGGGTCGCCACCGCCGTGACCGTGGCCCTGCTGCTCCTGCTGATCCTGGCCAGGAAGGACTTCTACGCCAAGGGCGAGGATTCGAACCCGAAGACCGCCTTCGCCGTGCTGGTCTGCGGCGCGGCCGTGGCCACGGCGATCGGCACGGCCATGCTGACCTGGTTCGGCACGGTCGGCGACAGCGCGATGGCCGACCGGATCGAGTACGTGCTGCTGCGGCTGGCGACCGTGGACAAGCAGGACGTCTCCGGGCTCGGCATCAACAGCCCGCACTGGCTGGACGTGCTGATCAACGCGATGAGCCTGGTGCTGTTCCTGACCGTGGTCTACGCCCTGTTCCGCTCGCCGCGCGGCCAGGTGCGCCGTTCCGAGCAGGACGAGCAGCAGCTGCGGGAACTGCTGGCACGCGAACCCGACCCGGATTCGCTGGGCTACTTCGCGCTGCGCCGGGACAAGTCGGTGATCTTCTCGCCGAGCGGCAAGGCCGCGATCGCCTACCGGGCCGTCGGCGGCGTGTCGCTGGCCTCGGGCGATCCGCTGGGCGACGCCGAGGCGTGGCCGGGCGCGATCGAGCTGTGGCTGCGCGAGGCCGCGGAGCACGCCTGGTCCCCGGCGGTGGCGGGCGCCAGCGAGCAGGCCGGGGAGATCTACTCGCGGCATGGGCTGACCGCGCTCGAACTCGGCGACGAGGCGATCGTGGAGGTCTCCGACTTCACCCTGGACGGACGGGCGATGCGCACGGTGCGCCAGGCCGTGAACAAGGTCAAGCGCTCCGGGTACACCGCGCGGATCCGGCGGCACCGGGACATCCCGGTCGAGGAGATGGGGATCCTCGGCGCCGCGGCCGACCACTGGCGCTACGGCCAGCCGGAACGCGGGTTCTCCATGGCGCTCAACCGGCTGGGCGACCCGGCCGACGGCGACTGTCTGATGATCGAGTGCTTCGGTCCCGACGGCCGGCTGCGCGCGCTGCTGTCCTACGTCCCGTGGGGCAAGGACGGGCTCTCGCTGGACCTGATGCGCCGGGACAAGGACAGCGACAACGGCCTGGTCGAGTTCATGGTGATCGAGCTGCTGCAGAACGCCGCCGCGTTCGGGGTGGCGCACGTCTCACTCAACTTCGCCATGTTCCGGGCGGTGTTCGAGCGCGGCTCGAAGCTGGGCGCCGGGCCGGTGCTGCGGCTGTGGCGCAGTGTGCTGCTGTTCTTCTCCCGCTGGTGGCAGATCGAGTCGCTCTACCGGGCGAACGCGAAGTACCGCCCGATCTGGGAGCCGCGCTTCGTGCTCTACGCGCGCTCGGCCGACCTGCCGCGGATCGGGGTGGCCTACGCCAGGGCCGAGGGCTTCCTGGCGCTGCCGCTGATGCCGTGGCAGCGCCGGTCCGCGGTGGACGTGGCGCACATGACGGGTCCGACGGACACGGGCACGGACACCGCGGACACGGGCACGGCAGGCGCAAGCACGCCGGACGCGGACACCGACACGGCCGGCACCGAGATCGCCGCGGGCAAGGCCGAGAAGCCGGACAAGCCGGCCAAGCCCTGACCTCGACTGCGGGCTGCCGTCCGACTGATTTCCACCCGCGTCTCCACCCGGGGGTGGATCCCGGGCCCGACCCGCCGTCCTAGTCTCTGAGCATGAATCCGAGCGCCCCCACTCGCAGGCCGGCCGCCGCGGGCGCCCGACAGATCATCGTACTGATAGAGGCCTCCCGGTATGGTGGGCGCATGGGGGCAGGTTTCTCGGGCGAAGTCGGGTAGCGGGCCGTGCGTTGGAGCGATCTGCTGGACCGGGACCACCGCCTGCGCTCGATCCAGGACATGCTCCCGGGCGCGCGCGGGCTGCCCGGCGGCCCGCAGGAGCGGCGCCCGGCCGAGGTCGCGGTCCGCTTCGTGGTCCTGCTGCTGTTGGCGCTGATCCAGTTCAACGACGTGGGCCAGGGCGGCTGGCACGGCATCGGCCTGCTCGCCGGGGTGGTCAGCGCGCTGTGCGTGCTGGGCTGGGGCGCCTGGGTGCTGGGCTGGGGCATGCCCTGGCGCTGGTCTCCCTACCTGGCGCTGAGCGGACTGCTCGTGCTCGGCACCGGCGGAGCGCTGCTGACCGGCGTGCTGACGCAGTACGTCGGAGTGAGCCCAGTCTTCCCGGCCATCGCAAGCGTGGTCGTCTCGGTGCGCTGGCCGGCCCTGCGCGCGGCCCTGGTGGTGGGCTGGTTCGAGGCGGTGCTGCTGGTCAGCGCGGCCACCCAGGGCTGGCACCACTTCGGCACCACAGGCCTGGGCTACGCCAGCATGCTCGCGGGCATGTACGGCCTCGGCGTCGGGCGGCGCTCCTACATCCTGCGCGCGGAGAGCGCGGAGCAGTTGCTGGCCGAGACCGAGCGAGCCAACCACGAGCAGGCGCACGCCGCCGCGCTGGCCGAACGCAGCCGGATCGCGCGCGAGATCCACGACGTGCTCGCGCACTCGCTGGCCGCGTTGACGGTACAGCTCGAGGCGGCGGACGCGCTGCTCGAGGCGGGCGGCGAAGCCAGTGTGGCGAAGGCGCACGACTACGTCGCCAAGTCGCGCCGGATCGCCCGGGAGGGACTGATCGAGACCAGGCGGGCCATCGCCGCGCTGCGCGAGGACGCGCCGCCGATGCCGGAGCTGCTCCACGCGCTGGCCGACGCGTACGAGGGCGACACCGGCGCGGACACCGAGGTGAAGATCAGCGGTCTGCCGCGCCCGCTGGCCGCCGACGCGGGCCTGACGGTGTACCGGGCCGCGCAGGAGTCGCTGACCAACGTGCGCAAGCACGCGCCGGGCGCGCCGGTGCGGATCCGGCTGCTGTTCGGCGACGGACGGGTGGAGCTGAGCGTGGCCAACGGCGCGCCCACCGCCCCGCCGACGGCACTGGCCGACTCAGGCGGCGGATACGGCCTGTCCGGACTCAAGGAGCGGGCGGAGCTGATCGGGGGCACCCTCGAGGCCGGACCGCTCGCGCCGGGCGAGGAGTTCGGGGGCGCCGGCGGCCCTGACGAGGACGGCCGGGCGCGGACCGGCTGGCAGGTGACGCTGCGTCTGCACGGCTGACGCGGTGCGCGGCGGCCCCGCGGACGGACTCGCGGACGGATGGGCCCGGCCGCGGCGGCGGCCGATATCCTCGGCTCCATGGTGGGCGAGTCAATTCGGGTTCTGGTGGCGGACGATCAGGCTGCGGTGCGCGAGGGATTGGCGACACTGCTGGATCTGACGCCCGGGATCGAGGTGGTCGGCCAGGCCCGGGACGGGGCGCACGCGCTGGAGCTGGTGGCCGAGCACGCTCCGGACGTGGTGCTGATGGACCTGCACATGCCGGGGATGGACGGCATCGCCGCGACCCGGCGGGTGGCCGCCGAGCATCCGGGTACGCGCGTGGTCGTGCTCACGACGTACGCCGACGACGGCTCGATCCAGGGCGCGCTGCGGGCCGGTGCGCTCGGCTACCTGACCAAGGACGCGGACCGCGGCCAGATCGCGCGGGCCGTGCAGGCCGCGGCGAACGGCCAGTCGGTGCTCGACGAGGCGGTGCAGCGCAAGCTGATCGCGGCGCTGGGCGGCGCGGGCGCGGACGGGCCGATGCCCGGGTCCGGCGCGACCGGCCCCGGTTCCGGCGGCGCACCCGGTGCCGGAACCGTTGGCGCGCCCAACGGTCTGACCGCGCGTGAGGTGGACGTGCTGCGGCTGATCGCGGCCGGGAAGTCGAACCCGGAGATCGCCCGGGAGCTTTTCGTCTCCGAGGCGACCGTCAAGACGCACGTCAACCACGTCTTCGCGAAGACCGGCGCGCGCGACCGGGCGCAGGCGGTGCGCTTCGCCTACCAGCACGGCCTAGTGGCCGAGCGGAACTGAGCATCGCGGGGCCGAGGACGCGGCCCCGGCGTCAGCCGTGGGCGTAGCCGCTGCAGATGCTCTGTGTGTGCTGGTAGTCGCTGAGCAGCTTGCCGTTGAGCGTCGAGATGTCGCCGAGGCTGCCGACGTCCGAGAAGTTCCCGGTCTCCAGGTCGCCCATCATGGTCTTGAGCTGCTGCAGGTCGCCGACCAGGGACGTGATCGAGGTGCGGGCGTCGGTGTGGCCGGCCTGGGCGGCGTCGGCCTGGAACCTGCCGATGAGCACCTGGAGGTCGGACTCGTAGGCCTTGACCGCGGCGGTGAACTGCTTCGTGCCGTAGGAGGTCTTGCCCATGGCCTCGGCGTCCGTCCCGAGCTCCTGGCTGTAAGTCAGATAGTCGCCGATCGCCGCGACACAGCCGGGATCGGCGCCGTGGGAGTCCGCGACCCGGAGTATGTAGACCCCGGCGGCGCCCCACGCGACGCTGAAGACCAGCGACAGCGTCACGCCGAGGACCGCGACGCGCCGTCCGATGCCGCCGAGCAGCTTCGCCTTCGCCAGGCCGATGATCGAGAACACCAGGCCGACGACGGGAACGATCGAGGTGAGCGCGCCGGTGAGCGCGAAGGCGTTGTTCGGGCGCGCGCTTCCACCCGCGGGCGCGGCGATCGGCGGGCCGCCCGGAGCCTGCGGAAACGGCGGCTGCGGATACGCGATCGGCTGCGGCGGCTGGGGCGGCTGCGGGGGCTGCGCCTGCTGAGGCTGGGGCGGCTGCGGCGTGTAGGCCGGGTAGGACGGCTCGGCCGGGTAGGACGGAGGCTGCGGGGGCGGCGCGTACGACGGGTACGACACTCCCTGCTGCGGTTGTTGCTGCTGCTGTTGCTGATACGGCGGCGCGGGAGGCTGCTGCTGGTAGACGCCGGAGCCGGGCGGGTAGGCCACCGGAGCCGCGGGCGCCGCGTGCGTCGGCACGTGGGCGGGGGCAGCAGGCGCGGACGCGGCGGCACCGGGCACCGCGTACGGATCCGGCGTCGGATAACCGGGCACCTGGCCGTACGACTCGGCCGGCTGCGGGTATCCCGGCTGCGCGTACGAGGGCTGGGACGGCATCGGTGACGCGTAGGCGCCGGACTGTGCCTGGCCCCAGTCCAGACCGGGCGCGGGCTGCGGCTGCGCGTACGGACCGGCGGGCGCGGGCGGCGCCGGCGGCTGTGCGGGGTACTGCTGGGCGGGTCCGCCGGGGTAGGACGGGGA
>NZ_JAGSOG010000499.1 GCF_018139695.1 Actinospica durhamensis | reverse complement strand
CCCGTCGCCCGTCGCCCGTCGCCCGTCGCCCGTCGCCCGTCATCGGCCCCCCGTTACCCCTCGCCCGTCATCGGCTATCCGCCTTTGGCCATCTGTCTTCCGTTCTCCATCCCCTCCTCGTTTGCGCTTCAGTAGCGGTATGCCCGGAGCGAGCCGGGAACCCAGGTATTGGTGTAGTTCACTGCATAATCATTTCAAAGTCATTTGAGATCAATATGTGCCGTCTCGGCTGGCTGCCTATCCGAGACTGACTGACGGGGTGTCGGCGGGCGGACCGGAGGGGCATCGTCCATGGTCTGAGGCCCCGCCTGTCTATGATCACCAACAAGCCTCGCGCGCTGGTAGTTCCCACCTGTTTCCCTCAATCTCCGTATTCTGCTCTCGGCAGAATACGGCTGGCGTGGCATCAATTTCGGCTGCCTGGGGAACACAGCCCCTGGCCGGTCCGTTGATCACGACATGGAATACGTGAAACTCGGATCGACCGGCCTCGAGGTGTCCCCGATCGCGTTGGGCTGCATGAGCTTCGGCGACCCTGCGCGTGGCGGTCACGCGTGGGTCGTGCTGGAGCCGGAGGCGCGCGGTTACATCCAGCGTGCGCTCGAGGCCGGCGTGAACTTCTTCGACACCGCCAACTCATACTCCGGCGGCTCCAGCGAGGAGATCATCGGCCGCGCCCTCAAGGACTTCGCAGACCGCGACGAGGTCGTGATCGCCACCAAGGTGTACTTCCGGAACAGGAAGGGGCCCAACGGCGGAGGTCTCTCCCGCAAGGCGATCCTCGCCGACGTGGACCACAGCCTGCGCCGCCTTGGCACCGACTACATCGACCTCTACCAGATCCATCGGTTCGACAAGACGACGCCGATCGAGGAGACGCTTGAGGCGCTGCACGACGTGGTCAAGGCGGGCAAGGTGCGCTACCTCGGCGCTTCATCCATGTACGCCTGGCAGTTTACGAAAGCCCTTTATCTGCAGAAGCAGCATGGTTGGGCACAGTTTGTAAGCATGCAGAATCACTACAACCTGCTCTACCGCGAGGAGGAGCGGGAGATGCTCCCGCTGTGCCGCGAGGAGGGCATCGGCGTCATCCCGTGGAGCCCGCTCGCCCGCGGCCGACTTACCCGCGACTGGGCCGAGGACTCCCAGCGGCAGAACACCGACCGGTTCGCGACCCACCTGTACCAGGAGGGCGACCGCGCCATTGTCGAAGCAGTCGCCAGCATCGCCGCCAAGCGCTCCATCCCCCGCGCCCAGGTCGCACTGGCCTGGCTCGCGAGCCGCCCAGGTGTGACCGCGCCGATCGTGGGCACCAGCAAGCCGCACCATCTCGACGACGCACTGGCCGCGCTGGAAGTGCGGCTGAGCCCTGAGGAGGTGGAGGAACTCGAGACGCCATACACACCACACGAGGTCTCCGGCATCGAGGTCTGAGACTGGCCCTGGCGTGGGCAATACCGGCCACGTCAGCGAGACCGGAGCCAGTGACGGCGATAGCGGCCCTGGTGCCGTCACAGGCTCTGGCTCTGGCCCGGGCCTTGGCCTCAGTGGCGGCCTCAGTGGCGGCGACGGTGACAGCGTCGCCGCTGCCGCTGCCGCTGCCGCTGCCGCTGCCGCTGCCGCTGCCGGTGCCACTTGCAGTGTCGGTCCTGGTCTCGAGCCTCGTCGCGATCCGGGCGCCGGGGTCGGCGTCGGCGGGGAGACGGGCATGGGCATCGGCAACGGTGAGGTTGACGGAGGCGAGGTCGACGGAGCCAGCGCGGGTGGCGGTGACCGTGGCGGCGTAGACAGTGTTGGCGTGTCTGCGTCCGCGCAGGGCGTTGACCCGGCGTCGCCGTCCGGACTTGGACGCAACTCTGTGTCTGAGTCCGTGGGCGAGAGTGCGCGCGCGTCTTCGGTCAGTTCCGCTGGCCTCGGTGTCGGTGTCGGTGTCGGTGTCGGTGTCGGTGTCGGTGTCGGTGTCGATGCGCACGCCGAGGCGGACGCGGGTCCCGATGCTCCGACGGACTCAGGGCCTGTTGCCGGCCTTGCGCCGCCCGTGTCTGGGTCTGCGCCCGTGCCTGGGTCTGCAGCCGGGCCTGCGTTCGCATCTCGGGCCGCGCCTGCGGCCGAGGCTGGGGCTGGGGATGTCTTCGTGCCTGCATCCGCATGCAGGGCAGAAGAGGCGTTTGTCCCTGCGGTCGAGGTCGAGGTCGAGGTCGAGGTCGAGGTCGAGTTTGAGGCTGGGATGAGGATGCGTACATGCCTGCGCCCGTATCTGGGACTGAGGATGCGGTCGTCTCTGCCGCTGAGGTTGGGGTTGGGCTGGGGCTGGAGCCAGGGCTGGCGCTGACGATGGGTACGTGCCTGCGTCCTCATCTGAGACAGAGTAGGGGTTCGACCATGTGGCTGCGGGTGGGGCTATGACCGAGCCTGAGGTTGGGGACGGGACTGGGGTTGATGCTGCGGCTGAGTCTGGGGACGAGGTGGCAGCGACTCCGTTGTGGCGGAATCGCGATTACGCCGGGTGGTGGCTCAGCTCACTGATTTCTTCGCTGGGCAGCTCGATGTCGCAGATCACCTATCCGCTGCTGATGCTCTACGCGACGGGGTCGGTGG
>NZ_JAGSOG010000498.1 GCF_018139695.1 Actinospica durhamensis | reverse complement strand
TCAGCTCCCGACACGTGACCCACACGTCGGGACCTGCCAGTTCACCCGTCCACTCACCCTGCATGACAGCATTCTGGCCCAACCGCTGCGCGGCCGGGCCAGAACAGAGATCTTCATCGGACTTCTAGGGCGCGTGCGGCCGCGTCGGGGCCGCCGACGCGCAGCCGCAGTGCCGCGGCGTCGCTCGCCAGGGAGGCGTACTGGCTCAGCGCGTGCTGCTGGTCCGCCCGTCGCAGCCGGTGCGAGGCGGTCAGCGGCAGCAGGCGAACGGCGGTCTCGAGCAGCTCCACGGCGCGATCCGGCAGGACGGACCCGGTGAGCTTGGCGTCGTACTGGGCGGCCGTGATCCGCACGTGCGGCTGGGCCTGCTCGGCCTCGGCCGTGACGTGGAAGCAGGCCAAGGCCATGACCAGGTCCTGCGCGTCCTCGGCTGCGAGGAATCTGGTCTGGTAGACGTCGCCGAGCTTCACCTGACACTCCGCCACGACCGGGCCGTCCGCCGTGTCGATGGCCGCCGAGAGCACGGCGATCGCCTCGTCGAGGTCGGCCGCGTCGCCGGACTCCGCGAAGCGCAGATGGAGCGTGGTCCCCAGCAGGGCCTGCCTGACCGCCCGGTCGACGGCACTGTGCGCCGGGCCTGCCGCGGCCAGGCGCACCAGAGCGATCGACTCGTCCAGATCAGCGGCCTGATCCGTCTCCAGATACCGGGACTGCAGCGCGTTCGCCAGGCTGTAGCGCAGGCCGGTGAGATGGGGGTGCTGTTCGGGCAGCGCTGCCGCCGCCTGCCGGGTCGTCTCGATCCACTGATCCAGATCCTCCAGCCGCCGAGTCCACTCGAACTGGAGCCGCAGTGCGGTACCCAGGAAGGACAGCGCCATCGCCGCGTCCGCGCTGTCGGGAGTGATGGCGTCGCTCGCGCTCAGGGCGAGGCCGATCGCGGCGTCGAGATCCTCTCGGCTGCCGTTCTGGGCGCTGCGCAGCAGCAACGCCGAGCCGAGGAAGACCTCGCATCTCGGGCGCAGCACGAAGCCCGCCGGCGCCTCGCCCACGGCCTGCCGCCCGACGCTCACGGCGGAGTCGAGGTCGCGAACCGTGCCCGCGTGCAGGAACCTGGTCGACAGCGCACTGCAGAGGTTCGCCAGACAACGGATACGGGCCGGCAGTCCCGGCGCGGCCGAGTCGGCGCCACGCCGCAGTATCGCGATCGCCTCGTCGAGATCGGTGGCGTCGCCGGCACGCGCTCGATTCAGCAGCGCGCCACCGAGCGCGCCGGCGGTCACGGCGAAATTCGGGTGGCCCTCGGGCGTGGCTCGGGCCGCCGTGCGTGCCGACGCGATCCCGTCCTCGAGGTCGGCCGGCGCACCGTTTCTCTCGTAACGCAACAGTTGGGCCTCGGCGAGATTGGTGTAGGCGCCCGGGTAGTCGTCGTCCGTGGGGGGAAGCGCCGCGGCGCACTCGGCGAGCATCGCGACGCCGGTCTCCAGCTCCGCGTCCGATCCGAACAGCTGCGCACTCGTGATCAGCGTGGCGGCGTAAGCGAGGCGCAACGACACCTCTTCCTCGGCCCCGGCCGCCTCGCGCACCGCCAGCCGGCCCGCGGCGAGGGCGTCGCCCAGATCCGCGCGGGATCCGGTGGCCTGGAATCGGCGTATCAGGCACTGGCCGAGCGACGCGGACCAGGCCGGTGGGGTGGGCTCGTCGGCGAATCCGATCTCGATGGCCGCTCTGAGGCAGTCGATCGCCTCGTCCAGGTCTTCGGGGGTACCGGTGACGGCTTGTCTGAAGGACAGAGCGGCGCCGAGGACGGCGAGGCAACTCGGCCGGTCGGCCTCGTCCGAGGGGATGGCGCGCAGGATACGCCGCCACAGGTCGATGACGGTCGTCAGGGCTCCGGCCTCGGGCGCTTCGATCGCGGCCTCGAACATGGCCGTGCCCGCCTCTTCCGCCACGAAGAGCGCGACGGCCGCGCGAAGCCGCTCCGGAACGTCGCGGCGGGCGATGAATACATACCCGTACGCGCTGATCGCCGCTTCCAGCGCCTTCTCTCCCTCCGCGTCGGCTTCGGGACCGGCGTCGGGGCGCAGGGCGAGCGACCGGGCCCACTGAAACAACCCGATCATCTCCCATGCGCTGACATCCGGGGTCTCCTCCCGCTCCAGCAGTTCGGTCAGTCGCTGGACGTCCTCGAACGCGCGCGGATCGAGCGTCACGGAGAACTCCGGTGCCGCGAGGCTTTCCCAGTGCAGGGAGACGGCGGCGATCAGTCGCGACCGGGTTGTGGCCGAGGCGCTCGTCGGCTCTTCGGTTCGCTCGCCCTGCCCCTGGGCGCGCAGCGCCTGCCCCAACATGACGTGGAAGCCGCCCAGGTTGGCGTCGTCCGTCGAAGTGGCCTCGACTGACGCGCGGCTCAGGGCGACCGCTTCGTCGATGTCTTCGCGGCGGCCGGTCTGCTCGAAGCGCGTCCGCAGAGCCTGGCTGAGATCCGCCTGGTACACCAACCTGGCGTGATGCTCTTGCGCCGAGGCCGTCAGAGCCGTGCGCAGCGCCGCCACCGCGTCGTCCAGGTCCGTCAGGTCCCCGGTCAGTCCGAAGCGCAGTACCAGCGACTTTCCCAGG
>NZ_JAGSOG010000497.1 GCF_018139695.1 Actinospica durhamensis | reverse complement strand
GGTTCGAGCCGCGCAGCAGGGAGGCGGTGGCGGCGAGCAGGGCCATGCCCGCCGCGGTGGCGAAGACGATGGTGAGGCCGTGGTGGAAGGGCGCGGAGATCAGGTTGGGGAAGAACTCCTTGCCGGTGATCGTGCGTACCGCCGCGGGCGTCATCGTCTTGAGGACGCCGGTCGGGCCGAGCAGCGTCTGCATCGGGTTCGCGCCGAGGAAGGCGGTGAAGACGGTGGAGACGGCCGGGAGTTGGGCGGCGTGGTGTGCGGCGGCGGGGGCGACGTTCTGGCCGATCAGTCCGGCGGACAGGGCGCTGGGCAGGCGGCCGGCCAGGCCTGCGATGAGCAGCGAGAAGAAGACGCCGATGGACAGCGACATCCCGGCGTTCTGGAACGTCGAGCGCATGCCCGAGGCGGCGCCTCGGTGTTCGGCCGGGACGCTGCTCATGATGGCCGAGGTGTTCGGGGCCGAGAACATGCCCGAGCCGAAGCCGTTGAGCATGATCAGGAGCGCGAACTCCCAGTAGGAGAAGTTCAGCGGCAGCAGCAGGAGCCCGACGAAGCTGGCCGCGAACAGGGTCAGGCCGCCTGTGGTGAAGGCGAATACGCCGTAACGGTCCGACAGATAACCCGAGAGCGGGCCGGCGAGCAGGAAGCCGGCGGTCAGCGGGAGTAGGAATATGCCCGCCCACAGCGGCGTGTCCGTGTAGTCATAGCCGTGCAGGGGCAGCCATATGCCCTGGAGCCAGATGATCAGCATGAACTGCATGCCGCCGCGGGCTATGGACGCGAGCAGGGCCGCCGCGTTCCCGGCCGCGAAGGCGCGGTTGCGGAACAGGGACAGACGGAACATCGGCTGCGGCACCCGCGTCTCGATGAACCCGAACAGGATGAGCAGCACCACGCCGACGATCAGGCTGCCGAACACCCGCGGGTTCGTCCAGCCCATCGAGTGGTTCTGGTACGGCTGGATTCCGTACGTGATCGCCGCGAGCAGGGTGGCCAGGCCGATCGCGAAGGTCAGGTTGCCCCACCAGTCGATCTTGGCCGGTCGGCGCTCCGACAGTTCGCGCAGGCTCCGGTAGGCCCAGATGGTTCCGAACGCGCCGAAGGGCACGTTGATCCAGAAGATGGCGTGCCAGTCCCAGACCGAGAGCACTCCGCCGAGGACCAGGCCGATGAACTGGCCGGCGAGCGCGGAGATCTGGTTGACGCCCAGGGCCATTCCGCGCTGCTCGGCGGGGAAGGCGTCGGTGATGATGGCGGCGGAGTTCGCCATGAGCATCGCGCCGCCGACGGCCTGCACCAGCCGCCAGCCGATCAGCCACAGTGCGCCGCCGGACCCGTGCGCCGGGTCGAGCGAGAGCGCCACCGAGGAGAGCGTGAAGACCACGAATCCGAGGTTGTAGATGCGCACCCGGCCGACGATGTCGCCGAGCCGTCCCAGGGTGACCACCAGCACCGCGGTCACGAGCAGGTAGCCCATGATGATCCACAGCAGGTACCCGATGTTCCCCGCGGCGAAGGGGTCGAGGTGGATGCCGCGGAAGATCGCCGGGAGCGAGATGATCACGATCGAGGCGTCGACGGTGGCCATGAACATGCCGAGCGTCGTGTTGGAGAGCGCGACCCATTTGTAGCGGTCGGGCCTACTCGAGACTGCCGCCGACTGTGGCGCGGCGTCGGACACGGACACACCCCTCCTCTTGCGTCGACCGACTCGTTCGAAGCCACCGGGGTCCGCCGGAGCCGGTCAATTCAGCACTTCGAGCCGCCATCAGGCCGGGTCTGGCCGATGGGTCCTGCTGGTCCTGCCCTCCGTCCACCGGAGCCTCGCGAGCTCGACGGACGGTACTGCTGCTGCTCATAGCATCGGCCCCCGGGTGGGCGCGACGGGTCCCGCAACTGCGCCGGACGTGTGTTCGGGCCCCGGCGTCGCCGTTCTCGGCCCGTCGGGCCGGGCACCGGGGTCGGGTACCGAGCGGACAGGGCCGAGGCCGAGATCTGCCCAGAAGCCTCAGTACGAGCATAATTGTTTAGAGCTGCTAAGGACATAGCTTGCGCGCCGGGCACGCTTGCGATATATCGAAGATATATCATAGTGTGCGACTATCAGTAAGCGGCCATGCTGGGAACGCGGGCTGACCGCTGGGGAGAGGAGTCGTCCATGCAGGCCGAGGCATCGGGTTCGGCAGCATCGGGTTCGGCGGGCGGCAACGACTTGCCTTCGGCATCGGGTTCGGCGGGCGGCGACGACTTGCCTTCGGCATCGGGTTCGGCGGGCGGCGACGACTTGCCTTCGGCATCGGGTTCGGCGGGCGGCGACGACTTGCCTTCGGCATCGGGTTCGGCGGGCGGCGACGACTTGCCTTCGGCATCGGGTTCGGCGGGGGACGACGACTTGCCTTCGGCATCGGGTTCGGCGGGCGGCGACGACTTGCCTTCGGCATCGGGTTCGGCGGGCGGCGACGACTTGCCTTCGGCATCGGGTTCGGCGGGCGGCGACGACTTGCCTTCGGCATCGGGTTCGGCGGGCGGCGACGACTTGCCTTCGGCATCGGGTTCGGCGGGCGGCGACGACTTGCCTTCGGCATCGGGTTCGGCGGGCGGCGACGACTTGCCTTCGGCATC
>NZ_JAGSOG010000496.1 GCF_018139695.1 Actinospica durhamensis | reverse complement strand
GGCGACTTCGACGCCTACTGGGCCTACCACGAAGCCCGCGACTACCAACGCAACCACCTTGCTCGCTACAAGAACCAGATTCTGCCTACAACCGCAGATCCCTAGACCCGGCCAAGACCTGCACCCATCGGCAATCGGCATACGACGTGGGGCGTGCGGCAATCGGCATGCGGCACACGGCGTGGGGCGTGGGGCGTGCAGCATTCGGGATGGGGACGCGGCGTGGGGCTGTGGCATTCGGGATGCGGCGCGGGGTGTGCGGCAATCGGTATGCGGCGTGGGGCATCGGCGGGAACAGGTGCGGACGGCATTCTGTTATATCGGCCAGCCGTGGCCGATCAGTGCGCGGCAGAGGGTTCCCCGAACAAGGAGCAGCACGCGTGAGCGAGGCCGAGAACTGGCTGAAGTGGCGGACCGAGCGTGAGGAGAAGCTGCGTGCGCCGCATGGCGTGCTCGCGCTGACGGGCACGTACTGGCTCGACGAGACGCCGGCTCCGATCGTCGACGGCGAGCCGGTTCTCTGGAGCGCCGGGCCCGACGGCGCCTCGGTCGTCGTCACCGCGAAGGCCGAGCACGGCCTCGTGTTGCGCGGCGAGCCCGTCGACGGCACGGTCACGCTGCTCCCGGACACCGCCGAGCACCCCGACACCCTGTCCGTGCCGGACGGCGACATCCTCCTCGTCCCGATCGAGCGCGAGGGCTCCGCGGCCCTGCGCGTCTACGACCCGAACTCGGCCACGCTCAAGGCGTTCGACGGCATCGAGGCGTTCGACTACGACCCGAACTGGGCCGTGGCGGCCACGTTCCGGCCGTACGACGGGTCGTGCGTCGAGAAGGTCCTCAACGCCGACGGCGTGGCCCGCGGGCTCGGTCTCGACGGCACCGTCGAGTTCGAACTCGAGGACGGACGCCACGAGTTCGCGGCGGCGCTCACCGGTGGCGGCGGCCTGTGGATCGTCTTCGCCGACCCGACCACGGCCGACTCGAAGCCGTTCTTCCGCTTCCTGTCCACCGCGGCCCCGGCCGAGGCGGACGGCTCCGTCACGCTCGACTTCAACCGCGCCTACCTGCCGCCGTGCTCCTTCGCCGACCACTACGTCTGCCCGGTCCCGCCGCGCGGCAACACCCTCGAGACCCCCGTGCGCGCGGGCGAGCTCGCGGTGAAGACCCGCTGACGAAGAACGCTAACGAAGACCCGCTGACCGAAGACCCGCTGACCGAAGACGCGCTAACCGAAGACCGCTAAAGAAGGTCCGCTAACCCGAAGACCCGCTAACCAGGAGCAGTCGAGCAGTCGAGCAGTCGAGCAGTCGAGCAGTCGAGCAGTCGAGCAGTCGAGCAGTCGAGCAGTCGAGCAGTCGAGCAGTCGAGCAGTCGAGCAGTCGGGCGGTCGGCACTTGGGCACTCGGGCAGTTCGGCCTTCTGGACTGGCTCGGTCCGGGTGGCCGCGGCTGGGTCGGCTCGGGTTGGCCGCGTCTGGCCCGCCGTCACCTGGCCTGGGTTGGACGACTCGGCTCGGCCGGTCAGCCGGGCCGGCTGAGCTGAGTACGTCCTGGCCGACTGGGCCGGGAACCATCGGTCACCTCGTCCGCAATGATGGCTCCCGGCTCACAGCCGGAAGGGTGTGCGTTTTCTCGCTAGGCGTCCTCCGTTCGGTGGTTGGCAGGTCTGGTGAGGTGCCGTCAGAACGCGCCGCTGTATGCGGGGCCTCTGACGCGCAGCCCTGATCGAGGCGGCAGCGTCGGTGTGGTCGTCGGTGCGAGTTGCACGCGGCCGGGTACACCTTCTTCCGCTGCCGGGTCAGGTACGGGTTGGCCGAGCGGAAGCAGCGCGACGCCTGTCGGCAGCGTTGCTTCCGGTCGCGCTGCGAGGGCGGCCGTGACGCGGTTCACGATCGCGGTGGTGTTCGCGGTCAAGTCGTGGGCCGAGATCTCGACTACCTCGAAACCGAGCCGGCCCAGCTCGGCCCGTTCGTTCGGGCCCGCGTCGATCGTGACGGCGAGGGCCCGGCTCGGCCACAGAGCCTCGGCTACGGCGATCCGTCTGCGGTCGCCGTAGATCGCGACGTGACGCAGCAGGCCGAGGGGCCCGTGACGGGCGAGATCGTCGAAGAGCCGGTGAGCCGCGGCGTCGCGCTCGCGGGTGCGGGCTCGCACCAGTGCTTGACGCAGGGCTTTGGTATGTCGTCGCGGCGCCTGGTCGAGTTCTTGCTCGAGGTCGCTGAGGCTGGCCAGGCCTGAGGACACCGTGGCGAGCACCACCGTCTCGATGAACGCCTCGGCCATGACGTCGTCCGGCGCTTCCAGACACCAGGTGCACGTGTCGAGTACGGCTCGCGCGGGTGGGGCGAGGTTCACCCCGTGGCGTCGGATCGGTTCGGGGAGGCGGGTCGTGCGCGAGATGCGTACGTACTCGATGTTCTGTCGGCGCCGGCCGTGCGGAAGAAGTAGGTGGACGCGCCATGCGGGGACGTCGGTGTGGGGCGGCGGGGGAATGGTCGCGAACGTATGGCCGGATGAGGCGGCTGTTGGGGCCGTCGTCGGGGCGGTCGTTGTGGCGGTGGTCAGTTTGAGCGGGTTGCGTGGAGTCGGGATGGCGGTGCGTCGGGGGTGGATCGGGGTCAGGG
>NZ_JAGSOG010000495.1 GCF_018139695.1 Actinospica durhamensis | reverse complement strand
CCCACGAGCTCGGAGGCCATGATCCACCTCGCGATGATCGACAACGTCAGCAAGCGCATAACGGACGAGAGCACACCAACCTGGAGAGGGACATACTAGGGTGAAAAACACCTATCGAACGCCCTCTGAAGACCTCGGCACCCTCGATCTTCGACTACTACCTGGATCTGCAGTCCGAGGTGGGAGGCGAAGACGGTTTCCCCTCCATCGACACGCCCGAGGACGTGTGGCAGCACATCGTGTTCGGCGAGGTAGCCGTCGGACGCGACGGCGCGGCAGTATTCGTTTCGGTGGAGTCGGAGTGCTCCTGGGAGCCGGAGCATGGACTGCAGATCGTATTCCGAGCCGGGCGCGCGGTGACCAAAGTCGGCCCATTCGACGGCCAGTACATCAACGCCTCAGCCGACGGCCGCGAGCTCGAGGACGTCGTCTACCGCCGGTGGAGCCTCGAGCCGTGATCCGACCGGTCCCTGCCACAGCGCCGCGCGAATCAGTACAGCGAATCAGTACATACGTCAGCTCACCGGATCGTCACCGTCACCACGCGGCGAACGAGCCTCTGAGCCAATCATCGAGGGCTGTGAAGTCGGCGGCAGTCAGCCCCCGGGACGATTCGACGAGATGCAGCAGTGTAGACGCAGGATGGTTCGCCGAGATCCACGTCCGGTCAGCGTCCGTGAGCTCGTCATCGACCCAGATGAACGGCCGCCCGGCCGCCCAGTGCACAAGGTATCGGGTCTTCCAGTGCAGCCCGAACCACTCGTCCTCGCGCTCACGCTCATCAGACGACGCCGGCCAGTTCACCACCGGCAGCTGCGGCAGCCCGATCCGCGGCGCTATCTCCGCATTGGCGTCGTCCTCCCAGGCCGTAGCCCAGACCAACTCGCACGGCAGCGCGGCCAGGCGCGGACCCAGGGCCGGATCCAACCGCGCGAAGTAGGAATCCGTGCTGCTCGCCGGCGCTCCGAGCTGCGGACTTTCGCCGCCGAACGGAAGCAGCGGGCCGTCGACGTCGAGGAAAAGGATCGGGCGGCGCACTCGGTCGTCCATGGCCACACGATATCGGGACACCCCTGGAGCGGGCCCGCCCCATCGCGGGCGCCGAGGTGCTGGTGATCTACACTTGCGGCGCGGGCCGCGATCTTCGTGTTGCGTCACAACATCATGATTAAGGGGTGGCCTGCGTCCGCCGACTCCGTGTTCGTCGACACCCGGAGGCCTGGCGCGTCGCCGATACCGCCGTCACCAAGGAGGCCGTGCCATGGAAGCCGTCACGTTGATCACCGGCGGTTCGAGCGGAATCGGCGCGGCCACTGCCCGTGCCCTGCTCAGGCAAGGTCACCGCGTGGCGATCACCGGCCGCGATGCCGATCGGCTGGACGCGTTCGCCGCGTCCACTGGAGCGGGTGAGCGGCTGCTGACCATCGCCGGCGACGCCGGCGACGAGGGCCATGTCGCCGCTGCCGTGCGTCAGGTCGCGGGCTTGTGGGGCCGATTGGACAACGTGATCGCGAACGCAGGGTTCTCCCTGCCCGGCACGCTGGAGGACCACGACCCCGCGGCCATGCGTGCCATGGTTCTCACCAACGTCCTCGGCCCGGCTCTGCTGGTACGCGAGACACTGCCGCACCTGAGGGAGTCCAAGGGCCGGATCGTGATCGTCGGTTCGGTCGCGGGCACCAGGAACACGCCCGGCAACCTGTACTCCGTCACCAAGTGGGCCGCGCACGCCCTGGCCGAGAACGTTCGGCTCCTGGTGGCCAAGGACCGCGTCGGCGTCACTCTCATCGCCCCGGGGGTCGTGGACACCCCGTTCTGGGATGAGCGCGGTGGATCTCCCGCGACGGCACCGACGCTGACCGCCGAGCAGATCGCGGAGACGATCCTGTTCGCCGTCAATCAACCCGAGGGCGTGGACGTCAACCACCTCGTCGTACGGCCTACCGGCCAGGCCAACTGACCTCCTCGGGGAGCCGGAAGCCCCCCACCATGCCCTAGAACACGTCCCTGGAACACATCCCTAGAACACGAACGGAATCAGCATCTTGCTCTTCCGCTTGTACGCCGGGTACGCCTCGGGGAAGATCTCCGTCATGTAGCGCTCTTCGGCCTTGGCGCTGTAGATGAAGTACGCGCCGAGCACTACGGCGGCGACGAGCCAGTAGAGGGTGAGCGCCACCGCCGTGCCGAGCATGGCGAGGATGATGCCCGAATAGATGGGGTGGCGGACGAACCGGTATGGGCCCGAGGTGACGAGTTCGGGGTCTTCCTTGTGGGACATCGGCGTGCCCCAGTTCCTGCCGATGTACACACGTGCCCACACCGCCAGGGCCAGGCCGACTGCCCACAGGGTGAGGCCGATGGCTTTCGGGGCGGGGCCGGTCAACGTGGCGGCGGTGACGCTGTGCCGGGCGCCTCTGAGCGAGACGATGATGACGAGGGCGAGCAGCAGGCGGACGCCGGCGTAGCCGGGCCAGCGGGTCTGGCCGCGTTTGACCTGCGTGGCGGCCAGGAGCCAGCCGACCCAGAAGACGGCCCAGCCGATGAGCATGACCAGCGCGACGGTGCCCTTCACAACTGCGACGCTAGCTCACTTTGATGCAATGGCGCTAGATGGGGGTGTTGGCGGAACCGGAACCCTGCCCAACCCGGCCCGACTCAATTCGGCCGCCTCGCCAGCAGGAGGGTGATGTCGTCGGCGAGGCTGGGCTCGCCGTAGGGGCGGCCGATGACGTCGCGGGCCAGGTCGGGCAGGGGAG
>NZ_JAGSOG010000494.1 GCF_018139695.1 Actinospica durhamensis | reverse complement strand
CCCCCTCAACCGCCCCCGCCTCGGCTCTCGGCTCTCAGCTCTCCTGCTTCTCCGCCGCGTCCAACCTCTCCGACCTCTCCAACCTCTCCAACCAGCGGCTGATCCCCACCACGTTCGCCACGCTCGACGACAGCGCCTCGAACTTCGCCGCGACCTCCGGCCGCTGCAACAGCCGCGCGTACCGCTCCCGCGTGCGGTCGCGCACCAACGCCAGCGTGTGGTCCAGGTCCATCTGCTCCGACCTGGCCTCCCGCACCAGGCCGACCCACATCCGCAGCTCCTCCTCGGCGCGCTCGAGCGACTCGCAGACACGCGTGATCGGCCCGTAGTGCGAGAACAGCAGCCTGGTCGAACCCAGTTCCCGCATCCGGCCGAGCGAGTCCAGCGCGAGATCGAGGTCGAAGTCCGGCGGGGGAGTGCCCGGCAGCATCGTGCCCGCGACGTCCGCCGCGTTGCCCGGGTGCGCGGCGTCGACCGGTCCGGGAGCGAGCCCGGTCAGCGGGTCGGCGCCGTCCGGCGGGATGTAGAGCCCTGCCGCGTCACCCACGTACAGATCGCCGCTGGCCGAGTCGACCAGACCCAGGTGATGCCGCGCGTGCCCGGGCGTGTGGTGCCCCTCGAGGTAGCGGCCGCCGCCGAGGTCCACCCGCCCGCTCGCCCCGATCGCTTCGATCCGTTCGGCCGGCGTCGGCAGCAGTTCGCCGAAGACCTCGTCCATCGCGTCGCCGAACACGCGCCGGGCGCTGGCCATCAGCCGCGAGGGGTCCGCCAGATGCTTGGCGCCCGATTCCTGCACCACCACGCGTGCCTGGGGGAACGCGCGAGTCAGATCGCCCACGCCGCCCGCGTGGTCGAGATGGATGTGCGTGACCACGATCGTGGCCAGGTCCTGTGCTCCGACGCCGAGCGAGGCCAACGCGTCGACGACGGTCCGCGCGCTGGTCGCGGTCCCCGTCTCCACCAGGCAGGGCCGTTCGCCGAGGATCGCGTACGCCGCGGTGATCCCGTCGTAGCCGGACATGGCGGTGTCGATCAGATGCACGTCGGAGCCGAGAGCCGTGACGGCCGTGGTGGTCATGTAGCCGAATGTACTCGGCCCGGCGCCCGCTGACGCGGGTGTCCCCCGACCCTCTTTTCGTCACCTTGACGATAAGCCGGTCTCCAGCGTATCGTCTGCGGCGGGCACCGGGGAGACAGGGCCCTCATACGTCCGTTCCAGACAGGGGTGGGTTATCCATGGCACACATCACCAAGCGGCCGTTCGTCAGCCACTATCGCGGCACCGGCACCATGCACGTCGTGCACCTACGCCGCGGCGAAGTCGCGCACCAGGGTGTGGGCCAGGCCTTCTGGTTCCGGCCGCTCGGCACGGTGCTCTCCGAGGTGCCGGTGGACGACCGTGAACTGCCGCTGGTCTTCCGCGGCCGGACCGCCGACTTCCAGGAGGCGGCCGTGCAGGGCTCGGTCACGTACCGCTTCGCCGACCCGCTCAAGGCCGCCCGCCGCCTCGACTTCGGCCTCGACACGGCCACCGGCGCCGCCCAGGGCACCCCGCTCGACCAGGTCGCCGGGCTGCTCACCGAACTCGCCCAGCAGCACGCGCTGTCCCTGCTCGCCTCGCTCCCGCTGGCCGAGGCGTTGGCCGAGGGCCCGATCGCCGTGCGCGCCCGGGTGGCCGAGGGCCTGTCCGGCGACTCCCGCCTGGCCGAGACCGGCCTGGAGATCGTCGACGCCCGCATCATCGCGGTACGTCCGGAAGCCGAAGTCGAGCGCGCCCTGCGCGCACCCGCCCGCGAACTGATCCAGCAGCAGGCCGACCGCGCCGGCTTCGAGCGCCGCGCCGAGGCGGTCAACCGCGAGCGCGCCATCGCCGAGAACGAACTGCAGAACCGGATCGAACTGGCCACGCGCGAAGAGCAGCTGTTGGCGCAGCAGGGCGCCAACGAGCGGCGCAAGGTGCAGGAGGCCACCGAGGCCTCACGCATCCGCTCGGTCGGCGAAGCCGCCAGGGCACGCATCGCGGCCGAAGCCGACGCCGAGCGCACCAAGATAGCGGCCGAGGCGGAAGCCGAGCGCACCAAGATCAACGCCGCAGCGGACGCCGAGCGCGTCCGCCTGGCCGCAGCCGCCGAAGCCGAGCGCATCCGCGAACTCGGCGCCTCCGAAGCGCAGGCGGCGCAGGCGCGGATGGCCGTCTTCGAAGGTCAGGACCCGAAGATCCTGCTCGCCCTCGCGGCCCAGGAACTGGCCGGCGCCCTGCCCAGCATCGGCACCCTGAACCTGACCCCCGACCTGCTCACCTCCGCCCTGGGCGGCCTGCTGTCCGGCACCGGCACCGGCACCGGCAACGCGCCCGCCCCCACCTCCGCGCCCGCCGCAGAGGCCAACCCCCGATGAGCCTCGTCCCCCGCGTAGTCGTGGTCCACCGCCGCACCGAACGCGAACAGATCGTGCGCGAGCGAGGTACCTGGGGCCAGGCGAAGTTCCAGGCCAAGGCGGCCAGCGTGTCCCTCTCCGCCGTCGAAGCCAGACACTCCGCCACCGACCGCGCCCTCCAAGCCGTCTCCTCCGCCGTCCCCGGCACCTGGCGCCGCGGCGCGGTCGAGCGCGAGGACCTGGACCGCTTCCTGTTCGAGCCGGAGGACATCGTGGTCGTAGTCGGCCAAGACGGCCTAGCCGCGAACGTCGCCAAGTACCTCAGCGGCCAGCCCGTCATCGGCATCGACCCCAACCCCGGCACCGGCCTAGGCGTCCTCGCCCGCCAC
>NZ_JAGSOG010000493.1 GCF_018139695.1 Actinospica durhamensis | reverse complement strand
CCGCTGAATCCGTGGCTGCCGCCCCCGCCGCGGGCATACGCGACTGCCGGGCTGGTCAATGCGATGACCGCCGCGAGCACAAGTATCCGCCGACCCCCACGCACGTGCGTTCCTCCTCGAGAATTCTGAAAAACCCCGCACCAGGCTACAGGTTACGTACGCCGGCGTCGCCAGGGTGTGCGCGCTCGCGGCCGAACCCGTCTCGGCGGCGCGCCCGGCTCAGGCCGGATGAGCTGGGCCGCGGCCTGCGGACGGGGTGGCTTCGGATGAGATCTTGAACATCAAGAATCTGATCATGAGGTGGGCGCGACCCGGCGCGCGGGGGTGGTTTCGCCGGGTGCTGTCATAGCACATCGCGGTGTTCTGCGATGCCTTGTCCGGCGAGAGAGACCATTGGTATGGTCCACCGGTGTTACGAAAATTTGCTATTGGGGGCACTGTGACGGTGCTGCTCGCATGCGTGGCGACCTCGCCCGCGTCGGCGGCCTCATCCAGTGCGGCATATCAAACCGTCAACTATCATGGCTACGAGGTGCAGGTTCCGGCCTCCTGGCCGGTCTATGACCTCACCGCCGATCCGAGCCGGTGCGTGCTGTTCGACCAGCACGCCGTCTACCTGGGCACGCCGGGGGTCGATCAGAACTGCCCGCCGCGGGCGTACGGGCGTACCGAGGCGCTGCTGATCCAGCCCGAGCAGGCCTCGGTCCCGGCCGGCACGCAGGAGCTGGGTACGGACACCGCCGCGTTCTCGGGCCCGATGAACGCGAACGAGACGACGCGGCACACGGTGCAGTTCACCGCTCCGGGTCCCGGCGTGGAGGTCACCGCGACCTACGGATCCGGTGCGGCACAGATCCGTTCGATCCTCTCCGGCGCCCGGATGACCGCGAAGAGCGCGGCCAAGGCTCCGGCCGCGGGCAACGCGCAGGCCGTGCCCGCCACGCGGACCGCCGGATCGTCCGGCTCCTCGGCCGCGGCGAACACCTCGAGCGCGAGCGCGACCTCGGAACTGTCGGTGCAGCAGGCCCAGGGGCTCGGCGTCGACACGTGCACCGTGCCGTCGGCCGCGACGATGAGCGACTGGCTCGCCTCGCCGTACCGGGTGATCAGCACCTATCTGGGCGGCGCCAACTGGGCGTGCACCTACGGGGACTTCTCCGCGAGCTGGGTCAGCCAGGTCGCGGCCGAGGGCTGGCAGTTCATCCCGATCTGGGTGGGCCCGCAGGCCTCGTGCACCCAGCTGACGAACACGACGGTGATCGACCCGTCCAACGCCGCGGCGCAGGGCGCGGCCGAGGCGGCGAGCGCGGTCGCGGCGGCCCAGGAGTTCGGCTACGGCCAGGGCACGCCGATCTACTACGACATGGAGAGCTACAACAACTCCGACTCCGCGTGCAGCCAGGCGACGTTGACGTTCCTGGGCGCGTGGACGGCGGGGCTGCACTCGGCCGGCTACCTCTCCGGGGTGTACTCGAGCGCGGCGACCGGCATCGCCGACCTCGCCTCGCAGTACACGAACTCCGCCTATCAGAGCCCGGACGACGTCTGGTTCGCCGACTGGAACGACAACCCGGTGCTCACCAACCCGTACGCGCCCGCCGCGGACTGGCAGGGCGCCATCATGCACCAGTACTACGGGAGCCACGACGAGACCTGGGGCGGCGCCACGCTCAGCCTCGACAGCGACGTGGTCGACGCGGCCGTCGCCGGGGAGCCGGGCACGGCCACGGGGCAGCCCACCGTCACCGACGAACCGGCCGAGGTGGCCGTGACGCCGGGGAACGCGGGCCGGACGCAGCTGAAGATCCAGGCCGGATCGAAGCTCTCGACGATCCACTGGCAGGTTCAGCCGCCCGCCGGGATCACGGTCTCGCCGTCCTCGGGCATCGCGATCGTGTCCGGAAGCGGGCAGGTGGGCATCTCGCTCAACGTCACGGGCGCCTCGTCACTCGCCTCCGGGCGCTATGACGTGCCGATCACCGTGACCGTGAACGGGAAGCAGACCACCGGGACCTACCTCCTGGTCAGTGACGGCACCGCGATCGCGTCCTCGGTCGTGCTCTACGCGGCGGACACCTCGAGCATGGCGATCGCTCAGCTCGAGGCGCAGCAGCTCGCACTGCCCGCGAGCAACCTGACCGGCGACTTCGCCACCGCGTGGGCCGACGACGCGAGCGGGAACGACCTGGTCATCGCGGTCGGGGTCGCGGCCAGCAACGCGCTGTTCCACAACGCGTGCGGGTGGGCGAACCCGGCCAACGAAGCCATCGGCCACACGCCCTTCGGCTACCCGTCCGTGCCGCTGACAGCGGGCACGGGTGGCGTCTTCGAGGGGGCCGACCTGAGCACCGACGCGGCGAACCAGGCGCTCTCCGAGCAGTTCGCGCAGTACGCGTTGGCGGGGACGATCCCGAACGAGAGCGCGGCCCAGCCGCTCGGCTCGCTCACTCCGGCGGACACCTGCCTCGGCTCCGCCAGCGTGCCGGTGCCGTAGTCGCGGGAGCAGTATCCGTGCATCGAGTGGGAATCGAGTAGGACAGGCGGCCGGCCCGGGAGCGTTCCGGGCCGGCCACCTGGCGTGTGCGGGTCGGTCAGTAGCGGTAGGTGTCGGGCTTGTACGGACCGTCGACCGGGATGCCCAGGTAAGAGGCCTGGCGCTCGGTCAGCGTGGTCAGCCTGACTCCGAGTGCGTCCAGGTGCAGCCGGGCCACGTGCTCGTCGAGCTGCTTGGGCAGGGTGTAGACCCCGACCGGGTAGTCGTCCGGCT
>NZ_JAGSOG010000492.1 GCF_018139695.1 Actinospica durhamensis | reverse complement strand
CCCCAGTCCCGTGTCGCTCCCGACCCTCTGCTCACCCGCCAGACACCTCCAGCTACCAGCTACCAGCTACCAGCTACCAGCTACCAGCTACCAGCTACCAGCTACCAGCTACCAGAGCCCTGACACATCCCCGGCACGTCCCGCTACGCCTCCAGCACTCCCCACTCCGGCCCCAGAGTCTCCAGCGCCTCCAGGCCGTCTCGCCATCGCCTCGCCCCGGACGTGCCGTCCCGCCCCCGCTCTCGCCCTTGGGTCGTGCTCTGCGCATGTAGCTTGTCCCGTATGGGCGTGTACGTGGTAGCCGCCAACGAGAGCAGCCGTCCATACTCGCCCACCGGACACGTGACGAACGTGCCTCCGAAATCCCCGATCACGTACTGGGCGCTGTCGAAGTCCGCGCGTGCCTCCGATTCGGTCAGCACCGCGTTCGTGATGCCGTTCGTCGCCCGGTACCTCATCGCGCAAGCTCCGCCCACCAGGTGACGCCGTCCTCGTGCACGTCGGTCCCCCACTTGGCCGCGAGGGCATCGACGATCACGAGGCCGCGCCCGAAGTCGCCTCCGCTCCCGCTCCAGTTCAACGTGGGTGTTGGGCCGGTGATGGCGATCCTCAGCGCACCCTCGAGTTCGACGATGTTCAACACGAAGACGCTCCCGTTTCCTCTGGCGGCATGCAGAACGGCGTTCGTGGCGAGCTCTGAGACGATCCGCGCGGCGTCATCCGCTACCGCTGCATCCCCAACGATCACGGTCACGGCGTGCCGGGCGATGCCCACCATGCTCGGAAGTGCGGGCAGCGTGATGACGTACTCGCTCACGTGCTCTCCTGTCGGCCCGTCGGGCCCTTGCGGCAATACCTCTGTACAGAGCGCGGTTCTGTACAGAGCTTGCGCGCTCTGTACAGGGGGCGTCAAGCTAACGGCGGAGACAGTTTTCGAGCCGAGGTGAGAGCGATCCCCGACACGCCCGCTTACCAGCGCATCGCCGACGAACTGCGCCGCCAGATCCTCGACGGCGAACTCGCGCCGGGCGAGCAGCTGCCCTCGCTTGCCGAGCTGGCGCAGCGCTTCCAGGTGTCCGACCGGACTGCGTACGAGGCGACTCGGGTGCTGATGCGTGAGGGTCTGATCCACTCTCGACCGGGCGCACCGACCCTCGTCCGCGAGCGTCCGGCATCGATCCGCATGACGCGCTCGTGGTACCGCGAGTCGCCCAAGGGCTCACCCTGGCATGCCGACATGGCGGCCCAGGGCCGCACCGGCACGTGGAGCGCACACTCCGAACGCGTGCCCGCGCCTCCAGCCATCGCCGAACGCCTGCACATCAACCCGGGCGACCGCACGATGCGTACGGAGTACGTTTTCCTCGCCGACGGCGAGCCGACGTACCTGTCGACGTCCTGGGAACCGCTCGCGCTCACCCACGGAACCGACATCATGCTGCCAGAACAGGGCCCGCACGCCGGCAAGGGCGTCGCCGACCGCATGGCACTGATCGGCCATCAGCCGGACATGGCTGTGGAAGACCTCGTGCCACGGACGTTGACCAGCCCCGAAGCAACCAGCCTCGGCCTGCGTGCCGGAATCCCCGTCATCGTCATCGAGCGCACCTACTGGCAAGGCGAACTCCCGCTGGAGACGGCCGACATCGTCATCCCGCCGCCCTATCGCCCGCGCTACGAAATCCCGATCGGCTGAGCACCGCAGCGGCGGAACCAGAATCGACGTCGACTGCGACGGCGAGACTCAGGAACCAGAGCCAACGGCGGGCACGGAGTCCGGACCCAACGGCCAGCCCAGAGTCCGACCCAGCCCGAAGCGGATCCCTGAGCCAAGCCCAGATCCGAATACGAAGCTGGGAGCAACACAGGGCCCCGAAACGCCAGCAGCACGCCCGATATCCGCAACGCACTTGGCATCAGCTGTGCCGCCGAGGGCGCGACCGGCACCGTCGAGCGACAGCGCGCCCGTGCCGAGGACGAGCGCGGCCCTGGCAAGGCGATGACGGAACCAAGCCCGCCGCAACCCGACCCGAGACCAGCCAGCACCAGCACCAGCACCAGCACCAGCACTGACACCAGCACTGACACCAACATCAACACCAGCCCTGACACCGGTACCGGCACCAGCGCTCGCACCCGCGCCCACATCGACACCGACACCGACACCGACACCGACACCGACACCGACACCGACGGAATCAGCTGCCGAAGGGGACGACCAGGTGCCGAGGGACGGAGCTGGGCCCAGCAGCAACAGGGTCCGTAATGCCGCAGAGGAACCAGAACGGCGATCGACAACACCGGGGGCCATGAGGTCAAACCCTGGCGCGCAGTCGGAATGACGAACTGGAACCTGTACCGCTGCAAAGATCGCCCACGCCAAGCGATCTTCCGTCAGCGGTTCGGAGCCAGCATCATCGACAGCACACCACCGCCCGTCTACTTATGACGCACGGTCAGCTGCGGCCAACCGCAACCCACGTCTACGGGCGTTAGCCCTCGGAGTCTTCGGTTTCAGCACTAAGCCCCTCGGCCCCAAGCCCTCATCATATAAGTCATACATACTCCTTTCGAATCCTTGAATCCCGTTCACTGCAGCGGGTAGCTGGGAGTACGCCCGCCCGTCTTCCCAAGCACCTACATAGGGATAGACGAGTTTTAGTGTCAACGGCCACGAAGTGACCTTGTTGGGCGGACAGCGGATGGCGAGGCTGGCGGACAGCGGAAGTCCAGGCTGGTGCCCACCGATGTCCCGGTGGGCGGCCGTGGGGTTCCCGCGAGGATGGTC
>NZ_JAGSOG010000491.1 GCF_018139695.1 Actinospica durhamensis | reverse complement strand
GTCGGTCGGGGCTTCGATGAGCTCTACGGTCTGGAGGCGGTCCTCGCGGCGGGTCGAGGCGGGGGCGAGCATCAGTTCGTCGGCGCGGGTGCGTTCGGCGAAGGTGGTGAGCTGCTTGTGCACCTGCTCCGGGGTGCCGAATGCGGTGTGGCGCATCATGGACTTCATCTCGTAGCCCGTGGGCGAGTCGAGGAGGGCGTCGAGGTCCTGGTCGCTCAGGTCGCGGCCGCGTACCAGGAAACGCCTTGCGCGCCAGCGCAGGGCGGCCTGGTACTGCTCCTGGGCGTTCTGCTCGTCCGGCGAGGCGATGACGTTGGCCGCGGCGACGACGTACGGCTCCGGGTGCTCCTCGGACGGGCGGTATTCGGCGCGGTACGTCTGGAGTGCGGCGTCGAGGGCGGCCGGCGCGAAGTGCGAGGCGAAGGCGTAGGGCAGGCCGAGGGCCGCGGCGAGTTGGGCGCCGAAGAGCGAGGAGCCGAGGATGTAGAGCGGGACGTTCGATCCGTTGCCCGGGGTGGCGTACACGCCCGGTATGCGTGTGCGGCCGCTGAGATAGCCCTGGAGCTCGAGCACGTCGTCCGGGAAGGAATCGGCGGAGTGCGGAGTGCGTCGCAGGGCACGCATGGTGTTCTGGTCCGAGCCCGGGGCGCGGCCGAGGCCGAGGTCGATGCGATCGGGGTGCAGCGCGGCGAGCGTGCCGAACTGTTCGGCGATCAGCAGCGGGGCGTGGTTGGGCAGCATCACGCCGCCCGCGCCGAGGCGGATCTTCTCGGTGTGTGCGGCCACGTGCGCGATCACGACGCTGGTGGCGGCGGACGCGATCTGCGGCATGTTGTGGTGCTCGGCGTACCAGACGCGGTGAAAGCCGGAACGCTCGGCGGCCCGGGCGAGCGGGACGGCGCCGTGCAGGGCGTCGGCGGGGGTCTCATCCGGCGCCACGGCCGCGACGTCGAGCAGGGAGTACTTCATGGAACGTTTCGCTTCCCGGACGGTTGGCGGCGAGGCGGTCGGCCGGGTGAACCGGTCGAGGCCGCTCGCCCGCCACGATCGACGGCGGCCCGTGAACGGACAACAGGCGCCGGGGCGGGTGCTATTCCCGGGCGTGCGGCAGGGCCTGCGAAACGGGCGGACGGGGCGCGACACGCCCGGGATTCCAGGGAGTTTGCATGTTTGTGCATTGGGCCACATATAATATCGACGTGTCCAAGGTACTCACCTCCCTGCCTGTCGGCGAGCGCGTCGGCATCGCCTTCTCCGGCGGCCTCGATACGTCCGTAGCGGTCGCGTGGATGCGCGAGAAGGGCGCCGTGCCCTGCGCGTACACCGCCGATATCGGTCAGTATGACGAGGCCGACATCGGCTCCGTGCCCGGCCGCGCCGAAGAATACGGCGCGGAAATCGCCCGGCTGGTCGACTGTCGAGCGGCCCTCGTCGAAGAGGGCCTCGCCGCGCTGGCGTGCGGCGCTTTCCACATCCGGTCCGGCGGCCGCACCTACTTCAACACCACCCCGCTCGGCCGCGCGGTCACCGGCACCATGCTGGTGCGCGCGATGCTCGAGGACGGCGTCCAGATCTGGGGCGACGGGTCGACCTACAAGGGCAACGACATCGAGCGCTTCTACCGCTACGGTCTGCTCGCCAACCCGTCGCTGCGCATCTACAAGCCCTGGCTCGACGCCGACTTCGTGAACGAGCTCGGCGGCCGCACCGAGATGTCGGAGTGGCTGGTCGCCCGCAAGCTGCCGTACCGCGCCAGCAAGGAGAAGGCGTACTCCACCGACGCCAACATCTGGGGCGCCACGCACGAGGCCAAGTCGCTCGAGCACCTCGACAACGGCATCGAGATCGTCGAGCCGATCATGGGCGTGCGGTTCTGGGACTCGGCGGTGAAGATCGACGCCGAGGACGTCACCATCGCCTTCGAGCAGGGCCGCCCGGTCGCGATCAACGGCGAGTCCTTCGCCACCGCGGTCGACCTGGTCAACCGGGCCAACCAGATCGGCGGCCGGCACGGGCTCGGCATGTCCGACCAGATCGAGAACCGGATCATCGAGGCCAAGAGCCGCGGCATCTACGAGGCGCCCGGCATGGCCCTGCTGCACGCGGCCTACGAGCGGCTGGTCAACGCGATCCACAACGAGGACACGGTTGCCAGCTACCACAACGAGGGTCGGCGCCTCGGCCGGCTGATGTACGAGGGCCGCTGGCTGGACCCGCAGTCGTTGATGCTGCGCGAGTCCCTGCAGCGCTGGGTCGGCATGGCCGTCACCGGTCAGGTCACGCTCCGCCTGCGTCGCGGCGAGGACTACTCGATCCTCGACACCTCCGGCCCGGCGTTCAGCTACCACCCGGAGAAGCTGTCCATGGAGCGGGTCGAGGAGGCGGCGTTCGGCCCGGTCGACCGCATCGGCCAGCTGACGATGCGCAACCTGGACATCGCCGACTCCCGCGCCAAGCTCGAGCAGTACTCGGCGCTCGGCATGGTCGGCACCGCCCAGGCCGCTCTCACCGGCACGCACCACTCCGGTTCGACGCCCGCGGCCGGCGGAGCCCTCGAGTCCGCGTCGGCGTCGGCGCAGGTGCCGAGTGAGGGTCAGGTCGGTAAGACCAACCTGATCGGCGACATGCCGGAAGGCGGCGCGGACGAGATCGCGTCCCTCGGCACCGTCCCCGACGACGCGCTGCTCGACCGCGCCGCGATGGAGGCGGGGAACGACTAAGGCGGAATAGCCGGATAGCGGGATAGCCGGTATCTGTGGGCCTCCGGGTCCTGGTGTTCGACATCAGGGCTCGGAGGCTCATGCGTTCTCAGGGGGAGGGGAAGAC
>NZ_JAGSOG010000490.1 GCF_018139695.1 Actinospica durhamensis | reverse complement strand
GCCGGAACTGTCTTCACGGCGTGGACCGGTGCACGACAAGAACATTACCCGGTTTGACCGTTATGTCCAAATTCCCCGCATTTCTCGACGCGACGTGACTTCGCCATTACCGAGCGTCTAAGAAATGACGGAAGAATGGCCGGGACGGAGCCTGGGAATGGCGCGCATAGGCCATTCAATGTGCCACTGACCAGCGGAGTCACCGACGGAGCGGCTTTGCTGGCCCATTTCCGTGCATTCCGTGCGGCAATAGTTGCCGAGTGTGATCGCGGGTCGGGTTATCTATATGGCGGGCATTCACGGCGCGGGAGATGTTGCTTTGCGGGTACGGCTGACTTCGCTGTGTAATGGAATGGCTTATGTGTGGGCTGCGGCCGACAGTCGTCCGATAGTCGGAGGCGAGGGGGCCTGCCCACGCCCCGGCGGTCATCCACCGGGGCGTGGGCGGGCGCCTCCTGCCGGCTGCTACCGGAGGAAGCCCGTCACGACCTGGGGCAGCGTGGCGTCGAATCCGGCGATCTGCAGTACGCCTTCGTCGCGGGGGTCTGCGATCGAGTGTCCGGCCGCGGTGAGTGATGCCACCACGCAGCGTGCGGCCGGGTTGATGCCCGACCGGTAGCTCGCGAGCGCCTGCGAGGGGTGGATGCGTCCGGCCCAGGTCTCGTTGTCGGTCAGGACGAGTACGCCGTCGACCTCGAGGCGCTGCGCCAGGGCGTGGGAGAACGGCAGTGACAGGTCCGTCCCGCCGCCGGACGGGCGCCAGGTGTCGATCTCCCGCAGGTTTGTGCGCGGTGTGATCCGTGAGGCGTGCACCACCGTGTCGACGTCGATCACGTGCGCGTTCGCGCGCTCGATCCTGGCGAGGATCGTCGCCATCGCACACGCCACCTGGTATGCCGTGCCCAGCGGCGAACCCGACGCGGTCATCGACCCGTACGACATCGAACCCGAGGAGTCCACGGCGATCAGCAGGCGCTTGCCGGACGGCTCGATGTGCCCGAACGACAGGTCGAACGCCTCTTCGAGCGCGTCCTTGATCTGTGGCACCGGTGTCCAGCTCTGCGCGGGCGCCTTCGGGTTCGGCCGTGAGCAGCCCGAGGCGTAGACGCGCAGCGCGAGGTACACGTCGAGCGGGTGGATCCGGCCGGCTGCGAGCGCGTCACGGTCCGTCAGGCGTGCTGCGGCGCGCCGGGTCGCCTCTCCCATCGGTGTCAGCGTCCCGATGCGGGTCATGCGGGCGAGATTGCGGATCAGCGCGGTCATCCCGACGGTGTCGATGAGCGCGTCCCACACCTCAGGTTCCGTCAGTACGGCGTCGGGCAGGAACTCCCACGGCACGCCCCGCCCGGTCACCACGCCGACGGCCTCGGCGGCGGATGTGACGGCCTTCGCGGTCAGGAAAGCGTCCACCGAGGGCAGCAGCTGCCGTGCCTCGGCGTCGTCCACGTTGCCTGCGATCCACCCGAACAGGGCCCGGCGCTGCGGCGACTCCGCCTTCGGGTGCGCGATCCGCAGCACGTCGCGCAGCGAGAACGGCTCACCCTGCGGTGTCTTGCGGGCTGCGGCCTTGCACGCCTGGAACGCCACCCGGTCCGGCGGCTGCGAGGTCAGCAGGTCACCGAGAGCGCCTCGCGCCACGCGCCCGGTCTTGGGTGCGGTGCCGTTCCCGGTCGCCTTGCCGTGCAGCGCCTTCCAGTACCCGAAGAAGTTCGCCTGGTGGAAGGTGGTGCGCGCGACCTGCGGCAGCGCGGTCCGGGCTGCGCGCCGGGTCTCCAGGTCCCCGTTCGTGATGGCGGTCGCGAGCAGGAACAGCGCCGGGTGGTTGCGCGGCGCACGCGGAGGCCTGCCGGTCGAGACCTCGACGGCCAGGGCCACGGCACGCTGACCGTCGGCCGCTACCGCGCCGTTGACGACCTGTACGTTCTGGAAGGTGTGAGTCTGCTCGCCCACGTAGTAGGTGCCGCCGGCCGTCCCCAGGACGAGGAAGTCCTCCAGCGTGCGCCACAGGTCCTTGGCGAACGTGTGGCCGCCGGCGTTGTTGCGCACCATCTCGGCCTCGCGGCCGGGGATCGGCCGGGACTGCGGGGTGGCCGCAGCGGCGATGGCCGCGAGCGGATCGCGGGACATGGGTGTACTCCCAAAAAGCTCGACCCGCCGCGGGGGCGGATGTGGATGAAGCTGGAGCGGATGTGGTTGTGGCCGCCGCGTTTATTGCCATAGACCACTCGGCCACCGCCGCCAGAGCGACGGACGGGATTCGAACCCGCGATTACCTGACGGTAGATAAGCAACAGCCTTCGACCCGCTCCGGACCATCACGCAGGCGGCCGGATATGGGGGCGACCCGCCGGGGTTCAAATGAGCTCTGCCGGGCTGAGCTACCGCCGGGGCAGTCCCCGGCGAGCGGGATTCGAACCCGCGACCGCATCCTCCAGGTAACCGACAGGTCTTCGACCCGCCCGCCTGCGTGGATCAGTGTTCAGTTGTGTTCAGTTGTCGAAGTAGGTGCCCGGATGTGGTTGCGATCCCCGCCGTAACTGCTCTGCCAGCTGAGCTACAGCCCCCGAAGGCGCCGCTTGGACTCGAACCAAGGACCTGTCGATTATGAGTCGATAAGCGAGGATCTTCGACCCGGACGTCGAAGCACTATGCCGCCGCGCGATCGGGAACAGAGCGGACCTGTGGGGCGGCCACCGGGATCATCCTGTCGCCAAAGGCAACCGATGATCATTCGACCCGCTCCACGCCCGATCCCACGGACGCGCTGCGCCGACGATAGCGCACCCAGGTCCGTTGCCACGACGGGTTTTCGGCGATGCCGAAGCTACCCCGGCC
>NZ_JAGSOG010000048.1 GCF_018139695.1 Actinospica durhamensis | reverse complement strand
ATCAACCTCGGCCTCACCCGCACCAACGGACGCTGGAACCTGCCGACACCAGCATGAACAGGCCAGTGGCGGGCCGGCTACGCCGACCCGCCACATCAGACCACGAAGATCTTCATCGGACTTCTAGTCGAGGAAGGTCTTGAGTTCGTGGACGAGCTTCTGGATGCGGCCGGAGATCACCGGCGTGCCGAGGTTCTTCAGGCGTTCGCGGAACCACGGGTTGACGCTCTGGTGGCCCGAGCTGTTGACCGAGCCGACCGGGATGAACTTCACGCCCGAGCGGTGTACCGCCTCGATCCCCTCGAACAGCGGCTGCGAGCGGTCGAACTCGTAGAAGTCCGAGATCCACACCATGACCGTGTTGCGCGGGTCGGAGATCTTCGGCTGGGCCATCGCCATCGCGACCGGACCGTCGTTGCCGCCGCCGAGCTTGGTGCGCAGCAGCACCTCGAAGGGGTCGTGCACCCAGGGCGTGAGGTCGATGGCCCGGGTGTCGTAGGCGATCAGGTGCACATCCACCTTCGGCAGCCCGGCGAAGATCGAGGCCAGGATGGTGCAGTTGACCATCGAGTCCACCATGGAGCCCGACTGGTCGACGACCACGATCATCCGGGCCGGTACGGTGCGCTTGGCGGTGTGCCGGTAGAAGAGCCGGTCCACGTAGAGCCGCTGGTCCTCCGGGCTCCAGTTGGTCAGGTTCTTCCAGATCGTGCGGTCGAGGTCGAGGTTGCGGAAGACGCGCTTGGGCGGCACCGAGCGGTCGATCGTGCCGACGCTCGACTGCTGGACCTGGGTGCGCAGTACCGCGGCCACCTCGTCGATGTACCGCCGTATCAGGTACTTGGCGTTGGCGAGGGCGACGCCGTCGAGGTTGTGCTTGTCCCGCAACAGCTGCTCGATCAGCGACATGCTGGGCGTGAGCTGCTTGGCGAGCTTCGGGTCGGCGAGCACCTCACGCAGCTGCATGCGCTTGACCAGATCGCCCTCCATCTCGGCGAGGAGTGACCCGAGGTCGGCTTCCGTGCCGGCGAGTGCCTCCTTGAGCCAGCCGCAGTCCTGCTGCCAGCCGGCCAGCTGCGTTGCGGAGACGGCGCCGGAGCCGGTGGCGAACAGGTTGAGCAGCAGCTTGGACACCAGTGCGGCGCTGCGCACCGGATTCGTCGGCGGGACGGCGGGTTCAATCTCAACGGCGGGTTCCGTCTCGTCCCCGGCCGGGCCGTCGGTGCCGTGTGTCAGGCCCCGGAACTCCGGGCCGAGCGTGGGGTGACGCTGCACGAGGTTGTCCACGGACACGCGCGGATCCAGCAGTCCGGCAGGCAGGCCGAGCTCCTGGACCACCGCGAGGCTCGAGGTCTCGAGCGCCGGCTGCTCCTCCGCTCCGAACAGCCGCGCCAGCAGCCGCCAGTACAGCACCTGCCGCTGGTGTTCCTCGGCGGTGCTCAGGCCGGCGCCCGGAGCCGTCGCTGTGCCGGTGTCGTCGCGTTCTGTGGTACTCATCGCCGCAGCAGCCTTCCCGCCCGTTCGCGCAGTACCGCGACCGGATCGCCCGACTTGGATTCCGCCTTGACCACCTTGGGATCGGTCGGGCCCAGCGCCCAGTCGCCGCCGTGGTATGCCGTGCTCGAATTCTTGCTTTTGGCCTGCACGGCCAGCGGCCGCAGGAGCCAGCCCGAGCCGTCGTGCCGAAGCACGCCGATGCACGCCGTCGAAGCCTTGAGCAGTGCCGGGGTCAGCGGTCCGGTCGCGGGCAGTCGGTCCACCTCGATGCGCAGATTCCGGCCGTCGACCGTCCAGCTCCCGCCTGCGGTCTTGTAGCCCTCGACCAGTACCGGCTCGTTCAGCGCCACCGGATGCCGGTCCAGTGGCGCGGCGGCCGGGGCGAGCACACCCGGCAGCAGCACACGGGCGGTGGCGAAAGGGTCCGCGACCTCGCCGAGCGCGGCGCGGGCCTCGTCCCACAGCAGCCTGCCATCGGCCGTGAGCGCCACGTCCCGCAACTCGAGGCTGCGCTGCTGAGCCAACGCCGTGAGCAGCAGCGGAAACGCCGTCAGCAGCCGCCAGACCGCCGGGCCGGAGATCGTGTCCGTCTTCGCCGCCGTCACGCCGGTGCGCACCAGCCGCGGCGTCCCGGTCGGCGTCTCCAGCACGCCGTACACCAGCACCTGCACGGCCGTCCCGTGCTCGAGCACATCCACCCCCAGCGGCAGCAGACGCCCCGTCACCGGCTCGGTGTCCCCGGCACCGTTTGTCGCCTGCCGGGCCAGCAGCATCGCGCGGCTCCACAGATCCGCCCAGCGCCGCGTCGGCACGCAGGCGGCCGGCCCGATCGGCACGCTGGCGCGCAGTTCCGCCGCCAGCCCGTCCAGCAACACGGCGAGCCTGCGGCCACCCGGATCGGCCAGCAGCGCCTCGACCAGTCGGTCCGCGCCGTCCACGTGCCCTTGGTCGAGTCCGCGCCAGCCCGTCACGGCCAGCTCCTGCAGCCAGGCCTGCACCGCTTCGCCCGGGCCGGTACCGACCGCTGCGGAAGGGCTCTGATTCCATGCTCCGCGGGTGCGTTCGAGAGCCGCGTCGCAGTGTTCGAGCAACGCATCGTGCGCCGCTCCGAGCAGCGCGGCACGGGCGCCCGCGAGCGTGACGAGGTGCTCGCGCGAGACCGAGCCGGCGCTCAGCTTCGCCACCGCTTCGTGGGCCGGGCTTCCGAGCGGCGTGCCCTCCAGCGCTCCGGCGATCGCGGCCAGGGCCCCGGCGCGGCCCTGGCCGATCCGAGCCAGGCCGTGCTCCAGCAGGTCGTCGAAACCTGATACAAGGTCCAGCGCCTCCGGCACGCCGGCCGGTGCCTGTTCGAGCAGGGCGGCCAGTTGAGCCCCGCGCATCAGACCACTGCTCCGGCGCCGCGGAACCACTGCATCTCCGGCTCCGCCGCGGTGCTCGCCGGCGCCTCGAGGTACGCCAGGTGTCGCAGGAACCTGCTGAACACCGCGGCGGCCGGCGCGGGATCCCTGCTTCCGCTCAGCGCCGCGGCCAGCGAGCTGCCCTCGGGCACCTCGACCTTCAGGTACCGCGCGACGCGGTCCAGGCCATACTGCTGCACCGCCTCCTCGGCCAGCGACTGAAGGTGCTTACACAGCGAACCGCCGTTGAGCCCGCCGCACGGCCGATTGTTGTTGGTACTGCAGCTCAGTCCGTGGCTCCCGGCGGTGATGGAGGACACGTACACGCGCTCGATGTCCGAACCGCTCGATACGACACCTTGCAGCCGCCCTTCGGCGAGTTCGACGAAGGGCACCTTCGCCAGCTTGCGGGGCCTGACCGCGGGCAGTACCCGAGCGAGCGGATCCAGCCGCCAGGCCTCATCTGAGCTGTCCAAAGCCGCGCCTCCTCGAGACCGATCTCTCTGATGGAAGTGATCCTGACAGAGGCCACCGACAGTCTGCGATCAGGCGGGAATCCGGCGCCGCGCCCGCCGAACCGGCTGGTGGGACGTCATCTGACGCTGCCGCCCCGCTCGCTCTCGGTCCCGCCGCGATGAGTATGATCCTGTTCGATGCCCGGGCGTAGCGCAGAGGCAGGCGCACCGGTCTCTTACTCGCGATCCGGTCACGCCGGTTCGAATCCGGCCGCCTGGGCAGTCAGTCGTCATCTCCTGCGGTCGGATGGATCCGGTCGACCGCGCTCAGATCGGCTCGCGTAAGATCGCCCTCGATGCCCGGGTGTAGCGCAGAGGCAGTCGCGCCCCATTGCTTATGGGATTCACGCCGGTTCGAATCCGGCCGCCCGGGTGTCGCCTGAAGGCGTCGGGTGCCGTCCGAGTCCCTGCCGCATCCTCGGCCGCGACACCGCGCCGGGCACGGTCCGCGATTGAGTAGGATCATGCGCGCGCCCGGGTGTAGCGCAGAGGAAGTCGCACCTCACTGTCAATGAGGGTCACGCCGGTTCGAATCCGGTCGCCTGGGCGTCTAGTAGCCGCATGGATTTCCGGCCCGTGCGCAGCGATGAGGAGGGCGCACACGTCATGGTCGAAGACTCGGCCTCCGGCGAGAGTGCCGATCTGTCCGCCGACGCCGAACTGCTCTCCGACGCCGAACTTGCCGAGTTCTCCCGCCTGGCGGGCAGATTCTGCGCACTGCCCGTCGACGATCCGGTCCGGCTGCGGGCCGAACAGGTCGCCGCGTCGTTCTCGCGGGACGGCCGGCGGCGGCGCCGTGACGGGCGGCGGCAGGAGGCCGTGACGGCGGACCGCCGAACCGTCGCGCGGACCGCGCTCGGCGGCCTGACGCGCCGTGAGGACGCACCTCTCGCCCTGCCCGAGGTGGCGGAGTCGGTCGGGCGGTATGTCACGCCGCGCCGCTGCTATGTGTGCAAGCAGTCGTTCCGGCAGGTCGATGCCTTCTACCACCTGCTGTGTCCCGAGTGCGCACGGGACAACGCCCGCCGTCGCGCGGCGCGCACCGATCTGACCGGCCGCCGCGCCCTGGTGACCGGAGGCCGGGTCAAGATCGGTTTTCAGCTCGCCTTGATGATGCTGCGCGACGGGGCCGAGGTCATGGTCACCAGCCGGTTCCCGCACGACACCGTGTGCCGATTCCGGGCGGCCGCCGGGAGCGCCGGGTGGATGGACCGGTTGACCGTCCTCGCCGTCGATCTGCGTGACCCGCGCCAGGTCATCGGGCTCTGCGACGGCCTCGTCGCGGCGGACGAGCCGCTGGACATCCTGGTGAACAACGCGGCGCAGACCGTCCGTCGGCCCCCTGAGTCCTACGCGCTGCTGTCGGACGGCGAACATTCCCCGCTGCCGCCCGGCCCTGGTCGACCCATACGCCCGGCGCCCGGATTCCGCCCCATGCCGGTGCTGACCGAGGCCTGGGCCACGGCGCAGATCGAGGGCGCCCGGGCCACGCCTGCCGTGCGGGCCGGCGCGTTCACTCCGCAACAGGCCGACGAGGCGGGCCTGCTTCCCGACTTCTCGCCGGCGAACTCGTGGTCGGCCAGACTCGGGAGCCTGGATCCGGCCGAGCTGCTCGAGACACACCTGGTCAACGCGCTCGCGCCGACGCTGTTGTGCGATCGGCTGCTGCCGCTGCTGCTGGCCTCGCCCCGTCCACGGCGCTACATCGTGAACGTCACCGCGGTCGAGGGCAGGTTCGCCGTGCGCAACAAGACCTCGGGGCATCCGCACACGAATATGGCCAAGGCGGCGCTCAACATGTTGACGCGCACGTCGGCGGACGACCTGGCGGCGCGCGGGGTCTATCTGTGTGCGGTGGACACCGGATGGATCACCGACGAGAATCCCGCCCCGAAGAAGGCCCGACTCGCCGACCGCGGATTCCGTACTCCGCTCGACATCGTGGACGGAGCGGCACGCGTGTACGACCCCGTCGTGCGTGGGGAGGCCGGGGACCCGGTGTGGGGAGTCTTTCTGAAGGATTACCGGGAGGCGGCATGGTGAGCAGCGGTCCGACACCCGCGGACGGGCCGATCCGGGACGCCGTGTCCCGGCCGCTCGAGTCGGCTGGATCCGCCGGACCCGGCCGATCCGCCGCAGAGGCGCAGGACGACCTCGAAGACGGCGCGGACGGCGTCGTTTCGCGCTGGGCGGGTATCGGCCCGATCGCGCCGCGTCCCGGCGAGGACCTGCTGCCGCTGATCGCGTGGCTGCGCACCGGTCGGACACCGGAGCACAGGCTCGACTTCCCGGCCGGCACGGCGCTGCCCGACGGGCGGCTGGACCTGTGCAAGCAGGCGGTGGGTCCCGAGGGCGTGCGCCGTGTCGTCGACGCGCTGCCGGATTCCGCGCGCGCTGCCCGGCCCGCGGTCAGGCATCTGCTGCTGGGCACCGACGGCCTCGGGGACGCCGGTGCCGGAGCCGTCGCGGCCGCAGCGGGGCCGAAGGGCTTGCAGACGCTGTATCTCGGCTGCAACGGCGTGACCGCCGGAGGGGTGTGCCGGATGGCGGACAATCTGCGTGCCTCGCCGCAGGCCGCAGTGGGTGCGGTGTGGCTCAAACGCAATCCGCTGGGTCCGGCCGGGGGCGATGCCGCCGCGCGTCTGCTCGAGGCCGCCGAGGGCCTGAGGACTCTGGATCTCGTGCAGACCGGTCTCGACGCGGGGGCGGTCGCGACTCTCACCGACGCGCTGATCTCGGCAGTGGGCACCGGCCGCGGCTTCGAGCGGGTCTACCTCGGCGGCAACGCACTCGGCGCGGCCGGTGCCTCCTCGCTCGCCCGTCTGGTGGCGGCGGGCGGCGTCGCAGAACTCTACGTCTCGGCGGCCGGGCTCGGCGCCGAGGGCGCCCAGGCGCTCGCCGAGGCCCTCGAGTGCGCGCCGCCCGGCAGGCTGCGCCGCCTGTCCGCCGCCAGCAACGGCATCGGCCCGGCTGCCGCCTCCCGGCTCGTCGCGGCGGCGGCGCACGCCGGGGTGGAACTGCTTGACCTCGGCCGGGTCCGGGCGGCGCGGGTCCTGGCGGCTCCTGAGAACCGGATCGACGAGGACGCGGCCGCCGCCATCGGCACGGCCCTGGCCGCGGCCCCACATCGGCTTGCCCACCTGGTACTCACGGACACCGGGATGCGCAGTCGCGAGGCACTGAGCATGCTGCGGGCTCTGGGCGTGACGGACCGGCGCCCGTGGTCCGCGCCCACGGCGGAGGTTCCCGCCGACGGCCCGGCGCCGATCCGCATCGTGCTCGGCAAGGGCATCGCGGCCACGGTCAAGCGCCGATTCGCGGAACTCGCCGCGGGAGTCGCCCGCCCCGCCTCGGCCCCGGACGTCGCCGCCGTCCGCAGCGTCTACCGCACGGCCCAGTAGCCGGCGCCGGCTTTCACCGGGCGGCGCCGGGCCCGGCGCCCGACTTCTTGCGCGGCATCGCGGCGAACACCTCTATCCAGAAACGCTGGCGCTCTTCCGCCGCGCCGACCAGGTACGTCGAACGCAGCTTCGGCGGCAGCAGCGCCACCAGCCGAACGATCGCGGCCCGGTGCGCCCGCAGCTGCGAGAGCTCGGCATTCGCGATGACCTGGTGCACGACGTCCGTGTCGTTCGCCCCTTCACTCGAGGCTTGGGCGGCGCGGCGCAGCCGGGCCTCCCAGCCGTCGAGATCGGCGGCCAGCTCACGCAGGCCCACCACTTCGCGCCGGGCCAGCCGGTCCATCAGGGCCGTGAGCGGGACCGGCGCGTATTCACCGTCCCCGAGGTAGACCGTGCCCCACTGCATGGGCAGGCCGCGCCGGTGCAGCTTGATCATCCGCTCGAGTGTCCGCTTGGAGATCCAGTCCCGGGCGTCGTCGTCGATGTCGAGCTTCCACCAGTCCAGGAAGGTCTCCGCGATCGGGCCGTAGGTCGTGATGAGCCACTCGTTCGCGGGGATGTCCTCGGGGCGCACGGTCAACGAGGCGGTGAAGCGTGAGGCCTGCGCCACGTTGTTGCGCGCCACCAGCAGTTTGCGCCCGAGGTGGTAGGGCGGGTTCTGCAGCGCGATCTGGGCCCTGAGGTTCTCTATCGGGTGCCCGGCGATCGACCATTCCTGGGTGATCTCCATGAGCTTGGCGAAGGCGGCCTTGTCCTTGGGCCTGTTGTACTCGTCCCAGACGATCGCCTTCGGCTCCCGGCCGGTGAAGGAGCGCGCCACCAGGTTCTCCAGCGAGCCGTCCGCGCTCGGGACGGGGACGCAGAGGTCTTCGATGTTCGTCACCGGCAGCGAGAAGTAGAGCGGCTCGCGCCCCAGTTCGCGTCGCACGAGATCACGCACCAGTTCGGTCTTCCCGCATCCGGGCGGCCCTTGCAGCAGCACGGTCCAACGGTTGCGCAGCGCCGCGCGCACGACCTGCCGCACGGGGTCCTGCAGGCCGGCCGGATTCCGCGCGCCGACCGCCTCGGCGATCCGGTCCAACACCTCCTCGGTCCGGTCGGGGCCCGGCGAACCGTCCTCGCGCGCCTCGACCAGCCGCATGCGCTCCCCGCCGACCAGCGGCAGCCCCCAGATCAGGGGGAAGCCCTCGAAGGCGTTGGCCAGCACGTGTTCGAGCGTCCGCGGGGAGAGCAGCTCGCGCAGCGCCGGAGTCAGCGAGGCCCAGACGGCGAACGCCCCGGACAGGTCGCGGTCCCGGTACCGGCGGGCGAGCCGGTAGCGCCAGGCCGTGTCGTTCGCGGTGATCCTCAGCGTGGCCATCCGGTCCAGGATCGCGAGATCGCCTCGGCGCGCGGAGGTCTCGGCGAGCGACTCGTTGTCGGTCAGGAACACCCCGATGCAACCCAGGGCGCGCAAGTCGAACTCGCCGAGCGTCCAGTTGCAGGCGATCTGCATCAACTGCGACTGGATCGAGTCCCCGGCCTGCAGCGAGTCGTCGATCAGCAGCACGAACCGGCGCCCGGGCCGCAGTTGGCCCATGACCAGCTGGCGCAGCACGAGGGTGCCGTCGTCCGTCCGGACCGGGGCGTTGGCCAGCAGGTCGTCCGGGGTCAGGTTCGCGGCCGGGACGTAGACCAGCGCGGTGTCCCGGTAGGCCTCTGCGATGTGCGTGAAGAACGTCGCGGTCTTGCCGATGCCGTGCTCGCCGAAGATCTGCCCGGTCTGGCCCAGCTCGATCATCGCGTCGATGAAGGACTCAAGCCGGGATCCGCCGGACGGCCCCGACAGGTCGAAGAGCGCCTCGGGGTAGGTGGCGGTCGGCACCCACGGCCGCGCACCCTGCTGCGGGGCCGGCCCCGCAGCTCCGGCCCCCGGCTCGATACCGGGTTCCGCGGCGCCCGCCAGGCCTTGTATAGGTACTGACACGTTCAGCTGCTCCCCGTCGTGACGCGATGGCAGGACATCTGCGGATGGTGCCGGTCCGGCCAGTCGTCGCCGCCTTGGGTGATCAGCCAGATCCACTTGTCCGGCTCGGCCGGGGTGATGTGCGGGGCATGGCCGTCCGTGAGTATCACGACCGCGTCCACCTGCTCCTCGAACCGGGCTCCGTGCACCTCACTGCGCCCCTCGACGTAGTCGGCCACGGCCTGGAAGCTGGTTCCGCCGCCGCCGAACACCCGCTCACCCGGCTGGAAGGGCATGACCACCGCGTCGAACGACAGCCAGTGTGCCCGGACCCTGTCGATCCGTCCGACCAGATCGGTCAGCCACGCGACGACGTGCGCCGGCATCGAACCGGACGTGTCGTACGCGAACACCACGACCTTCTCGCGCACCGGGCCGCGCCTGGCCATGATCGGGTCCTGGCCCAGGGCCGCGAGGACCGCCCCGCGCTTTTTCGGGTAGACCAGCCGTTCGCCCTCGCTCAGCCTCGAGCCGACGACGTCGACGAACCAGCGCTGCCACCAGTCGACGCGCCGCGTGGCCGAGGTCCGGCCGCGCAGAGAGCCCGCGCCGAGCGAGCCCCAGATCCGCGAGGCCCGCTCACCGCCCTCGGACCGATTCATCAGATCGTTGATCTCATTGCGGGCGCCGGTGTGGCCGCGACCGCCCGCCAACAGAGTATTGAGCAGCGCGGAGGACACCACCGCATCGACCGCTTCTTGGTCCATCTGCAGGTCGGTCTGCTGATGGATGCATATGTGGTCCGCGACCGGCGGCCGCTTCATGCGCTTGAGTTCGCGGTAGGCGGTCAGGTCGGTCTCGACGAACGCGGCGTAGGGCAACGGGTCGAGGCCGTGCTCCGCCAGATCCCGGGTATACCGCTCGTGCACTGCCGCCGGATCCACGCCGACCGGGGAACCGTGGCGTTCAGGCAGGCCCGCGCGCTTGAGCCGGACCAGCGCGACGTGGTTGATCGTGACCTCCGCGGCCAGCTCGAACACGGCATCGTTGCGCAGCTCAGGCTCGACGAACAGGTGGCGCTGCACCAGATGGCGCGCTTCATGGAAGAGCACGAACTTGACGCCGTCGAGGCCGAGGGCGACGAAGAAGTCGGGGTTGAACAGCAGCAGGCAGGAGCCGTCACCCGAGGCGACGACCGCGGCGGTGGCCACGGCCGTGGTCGGTATCTGGTGGTGGCACTTGGCATAGATCCAGGAGGCGACCGCGGACTCGGTGAGCCCGAAGTCGAGCAGAGCCGCCTCTTTGAGCCGCACCGCCTCGGCCACGACTTCCGGCGCGGCCGGGCGCCAGGCCGCGACCGCCCGCCGGTCCGCCAGATCGATCACCGGCGGACGCTTGTCCCCGAACGTCATCTCAGGTCTCCGGTCAGCCGGATCCGGCCGCGATCGCCCCGCTGGTGACGATCAGCTCCGGCAGCGAACCGGCGAAGCCCGGCAGCAGCCGCGCGAGCACCGCCCAGGCCTCCAGGTTGTCGCCGAGCTCCTGTTCGACCAGCGGGCGCAACGCCGCAGCCGCATCGGCTGCCCGCTGTGGGGCGGCTCGGGCGACGCACTCCAGCACCGCCAGGACACGGCCGGGTGGCCGGGCGGCGCACGCGTACGCGGCGGATCCGTCGAGCAGGAATCCCGCCATGGACATACGGGCGGTGAAGTGCGGATCGTACCCGCCCAACTGCCGGCGCAGTTCCTCCGGGCAGCCGACCTGGACGCACAGCGCCCATCGGGCGTACCCGGGCATCGGCTCGGCGCGGTCCGCCGCCGCGACGACCGACCACTCGGGGCCGCTGAGCGCGGCGGCGGCGCGCTTGCACTTCTTCAACTGCCGGGCCTTGCCCGCCTCGTACAGGGTGCTGATGATGCCGCGCTGCTCCACGTCCGCCGCGTCGTCGTAGCCCTCGTGATACGGCAGGCGGGCCCGTCGGCGGAAGCTGCGGTAGTGATAGTCCTTCAGGTCTCGCTCCGGATGCAGATCGGATGAGACCGGCACCCGGAAGCCGGGCTCCGCAGCTCCCGGACCGTACGGCACGCCCAGCAGTATGTCCCGACGCACGGCGTCAGGCACATCGGCCTGATAGACGAGGTAGTTGGCGTCAGGGTCGTCGAGTTCGAGCAGCCAGCGCAGTATCGAGCGGGGCGTGTCCGGAGCGGCGAACACCCGCCGCGCCGCCTCACGGTCCGCCCCGAACATCGCCGTCAGCAGCGAGGCTCCACCGCCGCCCCGCGCGGAGGCCGGCCCCCCGAACCGCGACGGCAGGCCGAGCCGCGCGGCGATCTGAGGTTCCGCCTCGGGATCCGCGAGATCGAGCAGGAACCGCATTCGTGCGCAGCCTTTCCCTGGGTCGACACCGAGCCCTCGCCGTCCGATCACCTGGTCGCGACTCGAAGCCCCCTGCGAACGGCCGGCGTCGGTCAGCCGACGACGACCACGGCACCGACCATACTTGGGTGATCCGACACGCTCGAGGGTCCTGACACACTCGTACGCCGACGGTCTTGCTGGGGCTTGGGGCGCCTGTGGGCGGTACGGCGCGGCGGGCGGCGGGCGGTACGGCGGGAGCTGCGCGATTTCGCGAACATCTGGACCGGGCTCGGGGTCGTGGGGGGAATGGCGCCGGCGCCGACAAGCGGTCACCACGGAGCGGGGCGTGCCCGAGCCGTGGTGACCGCTTGTCGGCGATTTTCAGTTCCGATTCCGGTTCCGGTTCCGGTTTCAGTCTGAGATCGGGTATTGACAGGCTGCCCGCTCGGCCGTCGTCAGGTCCTGCGGGCTCAACTGCACGGACTCGGTGGCCGACGGGTCGGTCGGGCGGACGGCGGCGGCGTTGATGATCGCGGTGGGTGCGCCGCCGCCGAGGCAGGCCACGGCGACGAGCGGGACCGAACCGGTCGGGGTGCCGGACAGGCCGGTGATGGCGGGGCTCACGCCGCTCAGGCTCCACGTGGGCGCCTGCTCGTAGGAGGCGTCGTTGAGTGCGAGTTCGTGCCAGCTCGGCGCCTGGAAGCCCGACGTCTGCTGTTGGCTGTAGTAGGCGGCGTAGCCGACGATCGGCGTGTTCAGTCCGCTCGCGGACAGCACCACGGCGTTGTGCGCCGCGGCCGCTCTGACGCGCAGGCGGATCTCGGCCGGGAGCGGGACGTCCCGCGGGCAGTCGCTCGGCGTCAGGTTCGGCGGCGGGTTGCCGCTCACGACGGCCGAGGCCACCACGCCGCGGCCGTCGGCCAGTTTGAACCACCGCATGTCCGGGGTGCCGGCGCGTTGGTCGCGCAGGGACTGCCCGAGGCAGTACCCGCTGAACGAGAGCAGGCAGCCGGTCGGCAGCGCGGCGACGACCGGCGCGTCCAGGCTGGCGCCGCCGCGCACGTTCGTGCCGGGCTTGTAGGTCACGGCGGTGAAGGCGACGGCCCCCGGCGGCGCGGGTGGGCAGGCCTCGCCCTGGCTGGACGACGCGCCCGGCGTGGTGGCCGCGCTCGAGCGGCCCTGCGTCTGATCCAGGTGCGTGACGAGCATCGCCGCACCCACGAGCACCGCGGCGGCGCCGACGGCGGCGGTGAGCCGGGCCCGGTACCTGCCGCGGTACCAGGGGCCGGTGCCGTCGTTCATCGGCGCCCCGGAACCGATGACGTCGATGCCCTCTGCCTCGCCGCCCGAATCTCCCTCGTGGTCTGATTCCCCCTCGCCGTCCGAGTCCGCCTCGCCGCCCGGCTCGGGATCCGGCGCGGAGGTGGCTATAGACGTGGACGTAGCTGTAGACGTGGACGCGGGCGTGCGCGCCGGCCCCGGCCGGGGGCCGGCCGCGGGCGGCTCCTTCGGCGCCCCGAGTTCGCGCTCCAAGCGGAGCCAGCGCTCGCGCCAGACCGCCGGATCACCTCCGCAGACCTCGACGAAAGCCAGCGTCACGTCCAGGCTCGGCTTGCGCGTGCCGCTCGCGGCCTCGCTCAGCGTGGTGGCGCTGAAGCCCGCGCGCACCGCCATGGCGCGATAAGTCGGATCTCCTGCTGCCTGCCGCACGTTCCGCAGTTCCACCGCGAAGGCCTGCAGCGGCCCCTGCCCCGGATCGATAGGCCGTGGGTTGCGCGCCATCGATTCCCCCTTAAGTCCCCCATACGCCGTACCTCGGCGAACCGCCCTGCGCTCTACAACGCAGAACACTGCCACGCTACTGCACGTGCGCGACGTGCGACGCCGTGCGCCGGGTCGGCGGAATTGATTGATTGATCGGCGGCGCTGACCAGCCTTCTGATCCCAGAACACTGATCAATCGAGTCGCGGCGCGCTGGTCCGGGACGCCGTTGATTGACCGAGATCGGCTCCTGTACCGGTCAATCAGCCACCCGGATAGACATTCCTCGGGGCCGCTCGGCGCCGCCACGGCATGCGGACAGCGTGATCGACCGCGCGTCTCGTGACCGGCGCAGGCCCTGTCCCACCCGGTGCGGCCACAGCGGAACGCACCGTCCACCCGCGACTTTTCGGAGAAACGACATGATGCTCCGCAGGACTCTGGCCGCGGCGGCGACCGCCGGCATCGCCCTGACCATCGGGCTCACCGCGGTCCCGTCCGCCTTCGCGGCCGAGGGCGACGGCAACTGCGTCACCAACGACGCGGGCGCCGGCGGCGACCTGTGCCTCTACTACAACTCGAACCTGGCCGGTGCCCGGTTCAACGATCCGTACACCGACAACTACGCCGGCTGGGTCTTCAAGGCCTGGAGCGGCGGCGACGCCGGTGCCGGCCAGGCGGTCAAGAACAACGCCGCCTCGGTGCGCAACTACGACACCGTGGTGACCGGCATCATCTACTACAACTCGAACCAGGCCGGGGCCAGCGAGTCGGTCGCCCCCAGCAGCTGGGTCAACCTCAACTCCACCCTGAAGAACGAGAACGCCTCCCAGGGCTGGTGATCCACCGCCGGTCGCCCTCCTGACCGGCGTGTTCCCGGGTACCGCGCCGCGCGTCTCGCGGCGCGGTACGCCGGGCCCGGCCCGCCGCCTTCGTTCCCGAGAGGCCTCATGCGTTCCCTGACTTCCCGCCCCGTCGCCGCCGTGCTGGCGCTGATCCTGGCCGGCGCGGCGAGCGCGGCCTGCTCCGGCGGCGCGCCGGCCGCGGCGCCGCAGCCCTCGGCGGGCGCGATCCCGCAGGTGCACGTCACCGGGATCCCGACCGTCACCGACAGCACGTCCCTGATCTACCCGGTCGACGCCTATCTGCCCACCCACGATCAGAGCATCGAGTTCGATCAGGCCACGAATCTGCTCGAAGACCGGTGCATGGAGCAGTTCGGGTTCGACTACACCGCTCCGCCGCCGAACATCCTGCCGGGGGCCGTGACCGACTCCAACGCCCCCCGGCGCTACGGAGTCTCCGATGCCGCGCAGGTCGCGAAGCTCGGCTACCACCCGCCGCCGAGTGCCCCGCTGCCGAAGAAGCCGAGCGTCTCCGCCGCCGCGCTCATGCTCCTGACCGGCAGCGCCGCGACGGACGCGTCGCCCTCGGCCGCGCCGCCCACGCGGTATGCGAACCGGGCCTTTCCGGCCGGCGGCTGCATCGGCCAGGCGCGCGCGCAGCTGACGGCGCACGGCGGATCGGCCAACAGCGATGCCGTCGCCGAGGAGATCAACGATCAGAGCCTTGCGATATCGGAGCGCGAGCCGCAGGTCATCGCCGTGGTATCGCAGTGGTCTCAGTGCATGGCGAAGCACGGCTATCACTACGCCACGCCGTACGACGCGACCGGCGACCAGCAGTGGAACACTCCCGCACCCTCGGCCAAGGAACTGCTGACCGCGAGCACCGACGTCGCGTGCAAGGCGCAGACCAACCTCGTCGGCACCTGGTACGCCGTCGAAGCCGCGCTCCAGCGGCAGATGATCGCCGCCAACCAGCAGCACCTGGACCAGGTCAAGGCGGGGATCACCGCCCAGCTCGCGGCCTCCGGGCAGGTCCTGGCCGCGGCCGGCTGACCGGCGACGCCGCCACACCGCCGTCCGCGGCTCGAGCCTGTGCTCGGGCCGCGGCCGCCCCACCCACCGAGTGGCCCGCCGGTGTGCGGGCTCTGAGGAGCAAGGTGTGAATATCAGAAATCATCTACGCAGATTCGCCGGGCCGGCCGTCGCCGCCCTCGCGTTGAGCCTGGCCACGGCCCTCGCGCCGACGGCCTCGGCCGCGGCCGGCGGGGACGCCGCCACCCTCGCCCACGCCAACATCGGCAAGTCGGCCGGCACCTGCGCCGACACGCCGACCACCAACAGCCTCGGCGGCAGCCAGTTCGAGACCAGTTGCAGCGGCAACGGCGGCAACGGCGAGTTCTGGTGCGCCGACTTCGCCGAATGGGTCTGGCAGAACTCCGGCTTCTACACCGGCGGACTGACCGCCGCGGCCGGCAGCTTCTACGTCTACGGCGAGAACAACGGCACGCTGCACACCAGCGCGTCGTACGTCCCGCAGCCGGGCGACGCGGTCGTCTACGACTACTCGGGCGGGGGCGTGGCCGATCACGTCGGCATCGTCACCTCGGTCGACTCCAGCGGCGACGTGATCACCGCGAACGGCGACTGGAACGGCATCAGCGGCAGTTCGGAGTCGACGTTCGCGCGCAGCTCCTCGGTGGTCCAGGTGACCATTCCGGCGAGCGAGCGGGCCACCGGCGACTACGTCGGCGCGGCCGAGATGACGATCTCCGGGTACATATCGCCCGTCGCGAGCGGCAGCGGCAGCACCCCGCCGCCCGTCGACTCCGGCAATCCGTACAGCCCGAATGCGGTGTGCGGCAGTGGCTACGGCGTGATCGATTCGCACGGCCTGACCGGCGCCACCGTATACCTGCTCTACGACGACGCGAGCGGCGACAACTGCGTCGTCACCCTGGCCACCACGCCGACCAGCGCGAAATCGATGAACGCGACACTAGCGGTACAAGGTGGAGCCTCGACAAGTAATCCAGGGACATTCACCTATTACGCAGGTCCGGTGACGGAGTACGCGCCGAGTAGCTGTGTCGAGTGGGGCGGTTCCTACAACGGCAGCTCCTGGACGAGCGGTTGGAGCCACTGCGGCGGCGGGTCCAGTGCCCCGCCGCCCTCCGGAAACAACATCTACACCCCGACCCAGGTGTGCGGCAGCGGCTACGGCGTGATCGACTCGCACGCCCTGACCGGCGCGACCGTATACCTGCTCTACAACGGCTCGACCGGCGACAACTGCGTCACCACGCTCGCGACGGACGCCTCGAGCGCCGAGTCGATGAACGCGACGCTGGCCGTGCAGGGCGGATCGTCGGCGAGCAACCCCGGCACCTTCACCTACTACGCCGGCCCCGTGGTCGAGTACGCGCCCAACAGCTGTGTCGAGTGGGGCGGGTCGTACAACGGCAGCTCCTGGACGAGCAGTTGGAGCCACTGCGGCAACGGCACCGTGACCGCGCCTCCGGGAGCCACGAATCCGTACACCCCGACCCAGGTGTGCGGCAGCGGCTACAGCGTCGTCGACACGCACGCGCTCAGCGGCGCGACGATCTACCTGCTCTTCAACAGCTCCACCGGTGACAACTGCGTCGCCACCATGGCCACGGACCCGGCCTCGGCCGAGTCGATGAACGCGACGCTGGCCGTGCAGGGCGGTTCGTCGGCGAGCAACCCCGGCACCTTCACCTACTACGCCGGACCGGTCGCGGAATATGCGCCGAGCTCCTGCGTGGAATGGGGCGGAGCGTACGAGGGATCGTCGTGGACCAGCGGATGGAGCCACTGCTGACGGGCCCCTCGGCCTTAGACGGTTGACGCGAAGGGTGTCCAGGTTCGGCGCACACATCCATGCCTGCCCGCGAGGCTGCCGTGGACGCCGATCTGGACACCCTTCCTGACGGGGCCTTGTCTGCGAAATGCGGGATGCGGGATGGGGATACGGGATGCGATAGCCGCGATCGACCCCGGGTAATAACCCGCTGCCACCTCTGGACCGTACTCGTGTTCGTACGGCACGATACGTTGATGACCGACCTGAATCCTCGCCAGATCGCCGACGCCTGTCTCGACGCCCTGTGCCGGCTCGATCCGATCCTCGCCACTTCGCTCGGAGTGAACCTCGACGACGATCGGCTGCCTGACTATTCTCCCGCCGGAGCCGACGCCCGCGCCGAGCTGCTCCGCGCCACCCTCGACGATCTCGAGCGGTCCACGGCCGCGGGTCTCGCCGCCGATCCGGCCGAGGCGCAGTGCGCCAGGCTGCTGCGTGAGCGGCTGTCCGCGACGCTGGCCCAGTACGACGCCGGGGATCACCTGCGAGCCGTGGGCAACCTGCATTCTCCGGTGCACTCGGTGCGCAGCGTCTTCGTCGCCATGCCCGCCGCGACGGAGGCCGACTGGTCGGTGATCGCCGGGCGTCTGCGTCGCGTGCCGGAGGCGCTGGCCGGATACCGGGCCGCGCTCGCCGCGGGCGTAGAGCGCGATCTCAAGGCCGCGCCGCGGCAGGTCGAGGCGGTGCTCGGCCAGTTGGCCACCTGGCTGGGCGAGGGCGAGGACGGTCAGGCCGCTGCGGGAGCCGAAGACGGCGAAGGCGAAGGCGACCCGAGCTGGTTCGAGGTGTTCGCCGCAGGGGGTCCCGAGAAGGTGCGTCCCGAACTCGCGGAGGCCGCGCGCATCGCGGACAGCGGCGTGCGGCAGCTGCGCGACTGGCTGCGCGACGAGTATGCCCCGGCCGTGCAGGGCACTGCGGACGCCGTCGGCCGGGAACGCTATCTGCGCTCGGCCCGCGCGTACACCGGCGCGGACGTGGACCTGGACGAGGCCTACGCCTGGGGATGGGCGGAATTCCACCGGATCAGCGCGGAGATGCGGTCCGTGGCCGAGCAGATCCTGCCCGGGGCCACCGCGCTCGAGGCGATGACCCACTTGAACGAGCACGGCCACGCGATCGAGGGCGCGGAGGAGGTGCGCGTATGGCTGCAGGAGCTGATGGACCAGGCGATCCGGGACTTGGACGGCACGCACTTCGACCTGGCCGGTCCGATCCGGAAGGTGGAGGCGATGCTCGCTCCGGCCGGCAGCGCCGCCGCCCCCTACTACACCGCGCCGTCACTCGACTTCGCCCGGCCCGGGCGCACGTGGCTGCCGACCCTGGGCCACACCCGGTTCCCGACCTGGGGCCTGGTCTCCACCTGGTATCACGAGGGCCTGCCCGGCCATCACCTGCAGCTGGCGCAATGGACGCTGCTGGCCGACCAACTGTCCCGGTATCAGGTCACGATCGGCCGCATCAGCGCCAACAGCGAAGGTTGGGCGCTGTACGCGGAGCGGCTGATGGACGAACTCGGCTACCTCGGCGACCCGGCCGAACGCCTTGGCTTCCTCGACGCCCAGCTGATGCGGGCGATCCGGGTGATCGTCGACATCGGCATGCACCTGGAACTGCGCATCCCGCAGGACGCGGACTTCCACCCCGGCGAGAGCTGGACACCGGAGCTGGCCCGCGACTTCTTCGGCCGCAACAGCGGGCGCCCCGGCGAGTTCCTGGACAGCGAACTGATCCGCTACCTGGGCCTGCCCGGCCAGGCGATCGGCTACAAACTCGGCGAACGCGCCTGGCTGGCCGGCCGCGAGGCCGCCCGCGCCGCGCACGCCGAGCGCGGCGAGGAGTTCGACCTGAAGGCCTGGCACATGAAAGCCCTGTCGCTCAGCCCGCTCGGCCTGGACGACCTGGTCCCGGCGCTGTCCCAGCTCTGACGGCGGTCGGACTGGCACGGTCGCACGTACGAGCCCCTCGCCCGCCCCGAGGGCCGCTGGCCACTTTGCCGGCCTGCCGACCCCCGTCTGCCTTGTCTGAGGTGCAGCGACCCGGATGCTCTGCGCAGAATTGCGGCATGCGCAGACCAGACCCTCTGCTGGAGGCGATCTCGAAGGACGCGTCCGGTGAACACGCTCGGAGCGACCCGTACCGGGTCTCGGTCTTGGTCGGAGGTGCCCTGTTGACCGGTTACGTGTTCAGCTCGGGTGCCTTCGTGGACGATGCACTGCCCGCGGACCTCGCTGCGGCTTATCGGCAGCAGCGGCTGGAGGATGACGCGGCGGAGTACCTGCATCTGCACACGGACGAGACGCGGCAGGGTGCGGCTGATGCAAGCATGATGGACGTGCGCATTCCGCTTGATCGCGTCGACGCCTGGTGGATCGCCACTCCGATTGCCACGTGACGAGCCACCAACGGCCACCAAAGGCCACCAACGGCCACCAACGGCTCCAGGCCGAGCCGGAAACACGACGCCCGGCACGGTGACGGGCGCCTATGGATACGGTGCAAGCCGGCGCTCGTTCGCGCCGGCTTGCACCGAGTCTTGGGTCAGCCTTCGACAATGCTCACCGTCGGCTGGAACGCGCGGTCGAAGCCGACCTCGCGTCGGGCGCCGGTCAGGTGGGCGGTGAGCCGCGCGCGGATGTCGGTGCTTGAGGCGCCGACCCAGAGTTCCACCTCGCCCGGCTCGACGATCCGGCGGCCGGCGCGGCCGGTGTACGAGGTCGCGTCGGCCGGCAGGTCGATGACGACCGTGCGCGTCGTGCCCGGCTGCAGATCGATCCGCGGGGCGGCGATCAGCTGCTGCACGGGGCGGGCCACCTCGGCCTGCGGGTCGTGCAGGTAGACCTGGACCACCTCGCTGGTGGCGGACGCGCCGTCGTTGCGGAGGGTCACCGCGAGCTGCAGCGTGCCGTCGGTCGGCCACGCCTCGCCCGCCGGGAGCACCGGGTCCGTCCAGACCGCCGGGTTGTAGGACAGGCCGTGGCCGAAGGGGTAGAGCGGCGTCGGGTCCACCGTGCTCACGTCGCTGCGCTGGGCCAGGGTGGAGGCGAGGTACGTCGAGGGCTGGTTCGCGCCCTCCGCCGGGAATCCGATCGGGAGCCGGCCGGACGGGTCCACCCGTCCGGACAGCACGTCCGCCAGCGCGTTCGCGCCCTCTTCGCCCGGCAGGAAGCCGCAGACCACGGCGGCGAGCCGGTCGGCGTACCGGGACAGCTCGTACGGACGGCCCACCAGCAACACCAGGACGACCGGCGTTCCGGTGTCCAGCAGTGCCTCGAGCAGCTCGCCCTGGCGCCCGGGCAGGCGCAGGTCGGAGGTGTCGCAGCCCTCGCCGGAGGTCCCGTTGCCGAACAGGCCGGAAACGTCGCCGAGCACTGCGACGCACAACTCGGCCTCGCGCGCGGCCGCGACGGCCTCGGCGATCTGGCGGTCGCCCAGTTCCCGCAGCGCCTCGTCGTCCACGGCGTCGGGTGCCGCGCCGCCCTCGGCCGCCGCGCGCTCGGCCCGCAGCCGCACGGAGCTCTCGGTGTCGGGGACCGGGCAGCCCTGCGCGTAGCTGATCCGGTATCCGGCCGGGTCGGCCTGCAGCGCCTCGAGGACGGTGCGCGACTCGACGCCGAGCGCGAGGTCCGGGTGGTGCACGCCGATGTGCCGGGGGAAGGAGTAGCAGCCGAAGACGGCGTCCGCGACGTGCGCGCGCGGACCGACGACGGCCAGGCGGCTGCCCGCGGCCAGCGGCAGTGCGCCGCCCTCGTTGCGCAGCAGCACGATCGCGCGCCGGGCCAGGCGCCCGGCCAGTGCGCGAGACTCGTCGTCGTCGAGCCGCTGGTCGACCTCGGAGAGGATCGGGGCTTCGGGCGACCAGTCCGCGTCGAGCAGTCCGAGGTCGCACTTCTGGGTCAGCACCCGCTCCAGTGCCAGGTCCACCAGCGCGATGTCCGCCTCGCCCGACTCCAGCGCCTCGATCAGCGGCGTGCCGAAGCAGTCCACGGTCGGCAGTTCGACGTCGATGCCCGCGGCCAGCGCCTGCACGGCGGCCTGGGCCTTCGTGCCCGCGGTGCGGTGCAGATTGAGCAGGAACGCCACGGAGAAGTAGTCCGACACGACCGTGCCGGTGAAACCGTAGGTTCCGCGCAGCAGGTCGGTCAGCAGCGCCGGGTCGCCGGCGACCGGTACCCCGTCGTTGTCGGAGTACGAGTTCATCACCGAACGGGCGCCGGCGTGCAGCGCCATCTCGAACGGCGGCAGGATCACGTCAGCCAGCTCCCGCGGCCCGATCGAGACGGGGGCGAGGTTGCGTCCCGCGCGCGAGGCGCTGTAGCCGGCGAAGTGCTTGAGGGTCGCGACGACTCCGGTGGACTCGAGGCCGCGCACGTACGCCGCGCCGAGCGTGCCGACGAGGTACGGGTCCTCCGCGATGGTCTCCTCGACCCGGCCCCAGCGCAGATCCCGCGCGACGTCGAGCACCGGGGCCAGGCCCTGGTGCACGCCCAGCCGTCGCAGGCTCGCGCCGATCCGTTCGCCCACGCTGCGCACGAGTTCCGGGTCGAAGCTCGCGCCCCAGCACAGCGGCGACGGGTAGATCGTGGCCTGCCACGCCCCGAGACCGGTCAGGCACTCCTCGTGCACCAGCGCCGGGATGCCCTGGCCGGCTTCGGCGAGCTCCCGCTGCGTGTTGGCCACCGCGCGCGCCCCGGCCACCGGGTCCACCGGCGCGGTGCCGAACGGGCGGGTGAGCTGCCCGATGCCGTCGCGCAGCACGTCGGACCAGTCGGCGGGAGGCAGCTCCGAGGAATGCTGGAACGGCGCCACCTGCCCTGAGGTGGCGTCGGCGCCCACCCACACCCCGTACAGCTGCGCCACCTTCTCCCGCACCGACATGCGCGATATGAGGTCTTTGACCCGATCTGCCGTCGGGGCGGTCGAATCGCGCCACGGCTCGGTGAGAGCGGTTACTTCTGTAGCCATGTGCGGCTGTCCTTAATCGGGAGGCGTGGCCTCCCGTCCGGGGTGGAGCCGGGCGCCCGAGTGGTCCGGGTGCCCGCGTGAGGTGCGGTGTGGTGCCGCGGGTTTCGGCTTCGGGCTCCGGCGCCCGAGCACGCGAACGCGGCCCGGGCGCCGGAGCCCGGACCGCGGCTGCGGCCGGGTGCCGGGGTGGGTCAGGGTGCGCTGCGCGGCGGGGCGCTCGACGCGCGCACGACGAGTTCGGTGGCCAGGGTGAGGTGCGTGTGCTCCACGGGCTGCTCGCGGATCAGCCGGATCAGCAGTTCCACCGCGCGCTCGCCCATCGTCCGGATGGGCTGGTTGACGGTGGTCAGCGGCGGGACGCACAGCGCGGACTCGGGGATGTTGTCGAATCCGACGACCGAGACGTCCTCGGGCACCCGCAGCCCCAGCTGCTGCGCGACTTCTATCGTCGCGATCGCCGTCACGTCGTTCGCGGCGAACACCGCGGTCGGACGCTGTGGACCGGTCAGCAGCTCCTGGGCCACGAGCCGCGACAGGTTCGGATCGTACCCGCCGACGCGCACCAGAGTGTCGTCGACCGGCACGCCGGCCGCCGCCAGCGCCTCGCGGTAGCCCTGCTCGCGCAGCTGCGCGGACTCGAGGTCCGCGCGGCCGGCCAGCATCCCGATCCGCCGGTGCCCGAGGCCCAGCAGGTGCTCGGTGGCCAGGCGCCCGCCGCGCAGGTTGTCCGCGTCGACGCTCGGAAGGCTCGAGGATCCGGTGTGCGGATCGACCGCGACCACGGGCGAGCCGTACTGCACGTCCACGACCGTGGGCGTCACCAGCACCGCGCCGTCCACCAGCGTGCCGCTCAGCCGCGAGAGGTATCGTTTCTCCCATCCCCCCACATCGCCGGGGCGGCCACCCGCGCTGTAGACGACCAGCTCGAAGCCGCTGCCGCGGATCGCGTCCGCCGCGCCCTTGAGCAGCTCGGTGCTGAACGGCTCGAGGTCCGCGACCAGTATGCCGATCACGTTCGTGCGGTGGTTGCGCAGGCTCTGCGCGACCAGGCTCGCCTCGTAGCCGAGCTCGCGGATCACGCCCTGGACACGGGCCATCGTCTCCGCCGCCACGCCGTAGCGGTCGTTGATGACCTTGGACACGGTGGCGACCGAGACGCCGGCTTGCTCGGCGACGTCGCGGATGGTGACTCGGGCTCTGGGCTGCTGCACGGCGCCACCCTAGCGTTAGAAATCGTTATCGACAACGATTGACAAGATCGGCAGACGGCGCGCAGACTCATCGCCAGTCCCCCCGATGCCCTCTTGGGCCAGGTGTGACATCGACAACGGATCAGGGAGTTTCCACGATGACGAGGAAAACGCGCGGCGCTATGGCTGCCGCGATCGCCTTGGGCACTGCGCTTGCGGCCACCGGTTGTGCCGGTGGCAGTAGCGGTGGCGGCGGCGGTTCGGCCGACGGCAACGTGACGTTGACGGTCTGGCAGAACTCGACCACCGGCCCGGGCCAGGATTACTTCCTGAACGCCGCGAAGGCCTACCACGCGCTGCACCCGAACGTCACCGTCAACATCGTGACGATCCAGAACGAGGACCTGGACGGGAAGCTGCAGACCGCGCTGAACTCCAACTCCGCACCGGACATCTTCCTGCAGCGCGGCGGCGGCAAGATGCAGTCGATGGTCGACGCCGACCAGCTCCAGGCGCTCAACCTCTCCGCGACGGACAAGTCGAACGTGTCCTCCGCCGCGCTGGCCGCCGACACGATCGACGGCTCGGTCTACGCGATGCCGCTCGACACCCAGCCCGAGGGCATCTACTACAGCAAGACCCTGTTCCAGCAGGCCGGGATCACCTCGACCCCGACCACGATCGCCGAGCTCGAGACGGACGTCGCGAAGCTCAAGGCGCAGAACGTCACGCCGATCGCGGTGGGCGCGAAGGACGCGTGGCCGGCCGCGCACTGGTACTACAACTTCGCGCTGCGCGAGTGCAGCCAGGCGACGATGGCGAGCACGGCGAAGTCGCTGTCGTTCACCGACCCGTGCTGGACCAAGGCCGGCCAGGACCTGTCCTCGTTCCTGGGCGTCAACCCGTTCCAGAAGGGCTTCCTGACCACCTCCTCGCAGCAGGGCGCGGGCTCGTCGGCCGGTCTGGTCGCGAACCACAAGGCCGCGATGGAGCTCATGGGCAACTGGGACCCGGGAGTGATCGCGAGCCTGACCCCGAACCAGCAGCCGCTGCCGGACCTGGGCTGGTTCCCGTTCCCGGCCGTCGCGGGTGGCCAGGGTGACCCGAGCGCGATCATGGGTGGCAGCGACGGGTACTCGATATCGAAGAACGCCCCGTCCGCGGCCTTCGGCTTCCTCGAGTTCCTGGTGACCACGCCCCAGCAGGAGGCCTACTCGAAGGCGCTCGACGCGATCCCGGTCAACCCGGCCGCGCAGTCGGCGGTGACCGAGTCCTACAACGTCTCCTCGATGCAGGCGGTCAACAAGGCCTCCTACTCGATGATGTACCTCGACACCGAGTTCGGCCAGAACGTCGGTAACGCGCTGAACACCGCCGTGGTCAACCTGATGGCCGGCCAGGGCTCGCCCGCCGCGATCGTCGCGGCCGCGAACAGCGCAGCGGCGAAGGGCTGAGCGGACACACGATGAGCAACTCCCTGGGTACTGACACGGTCTCCGACCGGCAGTCGCAGGGCACGGTGCGGGGCGAGGGCGCGAGTGCGCCTTCGCCCCGGCCGCGGGTGGCTGCGCGCCGCCGTGGCCGTGCCCGGATGCGTCTCGAGATCACGGTGCTCTCCGCACCGGCGATCCTGATGTTCGTGGCGTTCGTGATCTTTCCGGTCATCCTCGCGGCGTACTACGGCTTCTACCGCTGGCACGGGTACGGTCCGGCCACCGACTGGGTCGGACTGAACAACTACAAGCTGATCTTCACGGACCCGGCGTTCCAGCAGGTGCTGTGGCACAACGGGGTCATCCTGGTGCTCTCCCTGGTGATCCAGGGACCGGTGGCGATCATCCTGGCGCTGCTGCTGAACCAGAAGATCCGCGGGCGCTCGGTCATCCGGGTGCTGATCTTCGTGCCGTACGTGATCTCCGAGGTCATCGTCGGCACCGGCTGGTCGCTGATGCTCCAGCAGAACGGCGCGGTCAACGACCTGCTCTCGCACATCGGGCTCGGCTCGCTGCAGAAGGACTGGCTCGCGGACCCGAAGCTGGCCATCTGGACGCTGATGGCGATCATCTCGTGGAAGTACATCGGCTTCGCGGTGATCCTGATGCTCGCGGGGCTGCAGTCGATCCCGGACGAGCTGTTCGAGGCCGCCGCGCTCGACGGCGCGTCCTACTGGCAGGTCCAGCGCCGGATCACGGTGCCCCTGCTCGGTCCGACGATCCGGATCTGGGGCCTGCTCTCGATCATCGGCTCGCTCCAGCTGTTCGACCTGGTCTACATCATCTGGGGCGAGTACGTCTCAGGCACCGCCGGCACCTCGACCATGGCGATCTACATGGTCCAGCAGGGCCGGGACGCGGGCAACTACGGCTACGGCAGCGCGGTCGCGGTCGTGATGTTCCTGATCTCGATGGTCATCGCGCTGATCTACCAGCGCCTCGTGCTGCGCCGCGACCTCAAGGGCGCCGTCACTGAAGGAGCGAGCTGATGAGCACGTCGACCTATCTCCCTCGCTCCTCCGCGGCGCGCGCCAAGAAGCGCGGCAGCGGTGACGCGGAGCGGCCGCACAAGTGGGGCAACCCGATCACCTACCTGGTCGCGCTGCTGTTCATCGCGGCCTGTATCGCCCCGGTGCTCTACATCGTGGTCGGCGGGTTCCGTACGAACGCGCAGATCTCCACGAGCCCGGCCGGCCTGCCCCATCCCTGGGTGTTCAGCAACTACACCAATGTCTTGTCGTCATCCACGTTCTGGGGTGAGTTCGGCAACTCGTTGGTCGTCGCGCTGGCGTGCACCGTCGGGGTCGTGGTGCTGGGGCTGATGGTCTCGTTCGTACTGGCGCGCTACGACTTCAAGCTCAAGGGCGCGATGTACTCGCTGTTCGCGGCGGGCCTGATGTTCCCCATGGTCATCGCGATCACCCCGCTCTACATCGTGATCAAGGACCTGGGCCTGATCGACAACCTCGCCGGGATCATCATCCCGGAGATCGCCTTCGGCCTGCCCACGACCATCATCATCCTGGTCCCGTTCCTGCGCGCGATCCCGAAGGAGCTCGAGGAGGCCGCCTCGCTCGACGGCACCAGCCGCATCGGCTTCTTCGTCCGCATGGTTCTGCCCCTCTCGCTCCCGGGCGTGGCCACCGTCGGCATCCTCACGTTCATCGGCAGCTGGAACAACTACGTCCTGCCGCTCTATATCCTCAACTCGCAGGCGAACTACACCCTGCCGCTCGGCGTGCAGCAGTTCTCCTCGCAGTACTCCGAGGACACGGCGAAGGTCCTCGCGTTCACCTCGCTCGCGATGCTGCCCGCGCTGATCTTCTTCTCGATCTTCCAGAAGCGGATCGTCGGCGGCCTCACCGGCGCGGTCAAGGGCTGAGCCTCGGCCGGCCGAACCCGTCAACACCGCTTCCGCCCTCGCCGCCGCACCGGCGGGGGCAGGAAAGGATTACTGCGATGCCCACTGCGCACATCGAACTCGACCGGCGAGCCGTGATCGCACCGGTCAACCGCCGTACCTTCGGCTCGTTCGTCGAGCACCTCGGCCGCTGTGTGTATGACGGGCTCTATGAGCCCGGGCATCCGAGTGCGAACGAGGACGGGTTCCGGATGGACGTGGTCGAGCTCGTCCGGGAGCTCGGCAGTTCGACGGTGCGCTACCCGGGCGGCAACTTCGTCTCCGGCTTCCGCTGGGAGGATTCGGTCGGTCCGCGCGAGCAGCGCCCGGTGCGGCGCGATCTGGCGTGGCATTCGCTCGAGCCGAACCAGGTCGGTCTGGACGAGTTCGCCAAGTGGCTCAAGCTGACCGGCTCGGAGCTGATGCTGGCGGTGAACATCGCGACCCGGGGCATCTTGCCGGCGCTCGATCTGCTCGAGTACGCCAATCACCCGTCCGGCACGGCGCTCTCGGACGCGCGGGTGGCGAACGGCTCGGTGGAGCCGCACAACGTGCGGATGTGGTGTCTGGGCAACGAGATGGACGGGCCCTGGCAGACCGGTTTCATGACGGCGGAGGACTACGGGAAGATCGCCGCCCGTACCGCCGCGGCGATGAAGATGGCCGACAAGAGCCTTGAGCTCGTGGTCTGCGGTTCTTCCGGCTCCGGGATGCCGACGTTCGGCGACTGGGAGCGCACGGTCCTCGAGCACTGCTACGAGCACGTCGACTACATCTCGTGCCACGCGTACTACCAGGAGCTCGACGGGGACCTCGGTTCCTTCCTCGCCTCCGCGCTCGACATGGACTTCTTCATCGACACCGTCGTGGCCACAGCGGATCACGTGGGGTACAAGAAGCGCTCGGACAAGAAGATCAACATCTCCTTCGACGAGTGGAACATCTGGTACGTCAAGGAGCACATGGAGGCCGAGGCGGCCGATCAGTCCGCCAAGGAGTGGCGTTACGCGCCGCGGCTGCTCGAGGACAAGTACTCGGTGGCCGACGCCGTCGTAGTCGGCAACCTGCTGATGACGCTGCTCAAGCGGAGTGACCGCGTCACCTCGGCGTCGCTCGCGCAGCTCGTCAACGTGATCGCGCCGATCATGACCGAGCCCGGCGGGCCGGCCTGGCGCCAGACGACCTTCTACCCGTTCTCCATCACCAGCCGCCTCGCCTCCGGTGAGGTGATCCGGCCCGTGATCCAGACCCCGACGTATCAGACGACGCGCCACGGCGAGGCAGCCCTCGTCGACGCCGTCGCCACTGTGGACGAGGACCGCGCCGCCGTCTTCCTCGTCAACCGCGACCTGACCGAGACCGCGCAGATCACGATCGACGTGCGCAGCCTGGGTTCGACGCGCATCCTCGAAGCGGTCACGCTCGCCGACGCCGATGTGTACGCCAAGAACACCCTCGAGCAGCAGGATCGGGTGACGCCGTTCGCCAACGCGAGCGCCGTGCTGGCCGACGGCGTGCTCAGGGTCGAACTCCCACCGGTCTCGTGGACGGCGATCGCGCTGCACTGACCCGGCAGCGCGGTCTCACCGTGCCGGAGAACGACGGCTCAGGCTTTCGACGGCGGGGCGGTGCTGGCGCGCACGACAAGCTCCGTGGCCAGTTCGATCCGCGTGGCCGCCCGGGTGCGCTCGTCGCCCCGCGCGAGACCGATCACCATGTGCAGCGCGGCGGCGGCCATCTCGGCCAGCGGCTGGCGGATGGTGGTCAACGGCGGCCCGACCCAGCGTGCGACGGGCAGGTCGTCGAAGCCGACCACGCTCAGGTCCTGCGGAATGCGCAGGCCGAGTTCCCTGGCCGCCTCGTAGACGCCGAGTGCCTGCAGGTCGTTGCCGGCGACCACGGCGGTGGGCCGGTCCTCGGATCGGAGCAGCTCCTTGCCGAGCCGGTGTCCCTCGTCGTGGTGGAACTCCCCGGCCACGACCAGTTTCGGATCGAAACGCAGGCCCGCGGTCTCCAGCGCCGCCCGGTAACCGTCCAGGCGCGCCCTGCTGCACAGCATCCGGCTGGGCCCGGCCACGACGCCGATGCGCCGATGGCCGAGTTGGATCAGGTGCCGGGTCGCGGTGAGCCCGCCCTGCCAGTTCGTCGCCCCGACGGTGGGAACGTCCACGTCGAGCTCGCCGTCCGGATCGATCACGGCGAACGGGATGCCCCGGGTCGTCAACTGCCTGCACTGGGCGGCCTCGAGCTTCGAGAGCACGAGCAGGACGCCGGTCGGGCGCCGCGCGAGCACCCCGTCGAGCCAGGACTGGCCCGGCGTCGAGCGTCCTTCGGACTGGGAGAGCACCAGGCTCAGCCCTTCCTCCTGCGCGACCTTCTCCGCGCCGCGGATGACCTCGAGCGACCACGCGCTCTGCAGCTCGTGGAACACCAGATCGAGCAGGGGAGCCGTGCGCGGGCCGCGGCGCCGGTACCCGTACTCCCGCAGCACCGCCTCGACGCGCTCGCGGGTGGCGGCGGCCACGTCCCCCTTGGCGTTGAGCACCTTCGAAACGGTCGAAGCCGAAACCCCGGCCGCGCGCGCGATGTCCGCCAAGGTCGCAGCCCCGCGAATCGGCTCGCCGAGAGGTCCGGCAGTCGGCTTCACGGGGGTTGCATAGGGCATCACACGATGAATCGTAACATCTACATCTTCATTCACATCCGGCGCATACCGCGGGCCCGCGCCCGGTTGGATGCCGGAGCGCGGGCCCGTGGTGCGTGGCTGATCGGGTGTCAGGCGAGGTAGCCGTCGGTGGCCGTTCGGCTTGCCGGTGCGGTGGTGCCGTCACAACGCCCGGTCGACTCAGTGTTCGGCCGACTCAGTGCTCGGTCGAGTCAGAATTCGGCCAACTCAGTGCTCGGCCCTACTCCTTGGCGATGAACACCATCTCGCCGGAGCTCCGGTACCCGATCGACGCGTACATCCGCTCCTGGGCGGGCCCGGCCGGTGACAGCCAGGCGCACTCCAGTCCGAGATCGAACGCGGCCCGGCTCAGCACCCCGGTGACGGCGGCTCCGATGCCCCGGCGCCGAAACGCCTCGCGCACCGCGATCCCGCCGATCTCCGTGGTCCCGGCCCTCGGTGCCCCGAAGTTGCCCGCGCCCATCGGCGCTCCCGCGTCCGGGGTTCCCGGCGCCGCGCAGGCCAGCACCGCCGCGCCGCCCCGGGCGATCCCACCGCGTAGCCCTTCGACCTCGCGGCCGAAGTCCACGCCGGCCGGATCGCCCTGGAACGCCTCGTACTGGGTCAGCGCCACGCCGTGCAGTTCCTCGTCGGTCGCGGAGTCGTCGAGCACGTGGAACGCGACCCCCGGGACCTCCAGCGGCCAGGCCAGGTCCGCCGGGACGATGAGCATGAACGGCAGGCGCTGCTCGACGGTGAACCCGGCGGCCAGGAGCGCCGGCTCGACCAGTGCGGCGCCCTTCCGGGCGAACTCGAGACGCGGCATGCGGCCGCGCGCCTCGAACGCCGCTATCAGCGCGCTGATGTCCTGCGGCGTCGGGTCGGCGTCCGGCTCCGGGACCGCGTAATTCAGGAACTTGAGATCGTTGTCCGCGTCGAACCCGATCATGAAAGGACCGCACGCCTCGTGGACCCGGCGGTTGGCCGCGTTGCCGTAGAGGAAGGCGTTGATCAGAGATTCCAAGGTTTTCGGTTCCCCACCTGCTGAGCGGCCGCCTGGAGCGGCAAGGCCAGGATTCACAGAACAGGCCAGCAAACTACCAGCGGCGCGCGGACCGGGTCGAGGTGAATACGGCCCCTGCGTACAGGGCTCGGCGACGCCCGCGCACTCGCCACTCGTCACTCGTGGAGTCCGCCCGCTCTCGCATCGAGCGGTGTCAGGGAAGCTCGGGCGCGAGGGCCGTGACCGCGTCGCGGAAGGCGGTCACGGCGGGCGAGGCCCACCGCTCCTGGCGCCAGGTCAGTCCCAGGACCCGGGAGGCGTCCGGCGCGACGAGCGGGATGTAGCGCAGCCAGGGTTCCGCCGAGTCGTCGATGTTGCCGTCGTACGTGCGCGAACGGGGGAGCACCGCCACGCCGAGGCCCACGGCGACCAGCCCGCGCAGAGCGGGCACGTCGTCGCTCTCGAAGGCGATCTGCGGCTCGATGCCGGCCCGCTGCCACATCTGCTCGGTGGACTCGCGCAGACCGGTGCCCTGCCTGGTGGCGACGAACGGCCCGGTCCCGGCGTCCTCGATCCGCACCCGCCTGCGGTGGGCGAGCCGGTGGCCGGCCGGGACCGCGAGGTACAGGTGCTCGGTACGCAGCGCGCGCCAGGCCAGCCCCGGATCCGCGGGACGCGGTGAGGTGATCACCAGGTCCACCTCGCCGCGCTCGAGCGCCTGCAGATTGGCCGAGTTGCCGCCCTGCACGAGATGGAAGCGCACGTGCGGATGCTCGGCGCGGAAGGACAGCAGCAGGCGCGGCACCAGCCAGTTGCCCACGGTGTAGAGGAACGCCAGCGCCACGGTCCCGGTCTGCGGACTGGCCAACTCGGCGACCGCGCGCCGGCCCGCCTCGTCCTCGGCCAGGATGCGTTCGGCGTGTGTGAGGAAGGCCCGGCCGAACCGGTTGAGCGCGAGCACGCGGCCGTTGCGGTCGAACAGCGGAGCGCCGAGTTCGGCCTCGAGCCGGGCGAGCGCGCGGGAGAGCCCGGGCTGGGACAGGCCGAGTTCCGCCGCCGCCTGGCCCATGTGCCCCGTCTCGCACAGCGTGGCGAACCAGCGGAGCTCCTCGATCTGCATACTCCGGATCATCTCATGCGCATCGCGCATCGATACGTGCCGATTGAAGCATTGGACGCATCTGTGGCCCGCGTGTCAGCCTGGAAGCGCCTCGGAGAACCGGCGGGTCTCACTCGCCGACCGGGGCGGCCCGAAGGCGTGTCGTATCGCTGAGTCGATCGGCTGAAGCGAAACCGCCGGAGGAGAACTTTGTCCACATACTCGGAAACCTTCCGGGCCCTGCGCCCGACGGCCCAGGTCGTCTCGGTACGGCGTGCGCACGTCGAGGTACGCCGCGGCGCGCGGCTCGGGGCGGGCGTGATGGTCCCGCTGGCCCTGGGCGTCTCGCTGGGACACCCGCAGTTCGGCGTGTTCGCCGCGCTCGGCGCCCTCACCTCCGGGCTCGCCGCGACCACCCGGGCCCGGCCCGGCCAGCACGCGCGCGCCGTACTGCTGAGCAGCCTGGGCATGGCGGTGTCGGGATTCGCCGGCGCCACCCTGGCCGACCGGCCCTGGCCGCTGCTCGCGGCCCTGATCGTGACGACCTACGCCGCCGGCCTGTGCGGCCAGTTCAGCCAGCGGGTCGGCATCGCGGGCCTGCAGTGGCCGGTCGCGCTGCTGCTCGCGTCGACGGCGACCGGACACCCCTGGCTGTGGGCGACGCTGCTGCTGTCCGGCGGCGCATGGCAGGCCCTGCTGACCGCGATCGACCGCCACGGCGAGCCCGAGCCCGAGTCAGGGTTCGTGTCAGGGTCAGGGTTCGTGTCAGGGTCGGGGTTCGAGTCAGAGCCGGAGTTCGAGGATGCGGCAGCCTACTCGGCGGGTCGGGCGCGGACGCTCCGGCGGCTGGTCGCCAGGGCTTCGATCGGCCTCGACCCCCGCGCCGAGCCGGGCCAGCACGTGCTGCGCCTGACCGTCGTCGTCGCACTCACCGATGTCGTCGCCGTCCTCGCCGGGCTCCCGCACGGGTACTGGGCGGCGATGACCGCGCTGCTGGTGCTCAAGCCCGGCCACGCCGCCACCATCCGGCGCAGCCTCGACCGCATCGGCGGCACCGCCTGCGGCGTCCTGCTCGGCGTCCTGCTGGCCGGCCTCGCCGAGGCCGGCGCGGTGCCCTTCCTGCTCGTCGCCGCGGGCACGGTCTGGCTGGCCTACGCCGTCTTCAGCGCGAACTACTTCGTGTTCTGCGTCTTCCTCAGCGGCTTCGTCGTCCTGCTGCTCGACCTGCTCGGACACAGTGCGCCGGACGTCGCCCTCTCCCGCCTCGTGGCCACGGCCCTCGGTGGAACCATGGCCCTGGCCGCGTCCCACCTGCGCACCTCGACGGCGTCGGCGCGGCTCGAGGAGTGCTGAGCGGCCCGCCGAGTGTCAGAGCTCTTTCAAATGTGGTGTGGTGCCTTCCGCGTCGGCGTCAGATGCCGCGGGCGAAGAGCGTGCGGGTGGTGCTCGCGCGGTCGAAGCGGTCGCGCGAGTCGCCCAGGGTCGCCTCGACGCGGACCAGGCCGGGGGTGAACTGCTCGTTGCGGCGGTCGGTGCCCAGCGTCAGGCGCCAGCCGTGCGCGGACCCGCCGCAGTTGACGTTCACCACGCGGGTGGCCTCGACCTGCTCGCGGCGGTCCTGGCCGATCACGGTGACCCGCAGCTGCTCGGTGCCGCGCCGCTGACCGCACTCGTACACGCCGCCGACGGTCACCTGGCCGTGGAAGACGGAGGCGGAGTCGGCGGAGACCCGGGCAGACGAGGAGTCGGCCAGGGCAGGCCCGGCCGCCACCGCGAACGCGGCGACGGCGAGGACGGGCACCGCGGACCAGCGGGCGGTCTTGACGGCAACGGCCTTGGCGGAGACAGAAATGCCCATGGTAAAGCCCTCCTGGGATATTCATACACTCTTGGGTTCCGGCCACGCTTTCCGCGTGGTGTTCGTCTGAGTCATTTATTGCAGAGTTGCCGCCCGATTACTCATTCATCGCGCAGGCCAGCGCGTCGCCAGACGGTATAGAATGGTGAAGTGCGGTAGGAAGCTGAGAAGACGGGTTCTCCACCGATTTCGTGGCCTGCGCCTCGATGTACGCGCAGGCTGAATCAGTAGTCCGTGAACCGCTCTAGCGAGATTCTCAGATTGCTATCAGGTCTCTCTCGACCAGTTCTTATCCCAGTCGTCCACGAACGGGTGAGACCGGGCTCCGGAGCGCGTGGCGCGCCTTGGCCTGCCCTGCCGCGCCACCCGGATGGACGGCCGGTGTGCCGCATCGGCGCGTGGCGCCGGAAGGTATAGGCATGACGAACTCCGATAGCGCGACATTCATGCTCGACTTCCGCATGGTGAAGGCCGGCGCCGTGCTCGCGAGCGCCGGACTCATGGTGGCGACCGCGGGTACGGGCCTGGTGGGCCTGGCACTCACGCGTGCCGCGCGCGAGTGGCTGAGACGAAGCGAGGTCTCACCCACCGCCGTGGCCACGGACAAGATGCGCCAGGCGCGGCACGCGACCACGACCGGCGCCCGCGCCTGGCGGGACTACCAGTTGGCCGGCGCCAACGGTGCCAGCAGGCACTGAGAGCCCCGCCCGACACCGCCTCACGTGCCGGCCGGGGCCGCCGGAGGTCGGTAATGGCCTGGTGCTGCGCGCTCTTACTCGGGAGCGCGCAGCACCAGGCCACACGCATGGGCCAGGCGGCGGCCGCCAGCGCGGGAGCGATCAGCAGGACGTGCGTCGGAAGGGGGTCTCGCCGCGGGTGCGGCGGTCAGCCGAGCCCTTCGGCCAATCCACGGACGCGGTCGCGGATGCGGTCGCGGTCCTCGGGGAACATCCCGTCCCAGTGCCGGTCCAGGGACAACCAGTCGGCAGGCTGTCCGGATTCGGCCGCGAGCGGGGTCGAACGGTCGACCACCGCCGTATAGGACAGTCCGAGAGTCGGCAGCCAGTCCGCGCGGTAGGAGCGTACGCTCACCGCCGCCGGCACCGGGTGGAGTTCGGCCCGGATCCCGGTCTCCTCGAACAGTTCCCGGATCGCGGCCTCCCGAGGCGTCTCACCCCAGTCGACCCGGCCGCCCGGCGGGACCCAGCCCCGCCAGCGGTGCCGGACCAGCAGGACGTGGCCGAAGCCGGGATCAGTCACCCAGACCTCGGCCGCGAAGGGGTCCAACGGCCGTTCGACGGCCGCCGCCAGCCAGCGCCCGGCGTCGTCGAACTCCGCCGCGGCGCACCCGGCGTCGGCGATCGCCGCGTCAACGGTCCGCTGCATCGTCACCGCACCACTCACCTGCGCCATCCTGGATAGCCCTGGCCTGAAAGAAGGCCCAGACTATCCGGTGCGACGATTCCGTTGCGCCTATCCCGATTCCCACCACGCCCGCACGTCCGGGCCTCGAAGCGGACCGCGTCACCGCATCACCCCCTCGCCGCCCTAGGCGCCGAAGTGGACGAGGTTCGCCCAAAGGCCCGGCTTGTCGGGTGCGAGGCGGTACAGCTCGGTCGTCGCCTGGTCGAGCGCGTGGGCCGGGGCGCAGCCGGCGGCGAGATGGCCGTAGAAGGCTCGGGCCAGCCGCCTGCCGATCGCGTCGGGCACGCGCCACAGTGTGCCGATGACCTCGGGGTAGCCGGCCAGCAGGAAGGCGCCGGCGATGTGGAGTGCCTCGTCCGCGTTCGCCGGGTCGGGCCTGGCGGTGTCGCACACCGACAGGTAGGCGAGTTGCGCGCCGGACAGGTCGAGGCGGGAGATGTCCCCGGCCGTCAGGAAGTCGTCCGCGTCGCTGAGCAGGAGGCTGTTATGCGACGGCGAGCGCGGGTCCAGCGTGCCGTGGCAGGCGAAGTGCGCGCGAGGATGCCGGGGCAGCTCGGCGCGGACGGCCTCGACGGTTGCGGCCGGTCCGGTCAGGATCGTCGTGCCCGTATGCAGACGGGCGACCGCCTCAGCCTCCTTTTCCGCGGAGGGAAGCCGCTCGGCCGCGTACGGCGTGTCGGAGACGCCGACCGCCAGCAGGGTCGTGTCAGCGTCCTGTGGCACTGCGCGGGCGTACGCTCTCGCGCGCCGCAGGGCGCGGATCGTCGGCGTGTAGGAGGACACGGCCCGAGCCTGCACGCTGCGTCCCGGGTCGTCGCGGTGGTGGCCGGCCGCGTGCAACGGCAGGAAGCTGAGCAGCCCGGTCGGGCACCACCACAGGCGCGGTCGCGGCGCACCCGGGTGCGGCGGCGCCGCGACGGCCAGGACCGGTTCGGCCAGGTGGTCCCAGAGCCATGCCAGCGCGTCGAGCATCGAGTCGTGGCCGTCCGGCTCGTCGAGTCGGTCCACGGTACCGAGGATGCGTGCGCCGACCTCCTCGACCGCCTCGGGGGTGAGCGCGGGCAGCGGGACGAGCGTGATGCCGGTCGGCTGCACGACGAGCGCGTCGGAACGCAGCGCGCTGACGTTGATCACCGCGATCGGGCCCAAGGCGGACGCCGCGACGAGTTCTTCGATGGTCGGCGGCAACAGGAACGTCTCGTGGCCCGGTACCAGGCGGGCCTCGTCGATCAGGGCCTGGATGGTGCGCGCCGACCGGCGCCGACGGCCACCGTGCCCGCCCGCCTCGTACGGGAGGAACGCGTCCGTCAGCGCCATGTCGTGTAGCGCCGCCGAACTCTCGGCACGCTCGCGGTGCAGGGCCGCGAGCCGTTCGCCGAGTTCCGGGGCGTCTTGCCGCAGCGCCCGTATGTCCCCGGCGAGATCCATGTCCTGGGACAGCAGGACCCCGCGGCCGAGTTCGAGGACGGTCAGCGCCGTGTCGGCGGAGCCGGTGTGCAGCTCGCACGCCGCCGCCGACATGGGCAGGCCGGAGAACTGGGCGAGCACACCCTCCTGCGCGTCCCGGCTCACCTCCAAGCCCGTCATGTCGCGAACGGCTATCAGGGTCCTCATGCAGGCCAGGCCGGCCTCGGGCCACTGCTCCGCGTCCATGGCCAGCTCGGCCCACAGCAGGCCGGCCTGCGCCCGGACGAACGGGACCAGTTCCGCGAGGTCGGCACACGCGCGCGCGGCATTGCGCGCGGCGGTGAACGCCTGGCCGCCGGCCTGGTCCCCGTACCTGGTCAGGAGGGTTCCGAGCTGGAGCAACAGCGGTCCCCGGACGTTGTCCGGCAGACCGGTGATCTCGACGGCGTCCTGGGTCGTGAGGATCGCCCGCTCGAGATGCAGGGACTCGCCGGTCTCCTCGTGACAGATCGCCAGCGCGCGAGCGTAGCGGCCGAGATGCTCCGCATGGTCGGGATCGTCCGGCCCGGACTGCCTGCGCGCTTGGGCGGCCGACTCGAGGGCCCCTTCGAGGTCGTCGACCGCGGCGGTGCGGTCGTACTCCGCCAGCCATATGTCGGCGAGGACACCGCGGTACTGCGCGGGCCGCGGGTGCGCGGGCGGCAGGCAGCCGACGGCGAAGCGCTGGAATGAAAGCGCCGTGGTCAGCAGCGAGTCGCCGCCGCCGGTGATGGCGCCGAGGTAGTAGGTCAGTGCCCGGCGTTGCAGGAATTCGTGGCGGTTTGGGTGGTTCGGGCGCGCGAGCCCGATCGCCCGGTGCGCCTCACTCGCGGCCTCCGCGAGGGTGTCCTCGTCCGAGTTGACGAAGTACATCAGGACCAGCCCGTTGGCGAGGGCCGCCACGTACTCGGGCTTCGCCTCGACGGACGCTGCTTCGCGCAGGCAGGTGACGGCGCTCTCGATCGGGAACAGGTCGGGATCCGCCTCGTAGGTGCGCAGCATCGCCGTGCCGAGAGCGTATCCGGCCTCTGCCCTGACCAGTTCGATGTCTTCGGCGAGGTCCACCGCGTCGGCCGCGGCCTCGACGGCGCATTGCAGCAAGTCCGTCTGGCGAGTCCGGGCGAACAACGCCTGGGCCGCGTGACTGAGGCCGCAGAGGTAGACGGCTTTGCGCGGGCCGGGCAGCGGGCCGTACTCGGCGGCCTGCGCGGAAGACCGCACCGCAATCGCCAGCCGCTCCACGTCGCCGTCGAAGGGGTCGAGGGCGACGAGCGCGGAACTGAGGCAGTGCAACGCCTCCGGGTTCGCGGCGTCGTCCTCCAGCACCCGCTCGCACACCTCGACGGCCCGGCGCAGTGGCGCGGCGGCCCCGGTGTCCCGATGCCGTGAGAGCAGTCCCTGTGCCAGCAGCGCGGCGCAATCGGGCCGACCCGGAAGCCGGGAGACGAGCGGCTCGAGCAGGCCGACGATCTCGCCGAGTGCTTCGGCGCGCGCCGGGTCCGCATAGCCGGACGGCAACGGCACGCCGAGCTGATCTACCGGCTTGACCTGGTCGCACGCCCCGGTGACGATCGCTTCGAATACGACGTCTCTGAGCGAAGCACCCCTTGAGGGGTCCAGGAACTCGTAGCGCAGATACAGCAGGGCGGCGAGGCGGACGACCGAAGCCGGGTCGGTTTCCCGACAGGCAGACCTGGCGGCGAGAATCGCGCCGTCGACCTCGTCGACCGGGTCCATGTCAGCGTCTCCGTATCTTCGTCATCACGAAGTAGGCGGTCACGGCGAGAGCGAAAGCCGCGCCGGAGACCGCGCCGGTGGTCCCCGTCGGGCTGAGGGAGCCGAGTCTTACGTTCCCGACGAGCGAGAGGGCGAGCCAGCTCGCGGCCGCGGCCGCCGCGCCCCACGCCGACACGTCGAGCCAGGACAGCACCCGGGAGCGCCCGATGAGCAGGACTCCGAACACCCGGGTGGAGAGCGCGAGTGTCAGCGAGCTCAGGAGCGCGGTGAGAGCGGGCGCGGCCTGCGCCCGGACCGCCGGGTGGTAGCCCAGCGCCTGGATCGCCGTCAGCGCCATCAGGATGGAGCCGGTGATCGCCGTCTGCAGGACGGTGAGCCGTTCCTGTCTGCTGCGGGCCGCGCTCTCCCGCTCGCCGGCGATCCGCCGCACGACCTGGTCGGCGAAGGAGGTGACGTCGCGGGCGCGTTCCCTCGCGGCGTTCAGGTAGGCGATGTCGTCGGCGAGGCGGTGTTCCAGCCAGACGGCCAGCCCCCGGTCGTCGGCGAACAGCGTCTGCGTGTCGTCGGCCGCGACCTGTCGGCCGAGCACGGCCGCCATGTTGCCGTGGATGATCTCGACCGTCCGCAGCATCTCGCACATCCGGGTCACGGTGACCACCACCCCGGTCTCGGCGGCGAGCAGGGCCGTGATCCGGCCGGTCGAGCTGAGTATGCCGCCGCCGTCCGGATCGTCGGCGTCCACCGCGCCGGTCGGCAGCAGCGCGATCAGGGCGTCGACGGCGGAGTCGACGTCCTGGCGCAGCCGCCGCGGGTGGGCGCCGTCGGCCCATACCCGCAGTTCGTAGCGGAGTCTCGCCGTGTGCTGGAGGTAGCGGGCGAAGGGCGTGGCGGCCAGGTCGCCGCGCGACCATGCCCACGCGCTCAGTTCGGCGTCGCGCCCGGGCTTGGCCAGGAGCACGATGCGCCGCGCGATGCGCGCGTCGTCACGCGCGGACACCTCGCCGAGCACGATCCCGTCCCTCGTCTTCGTACCCTGATCCCAGTGCGCGGCCTCGGGCCCCAGCCGGGGGAAGGCCGACCTGAGCGACGGGCGGGCGTCCTTCGCCAGGAGCAGCCGGAAGTCCCCGATCAGCTCGGCCGGGGGCTCGCCGGCCACCTCGTCCCAGCGGGCCTCGAGCTCGGCCCAGTCGGTCGCAGGGGCCTGCGTCTCCTGCGTTCGTTCCGCTGCGGCCTGCGCCGGTTCCCGCGTCGGTTCCTGCGCCTGATCCTGCGCCGATCCGCCGGCCGGGGACAGGATCGCCGAGAGCGTCAGCAGGCCGTCTTCGCAACGCAGGATGACCTGGAAGACGCCGGCCCCGGGACGTTGGGCGGCCGCCAGGAGACCGGACCGCCCGGCCCGATCGGGCGCGGGTTCCGGGGGCGCCGTCGAGTCCGGGAACGGCTCGGTCATGCCCAGCCGCGTACGGCATCGCGACCAGACCTCGAGCAGGTATCCGTACGCTCGAACTGTGCCGGTCGTGCCGCCCGGACCGTCGGCGATCGCGACGAGGTGGACGGCGAGTTCGCATTCAGCGAGCGGCACGGGGCTGCTCATCAGGATGCTGTCGCTCAAGGCCTTCCCGCGCGACCGCGGCGGCGGACGCCTGGAGCGTGTGGACGAGTACGGCGAGGCGTTCGCGCAGAGGCTCGGGCTGTGCGACGTGATCGACGGAACCCGCCTTCACCGCCCGGAACGGCCCGATGCCCTCCAGTTCCACCAGGGCCCGCTCCATCGCGAGCCCGTGCCCGGAGGCGACCGCGGCCTCAAGTCGCCCCACGAGCTCGCCCACGACGGCCCACTGCTTCTCGGTGAGTCGCGACTCCCCCACCTCGTCCGCGAGCTCTGCGACGAGGGGTGCCAGCCGGCCTCGGGACTCTTCCCCGGCATCCACCATGGAGGGAGGATAACGCGCGGTTCGGGCGGCCGGGCGCGTTTGCGCCGGAACCCGTCGCGGGAGGCGCGTATCAGGGCCCGACGTGGACGTGCGCGGCCCATCGGGCGGGCGAGGGATTCACGGCACGGTAGGCGCGCACGGACTCGTGCAGGGCGTGGGCCGCGCCGTCGACGTCGGCCGGGCGCCGGCCGCCGTCGGTGAGCCGCTCGTAGAATCCGGCCGCGATGGACGACGCGGCGCGGTCCGAGATCGGCCACAGCGTGCCGACGACGTTGCGATACCCGGCGAGCTGGAACGCCCCGGTCATGTGCACGGCTTCGTCCGCGAGGCGCGGAATCGCGTCGCCGGTGGAGCAGGCGGAGAGGTAGACGAGTTCGGCCTCTGCCAGATCCAGCCCGGAGACCCGGCCGAGTGTCAGGGGCTTGGTCTCATGGTCATGAAGAATCAGGCGGCCGGTTTCGGGATCGGCCCAGTCGCTGACGCCGTGGCAGGCGAAATGCGCGACCGCGCAGCGCGGAAGAGCGGTCAGGACGATGTCGCGGACGGCTTGGGGGCCGGTCAGGACGAAGGCGTCGGGTAACAACGGGCGCAGGAGTCGGACCTCGGTCTCGACTCCGGGCAGAGGCGCGGTGCCGGGCGCCGCGGGCACGGCCACGATCAGCGCGTTGTCGGCGGCAGGGCGCTCGCCGGCGTGCTCGGTGGCGGCGGGCGCCTCGCGCGCGTAGCCGAGGGCGCGGATGGTCGGCGTGTAGGACGAGACCACGCGGTCCAGGACCGTGTCCGGGTCGTCGGACTCCGGCGTCAGACCGGGGTGGTGGCCCGCCGCGTGCAGGGGCAGTCCGGCGACGACGCCGACGGGGCACCACCAGATCCGCGGCCATGCCCGACCCGGCTCCGGGGCCGCGGTGTGCCCGGCCGCGGCGAGTACGGGTCCGGCCACGGCGTCCCAGAGCCACCCGAGCACGTCGTTCACCGAGGTCCCGTGCGGCGCCGTCCCCGCGCCCGCCGAGGCGGGCCTTGCCGTGCCGCGCAGGGCTCTGCGAAGGTGCAGAACCTGTTCCCGGGCCTTGTCGCTGCCGAGTCCGGGCAGCGGGAGGTGCCGGACCGGTTCCGCCGGGTCGTCCGCGAGGATCAGTGCGCTGCCGCCCTCGCGTCCGGCCATGACGAGCACGACGTGGCCGTCGCGGGCCTGGCGGCGCAGCCGGTCGATCGTCGGCACCGCCCAGAAGTCGCCGAGCCCCGGCCGCGAGCGGATCTCGGAGAGCAGCGCCTCCCATCGGCGGCCCGCCTCGCGCCGGGCGTCCGCGGGCCCCGACGCCCCCGGGC
>NZ_JAGSOG010000489.1 GCF_018139695.1 Actinospica durhamensis | reverse complement strand
GTCCGAGGCCGAGCCGGGGTCCGAGGCCGAGCTTGGAGCGTGCGACTTTGGCGGGCACGAGATCGCCGCGGCAACGCTGCCCGACCCGCCGCCTCCGCCCATCCCCGCCAGCATCGCGACCGCCGCGGTCAGAACGGTGCCGACGGTCCGGGTGAGAGCAGTGGTGAAGATGCGCATGCCCCCACGGTCGGATGACGCCGCACCCTGGCGACGTCGGCGCGCGGTCCTTCCGAAGGATTCTCAGCGTCGAGTCTCCACGCGGGTGCCCGGGGTCCGGTGTTCACGCAGGTCGGCCGCCCGCGATGCTCCGGCAGCCGGACCGGGCGTCGGGGCTGATCGAGAGTCGGGGATAAGCGAGACCCGGCGGCCAGGCCGAGGGCGTGGGACGTCCGGGACGTCTTCTGGGACGTCTTCTGGGACTAGGCCGAGAGTCGGCGGCGGGCGCCGCGGACGCCGAAGAGGATCAGCGTGAGGGTCGCCTCGATGGTCGCGTTGGGATCGGCGCCCGCGTCGATGCGCTTGGCCGCGCCGTCGATCGCGCCCTGCAGCGCGGCCGCGGTGGCGCGGGCGTCGGCGTGGCCGAGGCGGCGCAACGCGCCTACGACGAGGTCCACGAGCAACCCGTGAGCAGTGCGGATGCGGTCGCGGGCGGTGCCGTCGAGCTCGAGTGCGGACAGCGCGAGGAGGTTGCGGTGCCCGGGCTGGGAGACCAGTTCGAGCTGCCGGCGCACGTACGCGGCGATCTGGCGCTCGGGCGTCGGCTGGGCCAGCATGACGCCCCGGATGTCGTTCACCGCCGCCGGGAAGTCCTCGACGGCGAGTGCCTCGACCACGTCGCCCTTGGTCTTGAAGTACTCGTAAACGGAGGAACGGGCCAGCCCGGCCCGTTCGGCCATGGCGGAGAAGGTCACCGCCGAGATGCCGCCGAGCGCGAGGAGGTCTCTTGCCGCGTCCAACAGGGCCGCGCGCTGCATACTGCGATGCTCGGCGACGGTCGCTGCTTTGATCCTCGGCACAGGCTCAGCGTAGACGAGTAAAGGCCCGCGCGGGACTGCATCACCGAAGTTCTGCCAGCCGCGTGCGCAGCGTGAGCACCGCTTTCGCGTGGATCTGGCAGACCCGGCTCTCCGTGACGCCGAGGACCTGTCCGATCTCGCCGAGCGTCATGCCCTCGAAGTAGTAGAGCGTGACCACGGTCTTCTCCCGATCCGGCAAGGTGTTGACGGCGCGGGCGAGCAGATGGCGGGTCTCCCGGTTCTCCGCGACCTCGACCGGGTTCTCCGCCGAGAGGTCCTCGAGCGTCTCCATCAGGCTCAGCCGCCCGCCGTCGCCGGTGGACAGGGTGAGCACCTCGTCGAGCGCGATGACGTTCACCAGGGAGAGCCGGGAGAAGATCTGGTGCAGCTCGCCGAGGCTCAGACCGAGCTCGGCCGCGATCTGCCGCTCGGACGGCGTACGCCCGAGCCGGTGCTCGAGGCGCACCACCGCCTGCTCGATCTCCCGCGCCTTCTGCCGCAGCGAACGCGGGATCCAGTCGAGCGCGCGCAACTCGTCGATGATCGCGCCGCGGATCCGGTTGATCGCGTACGTCTCGAACTTGATGGCGCGCTCGGGGTCGTAGCGCTCGATCGCGTCGATCAGCCCGAAGATGCCGTACGAGACGAAGTCGGCCTGCTCCATCGCGCCCACCAGCCCGACCGAGACGCGCCCGGCCACGTACTTGACCAGCGGCGAGTAGTGCAGGATGAGCTGTTCGCGCAGCCGGGAGTCACCGGTCGCCTTGAAGCGGGCCCACAGGTCGGCCATGGCGGCCGCGCCCATGGCGGTGTCCGAGCCGTCGCTCGCAGGGGACGGCCTGGTACCGGACGCGTCGCCGGTGGAGCCCGACGTGGCGCCGGGGGCATGCGCGGGCGCGGTCGACTTCGCCGGCTCGGTCGAGCTTGCCGACCCGGTTGACGGTGCGAGCACGGTCGAGGGTGCGAGCTCGGTCGACTTCGCCGACTCGGCTGACGTGGTTGGCGAGGAGTTCGCGGCGACGGTCCCCTCTGCTCCCGTGTCCGGCGCCGGGCCGGGGTGGGCCACCTCGCCCGGGCCGTCGGCGTGGTCGGTCTTCTGGTCGGTCTTCTCGTCGGCCGCCACGGAGGCTTCCGCGGCCGGTGTCTGCGGCGGGGCGGTCGCGGCGGCGGGAGACCCGTTCGCGCAACCGGCCGTGGTGCCGTTCGCAGTGGCCGAAGATCCGTAGGCGGACGCGGCGGCCCCGCTCGACGTCCTCGGTCCAGCCATATCGCGCTCGGCGATCGCCGGGGCGTGGCCGACGGCCTCCGCGAGGGCGCCGCCCCGATGCTGGCAGTTCCTGGACATGTCGAGCCCTGATCTAGTCAACCTTCACGCGGGCGGCCACGAGACGCCGGAGGATACCGACAGGCAGTGAGCGTAGCGCAAGGGATCAGGCACTTCGGGTAACAAACCGCGCTTCCACACGATCCGGTGATCCGATTCGATACGACGTCAGGCGGCGTATGGCGCAGGAGATCGCACCGACTCGCCCCCGGTCACATCGGCTCGGGACGAAGCAGGGCCCAGCCACCCCCCGTCTTGACCGCGATGCCACACGCGGCGAGCAGTCCCAGGGCGGCCAGGACCACGCCAGGGGCGAGGCCGGTCTCCGCGGCGAGCGCGGTCACGTCCACGGCGCGGCCCGAGCGGACGGTAGGCAGTGCCTCGCGGACGAGGATCGCGGCGCGGTCGAACGGCGTCGGGGCGCGCCGAATCTGGCCGGCCGCGAACACCTCGTCGCACTCGGCCTCGGCGCCGTCGCGTATCTGCTCGGGGACCGGGT
>NZ_JAGSOG010000488.1 GCF_018139695.1 Actinospica durhamensis | reverse complement strand
CGACGGCGTCGATCTGGAAGCCGAGGCGGTCCGCGGCCTGGCGTACCCGTGCCCTGGTCTCCTCGCGCATCGAGCCGCGGTCGTTGAGGGCCTTGGAGGCCGTGCCCACCGAGACCCCGGCCATGGCCGCCACCTCGGTGAGAGTGACCCGGGACGGAACTTCGACCATGGTCGTTTCTCCCCTTTCCTTCACAGGCAATCTACCGTACTCGCCTGCTTGACACGCAGCGCGGTCGGTTCTAGCCTGCCGAAGGCAATCGTTTGCGTAATAGTTCCGCTCTGCACGGCCCGGGCTCCGGGGCTTCTTGGCGCCGCACGATTGCCGGGGCTCCGCGGACGTGGCCTACCCACCCTCCTACGGAAGTGACCGATGATGCGCATACCCAAGGCGACGGCGCCTGGTATCGCCCTCCTGCTCGCGGCGGGAACGATCGTCGCCGCCCAGACGCCCCAGGCGTCTGCCGCCGCGGCTTCCAACACCCTAGTTGTTAACGCTAACACTGCTCTCCGGGCGGTTACCCACGTCGCCTCGGGCGCCCTCTACGGGCTGTCCGGGAACGGCACGCCGGCCGAGCGCTACGTCGACCCGCTGCACCCGAGCAGCTTCGTCCAGATGGCCCCGGGCGGCAGCCAGCTGCCCAACGGCGAGTCCGCTCCGGCCGGCGACGCCCTGGTGGTCGCGCCCGAGGCCGCGCAGGCCGGGGCGAAGGTCATCGTGCGGATGCCGGACTGGTATCCGAACTTCCCCTACAAGTGGGTCAGCTGGTCCAACTGGCTCTCCGCGATCGACTCCCAGGTCGCGGCGGTGAAGGCGTCCGGCGACAGCAACATCCAGTCGATGGAGATCTGGAACGAGCCCGACTGGACCTGGGACACCACCGATGCCGGCAGCTTCGACGCGGGCTGGGTCGAGTCCTTCAACGAGATCCGCAAGGACGACTCGACGATCCCGATCGACGGGCCGAGCTACTCGGCTTGGAACGAGAGCTGGATGTCCTCGTTCCTGACCTACGCCAAGGCCAACAACGCGCTCCCGCAGTACCTGAGCTGGCATGAGCTCTCGGGCCAGTCGAACATCGCCGCGGACGTGGCCGCCTGCCAGGCGTTGGAGGCCAGCCTCGGCATCAGCCCGATCCCGATCGTGATCGAGGAGTACGGCGAGACCGGCGAGGTCGGCGTGCCCGGATCGCTGGTGGGCTACATCGCCAAGTTCGAGCGGGCCGGCGTCACCGAGGCCGACCTCGCCTTCTGGAATCAGTACGGCACCATGGGCGACACGCTCGTCTCCACCGGCGGCCTGCCCAATGCCGCCTGGTGGCTCTATAAGTGGTATGGCGACATGAGCGGCGAGATGGTCAACACCGTCCCGCCCGCGCAGACCGGCATCGACGGGGCCGCCTCGGTGAACTCCGCGGGCAACCAGGTCAGCGTCATCTTCGGCGGCGGCAGTGGTTCGTCCGCGGTCACGGTCAACGGTCTGAGTTCGCTCTCCGCGTTCAGTGGCGGCAGCGCACACGTGGTGCTCCAGTACGTGCGCTCGCAAGGCCGAACCACGGCCGTGTCGGTGCCCGAGACCATCTCCGTGGGCGACTACACGATCTCCGGCGGTTCGATCACCGTCCCGGTCAACGGGATGAACGCGGCGAACGGCTACCACCTGGTGATCACGCCGACCGGTAGCACCTCGTCCACACTCGACGGGACCTACCAGCTGGAGAACGTCAACAGCAGCCTGATGCTCGGCGTAAGCGGTGCCAGCACCTCCTCCGGCGCGGCGGCGCTGCAGTGGACGAACAACGGCACCCGCGACCACCTGTGGGACCTGGTCGGCGACGGCAACGGGGCCTACAAGATCGTGAATGAGAACAGCGGTCTGGTACTCGGCGTCGCGGGTGCCTCGACCAGTTCCGGCGCCGCGGTCGAGCAACTCACCGACGACGGCGACACCGGCGAGTTGTGGGACGTGAACTCGGCGGGCAGCGGCGAGTACAAGATCGTGAACGAGAAGAGCGGACTGGTGCTCGGAATCACGAGCTCCTCGACGGCTTCCGGTGCGACCGCGCTGCAGTGGACGGACAACGGCACCGCGGACCACCTGTGGAAGCTCGTGTCCGCCTCCGACGTCACCACTGGCACCGAGTACACGATCACGAACGTCAACAGCGGCCTCAATCTCGACACCCAGAACGCCGGGACCGCCGCGGGCACGCTCGTCGACCAGGCGACCGTCACGGGTGCGAACGACCAGCAGTGGGAGTTCGTCTCGGCCGGCAACGGCGAGTACAAGATCGTCAACGTGGCCAGTGGACTTGACCTCGGTATCAGCAACGCCAGCACCACCGCCGGTGCGGGCGCGCTGATCTGGACCGACAGCGGCACCGCCGACCACCTCTGGCAGATCATGCCGAACGGCAACGGCAGCTACCTGATCGCGAACGCGAACAGTGGCCTGCTGCTCGGCGTGACCAACGCAAGCACTGCCAGCGGGGCGCTCGCCCTGCAGTGGAGCGACAACGGCACCGCAGATCATCTGTGGCGCCTGAACCAGGGCTGACGGCACCGGTAGAGAAGAACTCGCCGGACCGACGTGGCGCGGGATGCGCATCCCGATCTCGCGCCACGTCGGCTGGCGGGGGCCGGAGCCGGAGCCGCCGGTCGGGCGGACGTTGCCTGTCCGTCCGACCAGCATCACCTGTGAGTTCGTCAAATCAGTTCATCAACATCATTTGTTGGGACCGGAAGAAAGTAGAGCAATGAAGCCCTCATCCTCGGTTCGTCGGGTTTTTGGCGTGGGTCTGGTGGCGTTGTCGTTGTCTGTCGCGGCGGGGTGTTCGCATGCGTCGTCGTCGGGGGG
>NZ_JAGSOG010000487.1 GCF_018139695.1 Actinospica durhamensis | reverse complement strand
ACCCCCACCGGCGGCGACGACGGGCACTGAGCGCGAGGCCTGACACGCTGTCCCCATGAACCTGCCCGAACCCGCCGCCCGCGCCCTGTTCACCGCCGCGCCGTCAGCCGTCCTGGCCACCGTCGGCCCCGACGCCGTCCCCCACCTCGTCCCGATCACCTTCGCCGCGGCCCCGGACGCGGACCGCCTCTACTTCGCCGTGGATGCGAAGCCCAAGCGCTCCATGCGGCTCAAACGGCTCGAGAACATCCGCCTGCACAGCGCCGTGTGCCTGCTCGCAGACCACTACGACTCCGACTGGCAGCAGCTGTGGTGGGTGCGCGCCGACGGCGTCGCCCGCATCCTGGCCGAGGACGTCGACGCCCTCGCCACGCCGCTGAGCCTGCTGACGGCGAGGTATCCGCAGTACGCGCAGCAACCCCCGCAGGGCCCCGTCGTCGAGATCGAGGTCACCCGCTGGACCGGCTGGGCCTTCAGTCCCGACGCCCTCGCCACGCTTTGACTTATGTCACATAGCTATCTAGCATAGCAACCATGGATGAGGTCGAAGTTCGGACACTGCAATCCCACCTGGGGAAACTGCACAAACGGCTCGCGCGCGGCCTCCCGCCGCTCGACGGCGTCTCGCGCTCAGCCACCCGCGTCCTGTCCGCCGCCGTCGCGAGCGCCGGCACCGAAGAGGGCGCCCAGCCCGGGCGGATCGCCGAAGCGATCGGGATGACCACGTCCAATGTGGCCGCCGCGCTGCGCGAACTCGAGCAGGAGGGCTACGTCGCGAGACGCCGCGCCCCCGACGACGGCCGCCGGATCGCCGTCGTCCTCACCGAGCGAGGCAAGCACGCACTCGCCGCCCACCGGGCCTTGCGCGCGCACGGCCTGCGCGAGGCGATCGAGGCCGTGCTGACGACGGACGAACAGGCACAGCTGACCGCGGTGATCCCGCTCATCGGCCGCGTCTCCGCCGCACTCGAGGGAGCCGAATGAGCAGCATGGGGATGGGCGGCGGCGGCCGAGGGGGACGGGTCGCGGGCAGGGACATCGCCGCGCAGAAGGCCGCGAACGCGCAGGCGCCGAAGATCCCGCACCTGCTGCGCCGGGTCGCAGTACTCTTCGCGCCGCACAGATCAGCACTCGCCGTCACCATCACCCTCGTGCTGATCTCATCGGCCCTGTCGGTGGTGCCGCCACTGCTCACGCAGAGACTCTTCGACGACGGCCTGTTTCCCAAGGCGGGCCACCCGGACTACCGGGTCACCGTCGTGCTGGTCGTCACCATGGTCTCCATCTACCTGGTCAGCAGCGGCCTCGGGGTGTGGCAGACCTACCTGATGGCGACCGTGGGCAACAAGGTCATGGGCGCGCTGCGGGTGAAGCTGTTCCGCCACCTGCAGTCGATGGAGCTGAGCTTCTTCACCCGCACCAAGACCGGCGTCATCCAGTCCCGGCTGCAGAACGACGTGGGCGGCGTCTCCAACGTACTGACCAACACGATCTCCAGCGTGCTCGGCAACGTCGTCACCGTGATCGCCGCGTTCGTGGCCATGATCCTGCTCAACTGGCAGCTCATGGTCATCGCCGTCGTCCTCATGCCGGTGCTCGTGATCGTGCAGCGCCGCGTCGGCCAGGTCAGGGCCCGCATCGTGACGGCCACCCAGGAATCCCTGTCCGACATGACCGCCATCACCCAGGAGACGCTGAGTGTGTCGGGCATCCTGCTGTCCAAGAGCTTCAACCGGCAGCGTGCGGAGACGGCGCGGTACGAGGCCGAGAACCGCACGCAGATCGCGCTGCAGGTGAAGCAGGCCATGAGCGGCCAGTGGTTCGTCGCGACGGTACAGATCTTCCTGTCCTCGATCCCCGCGATCATCTACCTCGTCTCGGCCTGGCTGCTCAACCGCGGTGCCGGCGACATCACGGCGGGCACGGTCGTGGCCTTCACCACCGTCCAGTCACGGCTGCTTTCCCCGCTCATCGGCCTGATGCAGACGGCCCTGAACCTGCAGACCTCCGGCGCCCTGTTCGCGCGCATCTTCGAGTACCTCGACATGCAGCCGGCCATCGTGGACCGACCGGACGCCGTCGACGTCCCCGCGGACGCCGCGATCGGCGAGATCGCCTTCCGCGACGTCACCTTCCGCTACCCCGACTCACGCCCGGCCGAGCGCGCGACCCTCGACGGCATCGACTTCGCCATACGCCCCGGCCAGTTCGCGGCATTCGTCGGACCGAGCGGCGCCGGCAAGACGACGGTGTCCTACCTCGTGCCGCGCTTCTACGAGGCCAGTGCCGGCGCCGTCCTGTTCGCCGGCATAGACGTGCGCGACCTGCGGCACGAATCCCTGGTCGACCACATCGGCATCGTCAGCCAGGAGACCTACCTCTTCCACGCCACCATCGCAGAGAACCTGCGCTACGCCGCCCCCGACGCCACGCAGGCGCAACTCGAGGAAGCCGCGCGCGCGGCGAACATCCACGACACGATCGCCGGCTTCCCCGACGGCTACGACACCGTCGTCGGCGAACGCGGCTACCGCCTCTCCGGCGGCGAGAAACAGCGCATAGCGATAGCCCGCGTGCTGCTCAAGGACCCCGAAGTACTCGTCCTCGACGAGGCGACCAGCGCACTCGACACCATCTCCGAACGCGTCGTCCAGCAAGCACTCGACTCCGCCGCCCACGGCCGCACCACGATCGCCATCGCCCACCGCCTCTCCACCATCGTCGCCGCCGACGTCATCTTCGTCGTCGACCACGGCCGCATCGTCGAACGAGGCACCCACGCCGAACTCACCGCCGCCGAAGGCATCTACGCTCGGCTCTACGAGGAACAGGCGAAGGTCGCCGTCGGGTAAGGGCGGGAGCCGGGGG
>NZ_JAGSOG010000486.1 GCF_018139695.1 Actinospica durhamensis | reverse complement strand
GGACGGGCCGCGGCAGCGGGGGCGCGCGGGCGGCAGTCCGAGGGGACTCGGGAGCTGATCATGGCGACGGCGGAGCGGCTGTTCGCGGAGCACGGGCTGGCCGGGGTGTCGGCCCGGCAGATCAGCGAGGCGGCAGGGCAGGGCAACAACGCGGCCGTGGGCTACCACTTCGGCACCAAGACCGACCTGATCCGGGCCATCGTGCGCCGGCACAACCAGCTGATCGAGCTGCGCCGGGTCGGGATGCTCGAGCGCCTCGGCGCCGACGCGGGGCCGCGCGACTGGATCGAGTGCCTGGTACGGCCGCTGACCGAGCACCTGGCCGAACCCGGCGGCCCCTCCTGGTACGCGCGCTTCTCACTCCAAGTGGGCATCGACCCGGTGCTGCGCGAGATCCTCTCGCGCGAGGTGCGCTCGGCCCCGGGCATGGTCCGCGTCGCGGCCGGGCTGCGGCCGAGCCTGGCCGCACTGCCGCCCGAGGTGCGCCGGGCACGCCTGGAGATGATCAGGCATCTGATCGAGCACACCTGCGCGGACCGCGAGCGCGCCCTGGCCACGGCCACCCGGCCGGTGCGCGCCGACTGGGACCGGGCCGCGCGGCTGCTGGTGGACGCGGTCGCCGGGCTGCTGCTGGCCCCGGTCACCCCCGCCCGCTGATCCGAGGGGGGTTCACGGGAGATCCAGGGGTGATGGCAGGGGTCGGTGGGCGCTCGACGATCGGCGCCATCCACATCGTCGTCACCGGCCACTCCCCCGCGCACGAGCCAAAGCCGAGGCTCGAGCCCAAGCCCGAGCCCAAACCCCACGCAAGCGCCCCCGCGCACGCCCCGCGCGAATCTTCGAACCCTGACGTTCTAGTGAATCAGAGATTTGTGAAACTTTAAGTCGGACGCTTGACTTAAAGTGACCGGCCGGAGTTGACTTCGCACGGACGGCTACCTCCCGCAAGGAGTGATCACGTGGACATGGTGACGGTGGATCAGGACCGGTGCTGCGCCTCTGGCCAGTGCGTATTGGTCGCCCCCGAGGTCTTCGACCAGCGCGAGGAGGACGGGATCGTGGTTCTGCTCGTCGCAGAACCCGAATCCGGACTCCTGCCGCGGGTGCGCGAGGCGGCGACGCTCTGCCCGGCGGCGGCGATCGTGCTCGAGGAGGTGGCGTCGTGAGCATCCTCGAGGACGTGGACGGCGCGCTGCTCGACTACCCCGCGGCCAAGGCGCCGGGCTGCCCGTTCGACCCGCCCGCAGGTGTGCGCGAGCTGCAGCAGCAGGGCCCGCTGGTGCGGGTGCGGCTGTGGGACGGGTCCACGCCGTGGCTGGTCACCCGGTACGCCGACCAGCGGGCGCTGCTCGGTGACGCGCGGGTGAGCGCCGATCCGGACTCGCCCGGCTATCCGCTGCAGACCGCCGGGACGCCGAGCCGGCAGCAGGGGCTGAGCTTCATCCGGCTCGACGATCCGGAGCACGCCCGGCAGCGGCGCATGGTCACCGCGCCGTTCGCCATCAAGCGGATCGAGGCGATGCGCCCGGGCGTACAGGAGATCGTGGACGGCCTGATCGACGACCTGCTGGCCGGGCCCAGGCCGGTGGATCTGGTGGACGCGTTCGCGCTGCCGGTGCCGTCGCTGGTGATCTGCCGGCTGCTCGGCGTCCCCTACGAGGACCACGACTTCTTCCAGGCCAACAGCAAGGTCCTGATCCGGATGAGCGTGAGCGAGGACGAGCGGGCGGCCGCCCGCAGGCGCCTGGCCGACTACCTCGACGACCTGGTCGGGCGGAAGCTGGCCGAGCCGGACGACGGGGTGCTCTCCCTGCTGGCCGAGCGGATCGGGACCGGGGAGCTGACCCGGGACGCGGTCGCGCAGATGGCGGTGCTGCTGCTGGTGGCCGGGCACGAGACCACCGCGAACATGATCGCGCTGGGCACGTTCGCGCTGCTGCAGCACCCGGAGGAGCTCGCGCGGCTGCGCGCGGCCGAGGATCCGCGGGAGGTCGCCGGCGCGGTCGAGGAGTTGTTGCGCTACCTCACCATCGTGCACACCGGGCGGCGCCGGGCCGTGCTCGAGGACATCGAGCTGGCCGGCCAGACGATCCGCGCGGGCGAGGGTCTGATCTTCCCGAACGACATCGGCAACCGGGACCCGGAGGCCTTCCCGGACCCCGACCGGCTCGACCTCGGCCGCGCCGCGCGCCACCATGTCGCGTTCGGGTTCGGCGTGCACCAGTGCCTCGGCCAGCCGCTGGCCCGGATGGAGCTCCAGGTGGTCTACGGCACGCTCTACCGCCGCATCCCGAGCCTGCGCCTGGCCGTCGATGCCGCCGAGGTGCCGCTCAAGCACGACGGTTTCGTCTACGGCGCCTACTGCCTGCCGGTGACCTGGTAGGCCGGGGGTGTCCGACGCTGCGGACGCCCGTGTCCTGGTGGTCGGGGCCGGGGCGGCCGGGCTGGCGGTGGCCGAGACGCTGCGCCGGGACGGGCACACCGGGCAGCTGACCCTCCTCGGCGCGGAGGCGCATCCGCCGTACGATCGTCCTCCGCTGTCCAAGCAGATCCTGGCGGGCGAATGGACCCGCGACCGGCTGCCGCTGCGTCAGCCGGAGCGTCTCGCCGAGCTGGGGCTGACGCTCCGGCTCGGCGAGACGGCGGTGTCGCTGGATCCGGCTGGCCGCACGGTCGGGCTCGCGGCGAGCTGCGTTGACGGTGACGGTGACGGCAGTCGCGCCGCGGACGTGCCGACCCCGGTTGAGTCGGTGCCCTATGACGTGCTGGTCGTGGCTACCGGGGTGCGGGCGCGCTTGCTGCCGGGTGCCGGGGCGCGGGTGTTGCGGACGGTGGGCGACGCCGTCCGGCTGCGGGAGCGGCTCGCTGTCTCTT
>NZ_JAGSOG010000485.1 GCF_018139695.1 Actinospica durhamensis | reverse complement strand
CCCCCGACCCGACTCGACCCGACCCGTCACGACGCCCGCCCGGCGCCGCGCGGCCACATGGTAGCCCCGCTCCATCAAAGAGGAAATACGGCGCTGACGAGGGCCATCCACTACGCTGCCTCACCTGGACATCCGATACCAGGGAGTACCTGACGTGACTCGTCGACGAGTCCTGCGAACGTTCGCCATCCTGATACCTGTCGTCGCACTCGGCCTGGGCACCTTCAGCCTGGCTGGCGGCTCGTTTCAGGGTTCGCCGACCACGACCACCCTCACCGGCGACGCGGCGGACATCGTCGACAGGTCGCCGGTCGGCGGCAAACAGCCCGCATGTTCGTTCGCCGACCCGTGCAGCCCGGCCGCGCTCCCGGCGGACTCGATGGCACGGGTAACGCTCAGCGCACACGCCTCCCCGAATCCCAACTCCTGCTGGTACTGCCTGCTCCACGGCACCGCCGACACGTACACGCCGTGGTACATCGGCGTGGACTACGCGAGCCCCGTCGCGACGCTGCACGTCAGCGCCGGGCAGACGCCAGAGCCCGTGCTCACGGTGACCGGAAGCCAGGCGGCGGCAGTCTTGGCGCTGGACGGCTACGACCTGGGATACCTCCCGCGGATCACGGCGTTCGTATGCGTCGCGCAGCTCTGCCCGTCCGCCCGGGCTTCCATCCCGATCGCGCCGGGCCTGCGATTCTCGATGTCCAGCCCCGTATCGTCGGACGAGCTGTGGGAGATCGTCCCGATCATGGCCGAACGCGAGGACGCGCATACCGACAACGCCTGGTACCGGTTCGGCGAGAAGCGGTCTTCCACGCTCCAGAAGATCGTCATCGGCTTCGAGGAAGTGGCCTTCTCCTAAGCTCCGCCCACGGGGCTCCGGATCACGTGCCGTCCGGCCAGAGCGTCACAGTACGCTGTGACGCCTCGCGGATCAGGGCGCTGTCCATCGGCACCTGTGTCTCGGCGACGCCCCATCCGAGCCAGGACGCGACGAACACGAGCGGTCCGTGCGGGGGCAGCGGGTGAATCCAGTAGGTGCTCTTCAAGTCCCGCCGATTGCCGTGGCCGGCCGAGATCTCCGCGATCAGCACCTCGCCGACCGGCGGCGGCTCCCGTTGGAGTGGTCCCGGCAGCCGAGGCGTCGAGCCACGCCGCGCGTCCGCGTAGAGCACCCCGAACCGCAGCATCTGATCCCCGAGCTCGCCCGGGTCGACCTCCTCACCCTTCGGCGGCGCGGCCTTCGGTCCCCGGGAAATCCAGCGCCCCTCGGCCGGCGCATGGCGCTGGCGCGCGTGCACGTCCAGCTCGAACCCGTTGGCGTACGCCCGCATGCCGCTCACCACCACCGCCACCTCGTCGGTGTGGATCAACACGACATCCGCCGCCACGCTCCCGGGCACCACCCGTTCCGGCCGCATCCACGGCCCATCCTTGGGACGCACCGTATCGACGGGCGGCGGTGCGGACATCGACTCGAAGAAGCCCATACCGAACCCCATACCCCAGTATCCTGATACAACGCGACCTGATACGACGCGACGGCGGCGCGAAGACGCCCGGTGTCAGGGCCGATCGAGCGAGCCGTAGAGCGCTGCCGGGGCGCCGGTGGCCAGGGCCCAGTACCGGTCGCCATAGGACCAGTGCCACCATTCGGTGGGGTAGTTGACGAACCCGGCCCCGGTCAGCGAGGCCGCCAGCACGGCCCGGTAGTGCTTCGCTTCGGCGGACAGGCCCGGGTGGTCGGTGTAGCAGGCTCCTGCCGATTCCTCCGGCGTCGCGTTGACAGCGCTACCGAGGTCGAGTTCGACTCCTTCCGCCGTACACAGAGTCAGGTCGACGGCGGCGCCCGCACTGTGCGGAGCGATCTCCGGCGGGCTCACGTAGCGGCTCGCCGCGAGCTGAAGCCGATCCTCGCTCCAGTCGGGGTTGGCATCGCGCAGCACCGCCCGGTACTCCCGGAAGTACCGGCGTTGGACCGCGGGCGGCCGATAGCCCTCGACGATCAGCAGCCGTAACCCGTCGGCAAGCGCGTCGTCGGCGCCGACCAGCCGGTCCAGGACCTCCATACGCACGTGCGCGAACGCCCCTTCCGCATCGGCCCGAAAGGACGAGACCCGGAGCATCTCGCAGTCCCGCACGTCCAGCAGTTCCCCGCCCACCTCGTGAACCGGCACCGCCGCGACCCGCGGGTCGGCCATCAACACGATCCCGGCGGGCACGGCGCGATCCAGGGAGTCCATCCCGTGATTATGACTGACAGCGCTCACGACCCGTCGGCCGCGCTCACGCCTCCAGAGCGCACACGAGCTCGGCGAGTCGCCGCACCCGACGGAAGTATGTGGCGCTGGGCTCTTCCGTGATGAGCGAAAGCTCATCGCGCGTCGCAGCACCCATGCACGACAGCGTCGCACACCAACAGGGCGACCGTAGTACGTGAGTCGGACTTCGTGATCTGCGTAGTGCTGCGTCTTGGGCGCGCGTGCGTGTCGGTGGTGGTACCAGCGGGTGCGGTCTGGTGTCGGCTCAGTGCGCGTTGTATCGGGGGTTCAGACGCAGTCCCAGAAGAACCTGCCTTCGAGTCGGCCGGACCCGACAGTTCGACGCTGGAAGTCATGCCGGCATCCTGACAGAGGAGACCGACAGCGAGGCTGCCCTCGCACGCCTCGAGCTCGCCGCAGATCACGAAGCCCGACTGCCGTAGCTACGACAGGCAGCTGGACCCGCACACCCCTCATCGACCCTCCAGCTGCGCACCCCCGACAGATTTCCCCGCCGGAGGCCGCGTTTCCGTATGTGCGTCGGCAAGACGGCCGTCAGATCAGGCCACGTCGGCAGCGACGGCGGCTACTTCGGTGAGGGGTGCGTCGGCGGGGG
>NZ_JAGSOG010000484.1 GCF_018139695.1 Actinospica durhamensis | reverse complement strand
GCCCTCGATCCCGCCCCCGATCCGGAAGTCCCACGACCAGTGCCGCGTCCCGAACGTTCCGCGCGCCCCGCTCGGGCCCGCATGCTCGCTCCCATAGCCTCGCTCACGGCCGCCGCCGGCGTCGCGACCGTGCTGGCCGCCCTGATCGGCTCGGCCTCCCCGGCCGCCGCTGCCGTGGCGCTGCCCCAGCGCCCCATCGTCAAGCCGAGCTCCTCCTTCCCGACCGTGTCCCAGTCCGCCACCACCGCGCCGGCCTCGAGCCCGGCCGTCGTGCAGAGCTCCACCGCACCGGTCGTGACGCACAGCACCTCGAGCAGCCGGCAGGTCTCGGCCACCTCGACCGCGCGCACGGGCTACGTCCAGCCGATCCACTCCTCCACCTTCAAGCCGCAGACGCTGCCCAGCGCGGCGGCCCCGACCAGCGCGGGCCCGTGCGTACCGGACACCCACGCCCCGGCTACCGGCGCGGATCTGCAGCTGCCCCAGGTGGCCGGCCAGTCCGCCGACGCCGGCTACTCCGGCTGGCTGCGCGTGACCAACGTGGGCCCGGCCTCGATGCTGCCGCCGCAGCTGGCCTCGTCGAACCTGGCCACGCTCACCCTCACCCGCACCGTCGACGCCCAGTCGGCCAACCTCTCGATGGCCGCGACCTCCGGCGACCGCTTCGCCTGCGCCCGGCTCGACGTCGGCGCCGGCCAGGGCTACCAGCGCATCGACTACGCGCTGACCAACGCGGCCTTCGTCTCCGAGTCCCAGATGGGCACCACCGAGTACCTGACGATCACCTACGGGCAGATCAGCTGGAACTACGTGACCGGCACCGGCGCCGCCGCCCAGACCGGATCCGGCGCTGTGAACACGCAGCCGGACCAGCAGACCTCCTCGGTGCGCCAGGACGCCAAGCTGGTCGGCGCGGGCGTCCTCGGTCTGGCGCTGCTGTGCGCCCTCGGCATGCTGACCCTGACCCTGATGGGCCGGCACCGCAGGAAGGTGCGCTACCGCCAGGTCCGCGAGCGTTCCCGGGTGACTCCCTCGCCCGTGCCAGGACGGTCCGGTCTGGCCGGGCTGCCGCGCCAGCAGGCGTACACCGCGAAGCGGGCCCAGGACCTGGACCCGGCGAATCAGGACGCGCCGACCACCACGCTGCCGAAGGTCGTGGCCCCGGTGCCCGAGGTCCTGCGCTCCGTGAAGGTGACGCAGTTCGCGCACACCCGCCCGGCCGTCGCCGCGGTGGGGGCTGTGGTGGGCGCGGGTGTTGCGGGTGCCGCAGCTTCTGCGGCCTCTGGGGTCGGGTCCGGCGGTGGAGCGGGCGCGGCTGACGAGCCCTCATCGGCGCCGGTGGACGAGCCGGAAGTGACTGCTGAGCTGGCTGAGTCGGTGGACGAGCCGGAAGTGTCTACTGACCTGGCTGACGAGTCCGCGGCGTCGGCGGATGAGCCGGGGGAGTCCGCTGACCTGGCTGAGGAGTCCGCTGACCTGGCTGACGAACCCTTGGAGTCGGCGGACGAGCCCGAAGTGCCCGCTGACGAGCCCTCAGCGCCGACGGAACCAGACCCGAGCGACGGGTCGGCGCCGCAGGGCGAAGTCGGGAGTGAGCCGGTAGACCTGCCCGGGCCGGGCGGGGAGCATGAGCCGGGCGAGCTCGCCGCCGAGGTTGACCCCGACGGCGAGGCCGAGGCCGACGGAAGCGGCGGAGAAGAGCTGGGTGGCGCCGAGCCCGGTCTGTCCGCGGACGATGAACAGGACGCCGAGATAGGTGGCGGAGCCGGGGAGCAGGGCGACGAGCCCGGGGATGGTGTAGGGGAGCCCGGAAGTGGCCCCGCGGCGGGCGATGAGCTGCCCGCCGAGCCCGAGCAGGACGCTGGTGATCGTGACGGCGACGGCCTGGGTGAGCCCGGCCTGCCGGAGCCCGGCATCGCAGATCCAGCCGAAGGCGGCGCTCAGGACGGCGTAGCCGAGGACGGGCCGACGGACCTGCAGGACAACGGCGAAAGTGAGTCCGAGGACCCCGGCGGCGAGAGTCTGGAGCCAAGGCCGGGAGGGGATGACGAGGGTGCCGGCCGGGTTGAGGTCGATGCCGATGGCGATCCCGGCCCGCAGGACGAGGCTGATCCCGCAGATGATGCCGATGATGATGAAGAAGACCTCGAGCAGCCGGGCCGCGGCGGTGATGTAGAAGGCGGTCAGAGCGTCCTGGACGGCGGCGACCAGGGCGCGGCCGGGGAGCAGGGCGAAGAGCCCGCCGGTGATGACGGCCGAGGAGAGGACCTCGGCGTGGACGAGGTCGAGTAGGATCGCCGCGGCCGCCGCGGGCATCGCGGCCACCACGTACTGGTAGAACTCGGGCAGCCCGCGGGTGGCCAGCGACCAGGCGAGCTGATTGCCCACCAGGGCGGCCGCGCAGGCGCTGAAGAACACCGTCCAGTGCCCGCCGACCAGTACGGAGGCCGCGCCCGCGAGCAGCGCCGTGCTCGCCGCGATCATCCAGTGCGGATACGGGTGGCGGTTGCGGCGGATCCGCAGCAGCCGCCCGTACGCCTCCTCGACCGACAGGTCGCGCTCGCTGATGTCGCGCACCAGGTCGTGCACCGCGGCGAGCCGGGTGTAGTCCGATCCGCGCCGCCGCACGCTGCGCGAGGCCGTCCACGCCGGGTCGGCCAGCGTGACCTGGTGCGAGATCGTCAGCAGGGTGAAGGTGACGCTCACGTCGCAGCGCTCGAGTGCGAACCCGTGCGCCACCGCCAGCATTCCCGCCTCGACATCCTCTGCCGCCTCGCCCGAGGCCAGCAGCAGTTCTCCGAGCCGCAGCGCGAGGTCGAGTACCCGGCCTGATCGACCACGCCGTCCGCGAGATGCCCGCAACGCCGACGGAGAGCGGTTCATGGAGCGCTACGCCCCCACCATCAAGGAC
>NZ_JAGSOG010000483.1 GCF_018139695.1 Actinospica durhamensis | reverse complement strand
ATCAACCTCGGCCTCACCCGCACCAACGGACGCTGGAACCTGCCGACACCAGCATGAACAGGCCAGTGGCGGGCCGGCTACGCCGACCCGCCACATCAGACCACGAAGATCTTCATCGGACTTCTAGTCCTCGGCGCTGTAGTCCGTCGGACGAGATGGGGACGAGGCGATGTTGCCCACGACGGTGAACTCCCGTGGCGGGACAATGATGGTGCGCATTCTGATCTACCGGAGATGCATCAGATCATTCTGATTCACTCAGCGGGAGCGGCAGGTCGGCCAGCCACAGCGCCGCGGCGTCCTCGGGGGCCAGCGGGCGCCCGTAGAGGAACCCCTGCCCGGCTCCGGTTCCGAGTTCGAGCAGCTGCTCGTGCTGCTCCCAGGTCTCCACGCCCTCGGCCATCGTGCTGAGTTCCATCGCGTCGCCGATCGCGAGCAGGCCTCGCACGAGCCGGCGCATGCGCTCGGACGTGGTGAGCCGGCTCGTGAAGGACTTGTCCACCTTGATGATGTCGATCGGCATGTCGTGCAGGGAGATCAGCGACGCGTAGCCGGTGCCGAAGTCGTCGAGCGCGACGGCGACGCCGAGGTTGCTCAGGGCCTGGAGACGCTCGCGCACCTGAACGTCGTCGTGGTCGAGCAGCGCGGTCTCGGTCACCTCGAGCACCACCTGCTGCGGATCGATGCCCGTGTCGGCGAGGACGTCGCGGACCACGTCGACGAAGTCCTCCCGGCGCAGCTGGTGCACCGAGACGTTGACCCCGATGAAGCAGGGGGCGCCGGGCCGCAGCGCGTTCCACTGCGCCACCTGGCGCACGGCGAGGCGCAGCATCAGCCGGCCGAGTTCGATGATCTGCCCCGTCTCCTCGGCGAGGGGAATGAACACGTCGGGACCGAGCGGGCCGAGGGTCGGGTGCCGCCAGCGGGCGAGCGCCTCGAAGCCGGCGATCTGCCGCGAGTCCAGGTAGACGATCGGCTGATACGCGACGCTCAGCGTCTCGCGTTCGATCGCCTCCTCGAGGGCGGAGCGCAGCTCGGCGCGTCGCACCGCCTGGTCGAGCAGGCCGGAGTGGTAGCGCCGCCACCGGTTCCCGCCCTCGGCCTTCGCCGCGTACAGGGCCAGGTCCGCCGCGCGCATCAGCGTGTCGGGGTCGGTGCGCCCGTCCGGCCCGGGCACCGCCTCCTGGGCCCCGGAAAGCTGCCCGAAGGTGGCGAAGCCGAGGCTCGCGGCCACCCGCAGCGGGCCCGCGCTGGTCTCCAGCGGCTCCTCGCAGGCCTCGATCAGCCGTTGGGCGATGAGTTCGAGCACGAACGGATCGGGCCCGTGCGCCGTCAGCACGGCGAACTCGTCGCCGCCGAGCCTGGCCGCCGCGTCCTCGGGCCGTACGTGCTCGAGGATGCGCCGGGCGAACGCCACAAGCACCTCGTCCCCGATCGGGTGGCCGAGCGTGTCGTTGATCTCCTTGAAGTCGTCGAGGTCGATCATCAGCAGGCCGCCGGCGCCCGGCCGGCCCGGCCCGACGGTGTACTCGGCGAGCATCTTGCGCAGCAGGCCCTGACGGTTCATCAGTCCGGTCAGCGAGTCGGTCAGCGCCTGGCGGCGCAGCTCCTCCTCCAGCCGCCGTTCCTCGGTCACATCCCGCAGGGTCAGCGCGACGCCGCGCACGGTCGGGTCCTGCCGCAGATCGCTCCACCGGGCCTCGGCGCGCACGATCCGGCCGTCGCCGGCCTCGACGTGTACCGCGGTGGGCCAGTCCGGCTCCTGCTCCTGCTGCGCCGGGCCGGTGAGCTGGGCGAAGCCGCGCGCGACGCGCTCGCGGTCCTGGCCGGTGAAGAGCGCGGCCACCGGGCCGCGGCCGAGCCTCGCGCCGAACAGCCGGCGCCCGGAGTCGCTGGAGAAACGTACCCTGCCGTCCATCGACGCCAGGATGATGGCGTCCTGGGCGTCCGCGATCAGCGTGCGCAGGTAGGCCTGTGTCTCCCGCCGCAACGTCGTGCGCTGCCACGCCCGCATCGCCTGGACCAGCCGGGCGAAGACGAGCAGGAACAGGGTGATGCAGCAGCCTGCCAGCACCTGGGTGTCGTCCGGGCTGGACCGGTACGCGTTGACGATCAGCAGCACCGGGCTGATCAGGGCCGCGCAGCAGAGCAGGGCGATCCACGTGCGCGGGGCGACCAGTGCCCACGGCCGACCGGACGGCGGGACCACCGTCTGGGCCATCGAGGGCAGCGTCGCGGCCAGACCCCAGGTGACGTAGAACGCCGCGTAGCCGACGATCTCGCCGGGCGCCGACGGCCAGTTCGGGTGCAACTCGGTGACGGCGAAATACGTGTCCGAGTACAACGAGGCGAGCGCGCCGAGCAGCAGCAGATGGACCGGGAGCGAGCGCAGCCGCCCGGCCAGCGGCAGCTGCAGGGCGAGGCCGAACAAGAGCGGGTCGAGCACCAGGTATGCGGTCAGGATCGTCCGGGTCAGCGCGCCGAGACCCGGCTGAGCCGAGCTCGGGACGCTGAACACGCCCCAGCTGAGCGCACCGATCCCGACCGCCACGATGAGCGCGTCCAGCAGGGTGCCGCGCCGGTACTCGGGCGCGTCGCGCCGGACGAACCCGAGCAGCGCGCCGATCGCGATCGGATAGAAGGACAGGTAGATCGCGTCCGCCGCGCTCGGGAAGGGGCCGTTGCCGCCGATCGAGCCGCCGAGCGCCTGGTAGACGAGGTCGGCGACGACCTCCACCAGCAGTGCGGCGCCGAGCACCAGCCAGGGCAGGGCGGGCCGGGGGCGGTAGCGCGCGACGCCGACGAGCACGGTGGCGACCGAGGCCAGCCCGAGCACCGCCCAGGACACCATCTGGCCGGCCGGCGCCAGCTCGTAGCAGGCGATGGCCGCGGCCGCGACCAGCAGATAGGCC
>NZ_JAGSOG010000482.1 GCF_018139695.1 Actinospica durhamensis | reverse complement strand
CTTCCACCCCCGCCTCCTCCCCGCTCGACCGGCATGGGCTGCGCACCCGCGTCTCCGCCGCGCTGAGCGCGTTCCTGGACCGGCAGGAAGCCGAGGTGCTGCGGCTGATCAGCCCGGATCTGGTCGAACCGGCCGAGGCGCTGCGCAGCTTCCTGGACGGCGGCAAGCGGATGCGGCCCGCCTTCTGCTACTGGGGCTGGCGGGCGGCCGGGGGCGCGCGGGCGGACGAGGCGCTCGAGCAGGCGGCGCTGGTCGCCGCGGCCTCGCTCGAGCTGCTCCAGGCCTCGGCGCTGATCCACGACGACTACATGGACGGCTCGGACACCCGCCGCGGCAAGCCGGCCGTGCACCGGCGCTTCGAGGCGCTGCACCGGGTCGGCGGCTGGGAGGGCTCGCCCGAGCGCTTCGGCGCCGCGGCCGCGATCCTGCTCGGGGACATCACGCTGACCTGGTGCGACGAGATGTTCACCCGCTCCGGGTTCGACGCGGCCCGGATCCACGCGGCCCGTCCGGTGTTCGACCTGATGCGCTCCGAGGTGATGGCCGGGCAGTACCTCGACGTCCTGGCGCAGAGCCGCGGTCTCTCGGTGGCCTCGCCCGCGGAGATCCTGGAGCGCGCCGAGACGGTGATCCGGTTCAAGTCGGCGAAGTACACCATCGAGCGTCCGCTGCAGCTCGGCGCGGCGCTGGCCACGGGCGACGCGGCCGAGACCGGGGCGCTGAGCGTCGCGCTCTCGGAGTACGGGCTGCCGCTCGGCGAGGCCTTCCAGCTGCGCGACGACGTCCTCGGCGTCTTCGGCGACCCGGCCGCGACCGGCAAGCCCGCGGGCGACGACCTGCGCGAGGGCAAGCAGACCGTGCTGGTCGCACTCGCCGCGGCCCGGGCCGACGAGGTGCGGCTGAAGCTGCTGCGCGAGGGGCTCGGGGACCCGGACCTCGACGCGGCGGGAGTGGCCGCGCTGCAGGAGGTCATCGTGGACACCGGCGCACTCGAATCGGTGGAGGAGCGGATCGCGCAGCGCACGCGGCGGGCGCTCGAGGCACTCGACGGCGCCCCGGTGACGGACGAAGCGCGCGAGGTGCTGGGCGAGCTCGCGATCGCGGCGACCTCCCGGCTGGGCTGAGCACCCGGGCCGCACACCTGCACGTGGACTCGCCGCCGGCTCCGCGCCGGCTCGACGCCGGCGCCGCTGACGGTGCGTCAACCGGGGCCCGCCCGTGCACCGAACTCCTTTCGGCCCGATCACATGCAGGTCACGCCGTCACCCGGGGCGAAATCGGCCTACCTGCGGGTGCTAGCCTTCGCTTGCGTATCCGCAGCGAAGCCGGTGGGAATCCGGCGCTGTCCCGCAACTGTGACGACCCGCCCCGACCTACCCGCACCCGGGAGGCCAGGGGCCGGCGAAGCCAGGTCGCCTGCGGAGCGCTGACGACATAGACCCGTGGGCATGGTCGATCCGTCCTTTCCAGGCGGCCGTGCTCGCGCCTGCTTGCGAAGGACAAGTCCTGATGCGTCCACTGCACCGCTTCCTGGCCGCGATATCGGCCGTACCCGTACTGGCGGGCGGCCTGGCCGCCTGCTCGAGTTCGAACTCGGGCACCGCCCCGAGCCCGAGCTCGGCCGGCTCCACCGCCGCGTCCGCCGCGCAGTTCCCGGTGACCCTCACCGCGTCGAACGGCAAGGTGACGCTCTCGGGCCGCCCGACCCGAATCGTCTCGCTCTCCCCGACCGCCACCGAGGACCTGTTCGCCGTCGGCGCGGGCAGCCAGGTGGTGGCCGTGGACAAGGACTCCGACTACCCGGCCGACGTGCCCAAGTCCAACCTCGACTCGCTCACCCCGAACGCCGAGGCGATCCTCAAGTACCAGCCCGACCTGGTGGTGGCCTCGGAGGACTCCAACGGCCTGGTCGCGGCGCTGACGAAGGTCGGCGTACCGGTGCTGATCGAGCCCGCGGCGGCCACCCTCACCGACGCGTACGACCAGATCCTCCAACTCGGCACCGCCACCGGGCACGACGCGGCGGCCGCGTCCACCGTGGCCTCGATGAAGAGCCAGATCGCCACCTCGGTCAAGCAGGCCGGGTCGCAGCACGCTGATCTGAGCTACTACTGGGAGCTCGACCCGACCTACTACTCGGCCACCTCGAGCACCTTCATCGGCCAGATCGTCGGGCTGTTCGGGCTCAAGGACATCGCCGACAAGGCGGCCAAGGCCTCGGACGGCGGATATCCGCAGCTGTCCAGCGAGTACATCGTGCAGTCCTCGCCGAGCGTGGTCTTCCTGGCCGACACCGTCTGCTGCGGCGCCTCGGCCACGAGCGTGGCCGCGCGGCCGGGCTGGTCCTCGATCACCGCGGTGAAGGTGGACGACGTGGTGGGCCTGAACGACGACGTCGCCTCGCGCTGGGGGCCGCGCCTGACGCAGCTGGTCGCCGAGATCGCGGCGGCGGTCGAGAAGGCGCCGACGAAGTAGGCCTCGAATGTCGCGCGCGGTCCGGGCCATGGCGGTCGCGGCGGTCTTGCTGATCGCCGCGACCCTCCTCGGCGCACTCGTGGGGGCGGCCGACCTCACCCCGTGGGGCGTGGTCGCGACGCTGCTCGACCGGCTGCCCTTCGTGCACCTCGACACCGGGCTCACCCAGCTCGACCAGAACATCCTGCTGCAGATCCGGCTGCCCCGCGTCGTGCTCGCGCTGCTGGTGGGCGGACTGCTCGCGGTCGCCGGAGCGGGCTACCAGGGCGTGTTCCGCAACGTGCTGGTGGACTCGGGGATGCTCGGCTCGACCGCGGGCGCGGGGCTGGCGGCCACGATCGCGATCGTCTTCCTGCACGGGCTCGGTACCAGCGCCCTGCCGGTGGCCGCGTTCCTCGGGGCGCTCGGCGGCGTGGCGGTGGCCTGGTTCGCGGCGGGCGG
>NZ_JAGSOG010000481.1 GCF_018139695.1 Actinospica durhamensis | reverse complement strand
GGAGATCAAGGTGGGGATGATCGACTCGATTACCAGTCCGGTCGGGGCCGAGGCCTTTTCGGGACCGGGGTACGGGGCGCAGGCGTACTTCGATGCGCTCAACGCGGCGGGCGGGGTCAACGGGCGCAAGATCCAGGTCTATCAGTGCGATGACTCGGGCAGCGGGCTGGGCGACATGCAGTGCGTGCACCAGCTGATCGACTCGGACCAGGTCTTCGCCTTCGCCGGGAACTCGATCTTCTCCTACACCGGCGCCTCGTACGTCAGCTCCAAGGACGTGCCGGACATCGGCGGGGAGCCGGTGGATCAGGCTTATGACCAGTACCCGCACCTCTACTCGATCTACGGGTCGTCCTCGCCCCGCGACGGGACGGTCGGGTGGAACGGCCAGCTCTACAGCTCCACCGAGATCTACGCCTACTTCAAGCAGAAGCTCAACGCGCACGTCGCCGCCGTCGTCGAGTACAACCAGCCTGATTCGCTGCGCTACGGGCAGCAGGAGGCTGCGGGACTGCGGGCGGAGGGATACACCGTCGTCACCGAGCAGTTGGACTTCGCGCTGCCGAACTTCGCGGCCGCGGCGGCCGACATGAAGGCGCACGGCGTGCAGATCGTGTTCGACGCGATCGACACGGCCGGCAACGGGGCGCTGTGCACGGCGCTCGACCAGGCCGGGGTGTCGCTGGTCGCGAAGGTCACGACGCCGCAGAGCTGGGACCAGAGCGTGCGCAGCGATTACTCCGGAGCGCCGAAGTGCCGCAACGTCCTGTACGCGACCTCCAGCGAGCTCAGCTACGAGGATACGCAGTACCCGCAGGTCGCGGCGTTCCGCGCGGCGATGGCCAAGTACTTCCCGTCTCGCGGGCCCGACCTGTCGATGTGGGAGCTCGACGGTTGGGCCTCGGCGCAGTGGCTCACCGACGCGGTCCGCTCCTGCGGGACGAACGTGACACGTGCTTGTGTCGAGGCCTTCATGAACAGCTCGACGCCCTACACCGGGCACGGGCTGCTCCTGCCGACCAGCTTCGTCGTGCAGCGGCCGGGGCCGACGGCGCGGGCGTGCCTGAACGTGGCCCGCTGGCAGGACTCGGCGAACGGCGGGCAGGGCGGCTGGGTGACACAGGTTCCTGACATGAACACGAACTGCTTCACGACGCCGGTGATCTCGTACTCGGCAGGCTGAGCGTGGCTGGCTGAGCGGGCCGGGCCCGGCTACCCGCCCTGGGCGGCCAGGCGCAGGCCGCGGTCGAGCGGCCAGATGAAGTCGGCGTGGGCGCGCAGGGCCTCGCGGCTGGTGGACGGCTCGGCGACGAGGACGGCGCGGCCGCCTTCTCGTGCGGCTTCGGCGAGGGCTTCGATGACGCGGGCGGCGGCTGCGGGGGCGAGGGCGTGGGTCGGCTCGTCGAGCAGCAGGATCCGGCCGGGGCCCTGGAGCGCGCACGCCACGGCCAGCAGTTGGCGCTCGCCGCCGGACAGGACGCCGGCCGGGCGGTCGAGGAGCCGGGTGAGTTCGGGGAAGCGGTGGAGGGTGCGCTCGAGCGGATCGGCCGGTGCGACGCCGGCGGCCTGGGTCGCGCGCAGGTTGTCCAGGACGGTCAGGCTGGGGAAGACGTTGCGCTCGAACGGGACGTAGCGCAGGCCGGCGAGCGCGCGGCGGGCGACGGGCCAGGTCGAGGCCTGCCTTCCCTCGATGAGTAGGCTGCCGCTGCTGCCGGAGGACTCGATGCCGGCGCCCGCGCACCAGTCGAGCAGCGTGGTCTTGCCTGCGCCGTTCGGGCCTACGAGGGCTGAGAAGGTGCCGTAGGCGAGCGCGAGTCCGACGCCGTGCAGGACCTCGATGCCGCCGTAGCGGACGTGGACGGAGTCGCAGGACAGGGCGCTGATGGGCGGGCTCATGAGGTGACCGCCGTGCCGGGACCGGAGTCGGGGCCGGGACCACGCCCGGGCCCGCGACCAGGACCGCCACCGCGACCGGATTCGACGGGGGGTCCAGGAGTCATTGGCCTGCTGTGGGGCGACAGGGGCGACAGGGACGACGGGGCCGGCTCGGCTCGGGACGCGCGGGCCTGGCGTCGGGCGCGCAGGGGTGGGAGCAGCAGCGTCGCGGCGCCGACCAGGATCGCGGAGGCGCCGGCCACGTAGCTGTCCGCGATGACGAGGACGACGGCGGCGCCGATCAGCGCCGTCGTGTCGCCGAAGCCGACGGCCGCGGCGGCGGCGAACCACACCAGGCCCTGGGCGGGTTCGAAGGTCGTGGGGTCGAAGACCTGCTCGCCCGCCGCCCACAGCGCGCCGCCCAGTGCCGCCACCGCGCCCGCCCCGGCGAACACGGCCAGGCGCTCCCGGTCCACGGCCACTCCGGCCGTGCGCGCGGCGGCCTCGCTCTCGCGCAGGGCGGCGAGGCGCAGTGATCCGGGGCCGCGCACCAAGGCCGTCAGTGCCATCAACAGCAGGGCCACCAGTACGAGCTCGAAGTACAGATAAGCGCGGTCGCTCTGGGCGAATCCGGGCCGTGAGACGGAGGCGGGGGTGAAGAGCGGCTGGTCGAACAGGAAGCTGCTCAGCGCCGTGGCTGCCGCCAGGGTCGCGACGGCCCAATGCAGGCTGCTGCGACGAAGCACGGGCAGCACGAGCAGCGCCGCGACGGCCGCTCCGGCGAACGGGGCGGCGAGCAGGCCCCAGCCGGACGCCCAGCCCGCGGCGAGCGCGCCGATCCCGGCGAGTCCGGCCTGGCCGAGCGAGAGCAGGCCTGCCGCGTACAGGACGCGGAACGAGAGCAGCAGCATGGCCAGCGCGGGTACGACCAGGGCGGTGCGCAGGTCGACCGGTCGCAGGACCAGGCCGGCCCAGCCGATCAGGACGAGCAGCGCGTACGACGTGGGCGACCCGTACGACGGCCAGTGCCGGAGCCGGCCCCCGTGCCACCCGCCCGCAC
>NZ_JAGSOG010000480.1 GCF_018139695.1 Actinospica durhamensis | reverse complement strand
GTCGTGACCGTCGCCTACGGATCAGCAAGCCACACCAATCTGGAACACGCCGGATTCCGCCAGACCCACACCCGCACCACCTGGCGCCCGCTCAACACCACATCCGTTACTGACCCACGCTCCTAGCGACTGGACGTGATCCTCGACTAGGGGCGGCACCGGTGGACCCTCGCGCGGGTCGGCGGCGGCACGGCGGCGACGTGGCGCGCGGCCGACGCGCGGGGGCCGGTTTTCCGCTCGGGGGCGCGGCCCTGGCAGGATGGAGGCCGGTGCCGCTGCCGGCCGGCGCGGCCTGGGGAACGTGTGCGGCCACCTGACGTGGGGTGCACCAGCGAAGGGATGGCGAACGTGACGGCCCAGACCGGTGACCTCGGTGATCGCGGCGACCTCGCGGGGCGGATCGCGCAGGCGGCCGAGGTGCTGCGGGCCGGGGGACTGGTGGCCTTCCCGACCGAGACCGTCTACGGACTCGGCGCCAACGCCGAGGATCCGGCCGCGGTCGGGCGCATCTACCAGGCCAAGGGGCGTCCGCCGACCCACCCGCTGATCGTCCACCTCGGCAGCGCGGAGCAGCTCGCGGACTGGGTCGAGGAGGTGCCGGAGACGGCGCGGCTGCTGGCCGAGCGGTTCTGGCCGGGGCCGCTCACCCTGGTCCTGCGCCGCGCTGCGCGGGTGCCGCTGGAGGCGACCGGCGGGCTCGAGACGGTGGCCGTGCGGGTGCCGGACCACCCGGTCGCCCTCGCGCTGCTCGAGGCCTTCGGCGGCGGGGTCACCGCGCCTTCCGCCAACCGCTTCGGCTCGGTCAGCCCGACGACGGCCGAGCACGTGCGCACGGAGCTCGGCGACGCGGTGGACTTCGTGCTGGACGGCGGTTCGTGCCAGGTCGGCGTCGAGTCGACCATCGTGGACGTCACCGGCGAGACCCCGAGCATCCTGCGTCCCGGCGGGGTCACCCGCGAGGACCTCGAGGAGGCGCTCGGGTACCCGATCGGGGAGGACGGCGCGAACCACATCCGGGTGCCGGGCCAGCACCCCTCGCACTACGCGCCGCGGGCGAAGGTCGTGCTCGTCGAGCCGGAGCGGATCGTGGCCGAGGCCGCGGCGGCCCAGGAGCAGGGCCACCAGGTGGGCGTCTTCCTGCCGCCGGACTACGCCGAGGCGCCGGTGAAGGCGTACGCCGTGGTCGAGGTGCCGGAGTCGATGGACGCCTACGCGCGCGAGCTCTACGGCTTCCTGCGCGAGCTCGACCAGCTCGGCTGCGACCTGATCCTCGCCTCGCTGCCGCCGGAGCGCGGGCTCGGCGTGGCGATCGCCAACCGGCTGCGCCGCGCCGCCGGGCCGCGCTCCTGAGGAGCGCAATCCCGCCTGCGCGGTGCCGATCTCAGGATGCTGACCTGATCTGACCTGATCTGACCTGATCGCCCTCCTCGGGCTCGGCATGCCGATGGGACGGTGGGGCGATGGGACGGTGCCGGTATGTGCGGGCTCGGATCTGTGCGTGGCCGGAAACGTTTACGGAACGTGGGTTGCGTCAGAGTATGGAAACACTCACGGCCGTAGTCAAGCCCCCGGGCGGGTCCTGCGATCGCGCGCCCTGATCCCGTGTCAGTCTCGGTGGCCCCGCGCGTCGGCCGGCCTGACTTCGCGTCAGTTCCCGCCGCAGGACTGGCGCACGATCAGCCGGGTCGGGGTCAGCACCGGGCCGATGGTGTGCGTGGCCGGGTCGTGGTCGACCAGGCGCAGCAGGGTGTCCACGGCGGCCGCGCCGAGGGCGTGCGCGTCCTGCTGGATCGTGGTCAGGGCGGGGCGCACCAGGTCGGCGGCCTCGATGTCGTCGAAGCCGACGACGGCGATGTCCTGCGGGACGGACAGGCCCGCGTCGGCGAACGCGTGGATGGCGCCGAGGGCCATCTCGTCGCCCGCGACGAATACCGCGGTGGGCCGCTGCTCCGGCGGGAGTTCGGCCAGCCGGGCGCCGCAGGTGTAGCCGCTGTCCAGGAAGAAGTCCCCGGAGTAGACGTACTCGTGCTCCAGGCCCAGTTCCTCGGCCGCGTCCCGGTATCCGGCCAGGCGCAGCTCCGCGGGCATCATGCTGAGCGGTCCGGTGATGGTCGCGATGCGGCGGTGGCCGAGCCCGTACAGGTGGCGCATCGCCTGCATCGCGCCGGCGCGGTTGTCCGAGGCCACGTATGTCGCGCGCGGACCGCTGATCGGCACGTCGAAGCCGACGCAGGCCAGCTCCGACTCGAGCACGGCGCACAGCGCGGGACGCCGCGAGTCCACGCCCATCACCAGCACGCCGTCGAGCTGGAACTGGGCCGCGGTCTCCAGATACGCGCGCGGGCCGACGCGGTCGGCCTCCACGTTCAGCAGGATCAGGTGCCGCCCGGCCGCGTCGAGCGCCTGCTTGATCCCGACCAGCACCGAGAGCAGGAACGGATGACGCCGTCCCGCGGTCTCGTAGGCGCTGTCCCACAGCAGCCCGACCGCGTCGGAGCGCCCGCGCACCAGCGCGCGGGCCGAGACGCTCGGCCGGTAGCCGAGGATCTCGGCGGCCAGCCGGACCTGACGCCGCGTCTCCTCGTTCACCTCCGGCCTGCCGTTGAGCGCGCGCGAGACCGTCGCCACGGACACGCCGCAGGCCTTCGCCACCTCCCTGATCCCGGCCATCGAGTTGACCCACCCCCGTCACGCCGCCGACGTCGAAGTATCCGGTATACCGCAGCCTGGGTATTGACGCGGGCCGACTGGTTCCCGATACTCCAGCCTAGTACCACCGGAAACGTTTACGGAACGATCGCGCCAGCCGCGCGTCGGACGTTTCCCGTTCGGGCGCGGTGCCGCCGTTTCGGCGTCGGCCTCAGTCAGGGCCGACCGCCGTCAGGGACCGAAGGTTCCTACCATCATGCCTACCGGCAGTTCGGAGCGAAGATGCGACCGTCTGCACCATCCGCACCCCCG